>CANTEO010000016.1 GCA_947652855.1 uncultured Roseburia sp. | reverse complement strand
ATTGAGTAGGAACAAAAAGCATTTTATAAAATGAAGTGAAAAAGAAAAGGAGGCTTAATTATGCTGCAAGAACAAATCCTTTCTTACATAAGAGAAAATGCAGTTATGGTCGCCGTCGTATCTGGCGGGATTGGCTTATTTTTGCTGCTTATCATACTGGTGCAGGTGTCGGGGATGAGAAGGGAGATCCGAAAAATCTGCAAAAAAATCCGGCAATATTTTGACGTGGTATTGGCGGATACGCCAATAGAAGAAGCGCAGGCAAAGGAGGATTGCCCAAAAGAGGCGCAAGTGCAGGCAGAGGCTTGTCAAACGGCGGAAGAAATTGAGCGGCAAAATGAAGAGCGTAAGAAAGAAGAGGACATGAAGCTGTTGATGGACGTGATTTCAGAAGTTTTTTAGGTCTTGATCTGTGGATATGCGTTTGATAAAATAAAGGCAGAAATTGTAACAAAAGTATAAATGAAAAAGGAGTGTTTACCATTGGAAAAGATTACATTGGATTATTCGAAAGCGTTAGGGTTTGTCAGCGAGGAAGAGCTTGGCTATATGGGCAGGCTGACGGAGGAGGCGAAAGCGCAGCTTGTCTCTAAAAGCGGGGCCGGAAATGATTTTGTCGGCTGGCTGGATCTCCCGGTGGAGTATGATAAAGAAGAGTTTGAACGGATTGAAAAGGCGGCCCTCAAAATTCAGTCGGACTCAGATGTGCTGATTGTGATTGGGATTGGCGGCTCTTATCTTGGGGCAAGGGCGGCAATTGAATTTTTAAGGCATGGCTTTTATAATAACCTGCCCAAAGAGGCCAGGAAGACGCCGGAGATTTATTATGTGGGCAACAGCATCAGCGGCGCGTATGTGGAAGGGCTTTTGGATGTCGTTGCAGACCGTGACTTTTCCGTCAATGTGATTTCTAAATCCGGGACGACTACGGAGCCTGCGATTGCCTTCCGCGTCTTTAAGAAAAAGCTGGAAGAGAAATATGGAAAGGAAGAGGCTGCAAAGAGGATTTATGCGACGACAGATAAAGCGAAAGGGGCGCTGAAGAACCTGGCGGCTGAAGAGGGGTATGAGACATTTGTTGTGCCTGATGACATAGGAGGGCGCTTTTCCGTTCTTACCGCTGTGGGCCTTCTTCCTATTGCAGTCAGCGGGGCGGACATTTCGCAGCTTATGGCAGGCGCGGCGGAGGGCCGCAGGCTGGCGCTTGAGCAAAAATTTGAGGAGAATGACGCATTATTATATGCGGCGCTGCGTAATATTTTGCTAAGGAAAGGGAAGGCGGTGGAAGTGTTGGCTAATTATGAGCCAAGCCTTCACTATGTAGCGGAGTGGTGGAAACAGCTTTACGGAGAAAGCGAGGGAAAAGACCAAAAGGGCCTGTTCCCGGCGTCAGTGGATCTCACGACAGATTTGCATTCCATGGGGCAGTTCATTCAGGACGGGGCCAGGATCATGTTTGAGACAGTGATGAGCGTGGAGGACGCGCGTGGCCATGTCGTGATCGAAGAGGAGCCGGTGGATTTGGACGGGCTGAATTACCTTGCCGGGAAAGACATGGATTTTGTCAATAAGAACGCAATGAATGGGACAATCCTGGCGCATACGGATGGAAATGTGCCGAATTTGATGGTGAAGATACCAAAACAGGACGAGTTCTATTTAGGTGAGCTGTTTTATTTCTTTGAATTTGCGGTAGGCGTGAGCGGATACCTGCTTGGCGTAAATCCGTTTAACCAGCCGGGAGTGGAAAGCTATAAGAAAAATATGTTTGCCCTGCTTGGGAAACCAGGATATGAGGCGCAGCGGGAGGAATTGCTCAAGAGATTGTAAGGGACGCAAAGCATATGCATGGCGAAAGCCGCGCATATGCTTTTGTTATTTGCAGTCAGCAGGGGGGCCTCCGTTTCCTGTGCTTTTGCTTATGCAATCAGGGGGTTGACAGGAAAAGAAGAGTGTGATATTATCCTTTTGTAATAATTCTGTAACAAATGTAATATTTTTGGTTGCAATTCTGAAAAGAATATTAATAAAAATATTATAATTTTGACAGAAAACTACAATTGGAGGTCATATGATGAATCGAAACAAAAAAGTGATTGAGAGCATGACAGTTACATCGGCGTTGCTTGTAATGACAACGATCACTGCATTGGGAGGATCCACCGAAGACATGAACAGCGAGCCTGCGAAGGAAAAAGTGACGGCAGCGGCAGAGGTGATCGCGCTGGCGGAGAATGGCAGCGCAGGCATCGTGAATGATTTGAGCAGCATTCAGGCAGATGCATTCGAGGAGGGCGAGTTTCAGGCGGCGAGCATTGCGCCTGCAAAAAAAGAGAATGTTTCTGAAGGCGTAAAGGAAGAAAATAAAAGCTTAAAAGAAGACGAGAACGATTTAAAAGAAGAATCTGATAAGATAGAAGTGAAGGAAGAGACGCCGGATTTGACAAGCGGCGCCGTGGAATTGCAGGAAGTTGCGGCAGAGGCGGATTTGCTGAATGAAGAAGCAGGGGCTTCGGAGAAGTCAGAACAGATAGAGACGCCGGATCTCACAGAAGTCGCTTTGGAAGAAGCGTCAGAGATGAAAGCGGAACAGCAAAAAGGGCAGAAAAAAGAAGAGCAGCAGGATGCGCCGGCAAGCGAGTGGGAAAATCTGGTGATGGCAGATGTGGAAGAGGATATGAATATCCGCACCGCGCCGGATGAGACGTCAGACCCGGCGGGAAAATTTTATCGCGGCGATGTGGCGGAAGTCCTTTCTGTTGATGGGGAATGGACGCAGATCACATCGGGCAATGTTACGGGATATGTAAAAAATGACTACCTTGTTTATGGAGAGGAAGCGAACGCGCTTGCGAATGAGGTATGCAGCCTGTATGCGACGGTAAATACGGACGGCCTTCGGCTAAGGAGTGAGCCAAGCGAGGAGGCTTCGGTCGTAACGACGACGAACGCAGGGGAAAAATTAAAGGTAGATAAAGAAGCGGAGCCGGCAGACGGATGGGTGGCGGTATACACATCGGACGCCACGGCATATGTCAGCGCGGAATATGTAGGAGTTGAGCTGAATTTGGGAACGGCGCTCAACAGTGAGGAAGTCGCCGCGAAAGAAGCGCGTGAAGCGGAGGCGAAAGCGGCTGCTGAGGGTACGAAGAAAAAATCGGCGGCATCGGCAAGCTCTGACGACGTGACGCTGCTTGGGGCGCTGATTCAGTGCGAAGCGGGCAGCGGCTCTTATGAGGGCATGGTTGCGGTAGGCGCGGTGGTTATGAACCGTGTGCGCAGCGGCGCGTATCCAAGCTCTATCTCGGGCGTCATTTACCAAGGCGGCCAGTTTACCCCGGCATTAAACGGCGGCGTTGCAAGCGTAATGGCCAGCGGGGTCAGGAGCGCGTGCATACAGGCGGCGAGAGAGGCGTTGAACGGCGTGGATAACACGAATGGGGCGCTTTCCTTCCGAAGCGCGTCTTCCGGGTGCGCAGGGACGCTGATTGGCGCTAACGTATTTTTTTAAAAATTTGTCAAATAGAAAAAAGAAGCCCATTCTGTCGCTTTGGCGATGGAATGGGTTTTTTGTCAGTAACGTTCTTTTTCTTGTAATTTGCGGTGGAGTGTAGTAGTATAGTAAATGTAAAATCTTAAGAATATGGATAACGGAGGGTTGCTTATGGAATTTATCATTACTTTAGTAATTTTGATTGTAATTACCCTGGTGATTGCGGCCAGCTGCATTAAGATTGTGCCGCAGGCTCATGCGTCCGTGGTAGAATGCCTGGGCGCGTACCGCTCGACGTGGGGCGTGGGCATTCATTTCAAACGGCCGTTTGTAGACCGTGTCGCAAGGCGCGTTAATTTGAAGGAGCAGGTGGTGGACTTCCCGCCGCAGCCGGTGATTACGAAAGATAATGTGACGATGCAGATTGACACGGTCGTGTATTTTCAGATTACAGATCCAAAGCTGTTTGCGTATGGGGTGGAGAACCCGATTATGGCGATTGAGAACCTGACGGCGACGACGCTTCGAAACATAATCGGCGACCTGGAGCTGGACGAGACGTTAACGTCACGCGAGACCATCAATACCAAAATGCGGGCATCCTTGGATGTGGCGACGGATCCCTGGGGGATTAAGGTGAACCGCGTTGAGCTTAAGAACATTATCCCGCCGGCTGCGATTCAGGACGCGATGGAGAAGCAGATGAAGGCGGAGCGTGAGCGCAGGGAGGCGATCTTAAAGGCGGAAGGCGAGAAGAAATCTACCATTCTCGTGGCAGAAGGAAAGAAGGAATCCGCAATTTTGGATGCAGAGGCAGAGAAGCAGGCTGCGATTTTACGTGCGGAGGCGCGTAAAGAGGCGACTGTGCGTGAGGCGGAAGGCCAGGCAGAGGCGATCCTTAAGATTCAGCAGGCGAACGCGGACGGCATCCGTTTCTTAAGGGAGGCTGCTCCGGACGCCAATGTGCTTCAGTTAAAGAGCTTAGAGGCGTTTGCAAAAGCGGCGGACGGCAAGGCGACGAAAATCATCATCCCCTCTGAAATTCAGGGAATTGCAGGGCTTGCGAGATCTCTGGCTGAGGTTGCGGGAGAGGGCAAATAACAGACGAAAACGGAGCTTTCCAATGGAAAAGTGTGCGTGGGAACGCACACTTTTTTAGGAATCGGACAGGAGGAGAAAAATGAGCTTATCAGGACGGAATTTTTTAAAGTTGATGGATTTTACGCCGGAGGAGATTCTGTATTTGATCGACCTGGCGGAGACGCTGAAAAAAGAGAAGAAGCGTGGGATTTCCCATGCGAAGCTGCCTGGCAAGAATGTGGCGCTGATTTTTGAGAAGACAAGCACCAGGACGCGCTGCTCGTTTGAGGTGGCGGCGTATGACCTTGGGATGCACGCCACGTATTTAGAATCGACAGGCTCACAGATTGGGAAAAAAGAGAGCATCAAAGATACAGCGAGGGTGCTTGGAAGGATGTTTGACGGGATAGAATACCGGGGATATGGGCAGGAGATTGTAGAAGAGCTTGCTAAATACGCGGGCGTTCCGGTTTGGAACGGCTTAACCAACGAATTTCACCCAACGCAGATGTTGGCGGACTTATTGACGATACGGGAGCATTTTGGAAGGCTTAAGGGAATTAAGCTGGCATATTTTGGCGACGCCCGCTATAATATGGGCAATTCTTTGATGGTGGCCTGCGCAAAAATGGGCATGGAATTTGTGGCCTGCACGACGAAGCGCTATTTCCCGGATGAAGAGCTGGTGGCCTATTGTAAAGAGTTGGCTAAGGAAACGGGAGCGTCGATTACGCTGAGCGAGGATGTGGCGGCGGTTTCCGGGGCCGATGTGGTCTATACCGACGTCTGGGTGTCGATGGGTGAGCCGGATGAGGCGTGGGCGGAACGGATTCAGGAGCTTTCTCCTTATCAGGTGAATCAGAAAGTTATGGAAATTGCCGGGCCACAGGCGATTTTCATGCATTGCCTGCCGGCATATCATGATTTGGAAACTACGGTTGGGCGGGAAGTGTTTGAAAAATTCGGCATAAAAGAAATAGAAGTGACGGATGAGGTGTTTGAGGGCAGTCAATCAGTAGTGTTTGATGAGGCGGAAAACCGGATGCATACGATAAAGGCAGTCCTTTTGGCGACCTTAGAGGAGTGATGGAAATGAAATCAGCGCTATTGTCCGCCCTGCGGGGGACGGCCGGATACGTCTCCGGCCAGGAATTGTGCGAGGCGCTTGGCGTTTCCAGGACGGCGGTTTGGAAAGGGATGCAGAAGCTAAAAAAAGAGGGCTACCAGATTGAGGCGATTCCTAATAAGGGATACCGCCTGGTGGAATCGCCGGACATTATTGACCCGGACGAGCTTTCCAGCATTCGACAGACGGCTTGGGCGGGGAAGAAGATCGTTTATTTTGATGTGACGGACTCCACGAACATTCAGGCAAAGCGGCTTGCCGAGGAAGGCGCCCCCCATGGAACGCTTGTCATTGCGGGCCGGCAGGAGGCCGGGCGGGGAAGGCGTGGCCGGGCATGGGAATCCCCGGCGCAAGACGGCGTCTTCATGACGGTATTGCTGCGCCCGGACTTAAAGCCCAAGGACGCGTCCATGCTGACGCTTGTTGCGGCCATGGCGGTCGCAAAGGCAGTCCGTCAGCTCTATGGACTGCCTGCAATGATAAAGTGGCCGAATGACGTTTTGCTGAGCGGTAAAAAAATATGCGGCATCTTAACGGAGATGAGCGCGGAGATTGACTCGGTCAATTATCTTGTGACAGGCATTGGGATTAACGTGTCAAATCGGAAATTTGAGGGAGAGGTGTCCCAAATGGCGACCTCGATTTTGCTGGAGGGCGGCAAGCGCGCGCGCAGAGTGGAGCTGATTGAGGCCGTTTGGGAGCAGTACGAGAAGTATTATGATTTATTTATGAAAAAAATGGATTTATCTGACATTGTGGAAGAATATAATGGGAGCCTTGTAAATTTGGGCAGGCAGGTGCGCATATTAGATCCCAAGGAGCCGTTTGTGGGGACGGCAGAGGGGATTACGCCAAAAGGGGAGCTTTTGGTGGAGACCGGGCAGGGAACGAGACGGGTATCCTCTGGAGAAGTGTCCGTGCGGGGGCTTTATGGATATGTGTGACGTCAGGCGCTTAAGCAGAAGGGCAGTCAGTTACAGGAGGGACGATGGAACGGGAAGTGGTGCTGTGCGCGGCCAGCGCGTATGAGCAAAAATTTTATTTTAATCCTGACTTTATGGGGATTCCGTCAAGCGTGAAAGATGAGCTTAATATTATGTGCGTGCTTTTTACGGAAGATGTGGGCGGCATAGTGGAGCTGTATTTTGACGAAGACGGGGAGCTTTCCTTTCGGACGACGGCGGACGAGGGGGATTATCTATATGATGAGATTGGGAGCGCGCTTAAGGTAAAAGAGCTTCAGAGGGAGAAGAGGGAGCTTTTAGAGGGGCTGCAGTTATATTATAGAAGCTGCTTTTTTGGATGAAGCAGAGGAAATGCATGAGTTAGCCATATGGCAATTGCATAAGAGGAGGAAACGGATGTTACTGACTATTGATGTGGGAAACACGAACATTACGTTTGGAATGTTTGAGGGAAAGACGCTGATCACCACTTTTCGCATGACAACAAAGCAGCTTCGGACATCGGACGAATACGGGATCGACATACTGGAGATGATTGAGCGCAATCAAATATCCGGAAAAGAAGTGGAGCACGTCATAATCGCCTCGGTCGTGCCTGATGTGATGCATTCGCTCAACAGCGGGATCATTAAATATTTTAATATCACGCCCGTCATTGTGGGGCCTGGGATTCGGACGGGCATCCGGGTCGTGACGGAGAACCCGAAGCAGATTGGCGCAGACCGTATTGTGGACGCAGCGGGTGCGTTTGCGCTTTATGGCGGGCCGGTATTGGTGCTGGATTTTGGCACGGCGACGACATATGACTTGGTGGACGCGTCCGGCTCCTTTGTGGCGGGCGTGACGGCGCCTGGCATCCGCATCAGCGCGAAGGCTTTATGGGAAGGCGCGGCGAAGCTGCCCAAAATAGAGATTCAAAAGCCAGAGAGCATCTTGGCGCAGGAAACCATCAGCAGCATGCAGGCGGGGCTTATCTATGGGCAGATCGGGCAGACGGAATATATTGTGCGGCATATGATTGCGGAATCGGGATATGCGAGTGTGAAGACAGTCGCGACCGGGGGCTTAGGCAGAATAATCGCGAATGAGACGGAATGCATTGATATTTATGACCCGAACCTGACGCTATCCGGCTTGCGGCTGATTTTTGAAAAGCAAAGGTAAAGGATTGGTAAAATGAATTCGCTTCAGATCGGGAACGTGACGCTGGAAAACAACTTAATATTGGCTCCGATGGCAGGCGTGACAGACCTGCCATTTCGCATTCTCTGTAAAGAGCAGGGGGCGGGCCTAATCTGCATGGAGATGGTGAGCGCCAAGGGCATTTTTTATAATAATAAGAATACGGAGGAGCTGTTAAGGATTGATGAGGCGGAACACCCTGTTTCCTTACAGCTTTTTGGCTCTGACCCGGGGATTGTCAGTGAGATGGCGAAACGGATTGAAGACCGGCCGTTTGCGGTTTTGGATTTGAATATGGGATGCCCTGCGCCAAAAATCGTGAATAACGGAGATGGGTGCGCGTTGATGAAAAAACCGGTTTTGGCAGGGGAAATAATAGAAAAAACAGTTCGAGCGATTCAAAAGCCAGTGACGGTGAAGATTCGGTCGGGCTTTGACGAGGCGCATAAGAACGCGGTGGAGCTGGCGCGCGTCGCGCAGGAATCGGGCGCGGCTGCAGTCATCGTGCATGGCAGGACAAGGGAGCAGTTTTATTCGGGAAAGGCGGACTGGGATATGATCCGTCAGGTGAAGGAGGCAGTGAGCGTCCCCGTGATTGGAAACGGCGATCTTCGCTCTGGTAAGGACATTGAGGAAATGCATCGCCTGACCGGGTGCGACGGATTTATGGTGGGGAGAGGGGCTCAGGGAAATCCCTGGATTTTCCGTGAGATGCTGCACTATCTGAATTTCCATGAGGAGCTGCCTGCGCCTTCGGCTCAGGAGATTGCGGCGATGATTAAGCGGCACGCAAAGCTGTTGATTGAGCTGAAGGGCGAATATACAGGCGTCCGGGAGATGCGCAAGCACGCGGCCTGGTATACAAGCGGCTGCCGGAATTCGGCTAAGCTGCGCGTAAGGATTAACCAGGTGGAAAAAATAGAGGATCTTTTGGCATTATTCGAGGAGCTGCCTTCATATACTGGTGGAGAGGACAAGTGAGCGGGATGTGAAGGAGTGCCAAGCAGAAGTTTGCGAAAAATAGAGCGGTATGCGATACGCCTGCTAGGGCGATTAAGAGCGCGGGACAAAAAAACAGCTGACGACGGGCCTAAGGCAGGAGGAAGCGAAGAGGGGAATCCGTATTTGCCTCAGATTCGGGAAATTATGGAGCAGATTTTAAAGAAAAGAAAGATTCCGTACGGGCAGTTTTCCCCGATTGTCATTGACGGAGCGGACTCCAAGGAGACGTTGATGGCTGTGGAGCTTTTGGGGAAGGATTTAAACCGCCTGCTCCTGTTGACAGACCGGCCTGCATATTTTGAAGCGTTTGCGGACAATATGTATGAGGAGCAAGGGCTGATTGCCGAAATTCTACCAAAAGGCAGGGCGAAGCTGGCGGCGCTTTCAGGGGAATTGCAGGGAAATGTGATTTTGGATTTTGAAAGGCCCGGAGATCGGGGCGCTGAAATAAAGTTTGGCGGAAAAATCTATATCCCAATCTTTAAAAGGCGATGGGAGGCCGCTAAAAACCTTGACATAGCAGTGCCCATCGGTTATAATACTGTGACTGTCAAAGGGTGTGAAACGGTGGACAAACAGCCTTACCGCGATAAGTTTGAGAAGGCTTTTTACGAGAATATATAATATAAAGAAGGGTTGAAAATGGATAAGAAAAATATCTTAACGTACCAGGGGCTTAAGAAGCTGGAGGATGAGCTGCAGGATTTGAAGGTAGTCAAGAGGAAGGAAGTGGCTCAGAAGATTAAGGAGGCCAGGGAGCAGGGCGATTTGTCTGAGAATGCGGAATATGACGCGGCCAAGGACGAGCAGCGCGACATTGAGGCGCGAATTGAGGAGATTGAGAAGATCCTTAAGAATGCCGAGGTAGTCGTGGAAGAGGAAGTGGAGCTGGACAAAATCAGCATTGGCTGCACAGTGCGCATTTTGGACTGCGAGTTTGACGAGGAGCTGGAATATAAGATTGTAGGCTCCACAGAGGCGAACAGCTTAAAGGGAAAGATTTCCAATGAGTCTCCGGTTGGCCGGGCTTTGATGGGATCGAAAGTCGGCGACATGGTGAAAGTGGAGACGCAGGTGGGGAATATTGAATATAAGGTGCTGGAGATTCAGCGTTCCATGTAGGATAAAGGATGGAGGATACTATGGCAGAGCAGAAGAAGGGACAGGAGCAGGACATTAACCAGCTGTTGAAGGTGCGGCGGGAAAAGCTTGCGCAATTGCAGCAGGACGGCAAAGACCCGTTTCAGATTACGAAGTTTGGCGTGACCCACCACAGCAGGGAGATCAAAGAGAAGTATGATGCGCTGGAGGGGACGACGGTGTCCGTTGCGGGCCGTATGATGTTCAAGCGCGTGATGGGGAAGGCGTCGTTTTGCAATATCCAGGATTTGCAGGGGAATATCCAGATTTATGTTGCAAGGGACAGCATTGGGGAGGATCCCTATAAGGATTTTAAGAAATATGACGTGGGAGACATTTTGGGAATTGAAGGGGAAGTGTTTCAGACGAAAACAGGAGAGATTTCCGTCCATGCCTCTTCGGTGACGCTGCTCTCGAAGTCCCTTCAGATTTTGCCAGAGAAGTTCCATGGCCTGACGGATACGGATATGCGCTATCGTCAGCGGTATGTGGACTTGATTATGAACCAGGAAGTGAAAGATACGTTTGTGAAGCGCTCAAAGGTAATCAGCAGCATTCGTAGGTATTTGGACGGACAGGGATTTATGGAGGTGGAGACGCCAATGCTGGTCTCAAATGCGGGAGGCGCCGCGGCGAGGCCGTTCGAGACGCACTTTAACGCGCTGAACGAGGACATTAAGTTAAGGATTTCGCTGGAGCTTTATTTAAAAAGGCTGATTGTCGGCGGCCTGGAACGGGTGTATGAGATTGGCAGAGTGTTTCGGAATGAAGGCTTGGACACGAGGCATAACCCGGAGTTTACGCTGATGGAATTATATCAGGCATATACGGATTATCATGGAATGATGGATTTGACGGAGAATCTGTACCGGTATGTGGCAAAAGAGGTTACGGGATCGGAAGTGATTTCGTATAACGGCCATGAGATGGATTTGTCGAAGCCGTTTGAACGGCTGACGATGGTGGAAGCGGTGAAGAAGTATGCGAACGTGGACTTTGATGAGGTTTGCGATACGGCAGAGGCGAAGAAGCTGGCGGACGAGCATCATATCGAATATGAGGACAGGCATGAGAAGGGCGATATTCTAAATCTGTTTTTTGAGGAGTTCGTGGAAGAGCATTTGATCCAGCCAGTGTTTATTATGGACCATCCGATTGAAATTTCCCCGCTGACGAAGAAGAAGCCGGGAAACCCAGAGTATGTGGAGCGGTTTGAGTTCTTCATGAATGGATGGGAGATGGCGAATGCGTATTCGGAGTTAAACGACCCGTTGGATCAGAGAGAGCGGTTTGAGGCGCAGGAGAGGCTTTTGGCCGCAGGAGACGCGGAGGCGAACCAGACGGATGAGGACTTTTTGAATGCGCTTTGCATTGGCATGCCGCCGACAGGCGGGATAGGGTTCGGGATTGACCGTATGGTGATGATGATGACGGACTCGGCGGCGATTCGTGATGTTCTGTTGTTCCCGACGATGAAGAGCTTGGAGAAATAAAACGCTTTATTTTAGCGGGGATGCGAGGTTTTTCTTAAGAGAAAATTGTACCTTTGTACCAATTTTGTACCAAATGGAACAGGATTTATGCAGAATTGCAGAGATATATAAAAACATAACAGCAAATAAAACAAAAATGCGGTATGGCTTTTGGCTGTACCGCATTTTTTGTTATGGAAATAGCTGTTCATAAAGGAAGAATTCAATGGGTTTCTTTAGTGTTTTTATAGAGAAAATACAAGGAATGCAAGGGAGGGAATGAGGATATTTCGGGTATGCCATGTGATGGCTGCATGGCATCTGACCTTGTCTGCATATATGCAAAATCTGTTGATTCTATAAAATGTATGGGATATAATAAAAAACATAAAGGAAGGAACGATAATAGTGGGAGAAAATGAAGCAAAACGGACGATAAAATTATGATATTAGCGGAGGCGTAAAGCACATGGACGTCCAATATAATCATCCGTGCATTGGAATATCTGGAAAGCAGGGAAAGCGAGGTAGTGGATATTATGATGCAGTTATATGATCAGGAAGAGATTATGAGAGTTCATGTGAAAAGCAAATGTAAAGATGCTGCAATTCAGGCAACAGTGGAAATATATCAAGAGTTTGGGATATCTTTTGCGGATGCGGTAGATAAAATTGCCAAAAAGTTTTCCATGTCCTATAAAAGGGCTGAAGGAGAAGTCAAGGAATACTGGAAGGATTGATTAATATGGTTTTTGGTTTTGTACCATTATGTGGAAGGCATATGCAGGATTAGAATGATGGCAGGAGGAGTTCGCTTTGGAAAGAAGGTGTATTTTTTGAATGAAACGGAACAGCAGATGGAAAAAAAGAAACGGCAGGAGGATTTACAGCGGCTGCATGATTTTCGCCCAATAGATGATGATTTCATGCGCTGCTTGTTTAAAGATAATATTCCATTGGCAGAATTGGTGTTGCGGATTATTACAGGCAAGCAAGATTTGGTTATTACGGAATGTGAAACGCAGAAAGATATGAAAAGGCTGGCAGGGGCGCGTTCTATCTGTTTGGATGCATATGGGACAGATTCAAAAGGAAAACGATATGATTTGGAAATCCAAAGGGCTGACAAAGGCGCAGATCCACACCGTGCGAGATACCATTCCAGCGTTATGGACATTGAAAATCTGGATACAGGGCAGGAGTTTAAGGAATTGCCGGATACATATACTAT
Organism: uncultured Roseburia sp.; assembly: GCA_947652855.1. Taxonomy (GTDB): domain Bacteria; phylum Bacillota; class Clostridia; order Lachnospirales; family Lachnospiraceae; genus Roseburia_B. Next base: position 29,934 of record CANTEO010000016.1, on the reverse strand, counting down.
TTTTATAACAGAAAGAGATTTTTACGGAAAAGGTGAGCCAGTTTATGTCATTGAGAGAGTAAATCTGACAACTGGAAATGAATTTGGAGATGGAGAGCATATTTTATACGTCAACGGTGAATATCGCGGTGAATCCGAATTGGGTAGATTGATGCATGATTTTAACTGTATAAATGCAGCTGACATGAATTTTAGCTTGTTGGCAGAGCGCACAAGGTATTTAAAAGAAAATCCGGAAGGGGTGGACATGATGTGCAAAAGTATGGAAGATATGAGGAATGAAGTTGTGGAAAATACATTATTGCAAAATATTAAAAATCTGATGGAAACAATGAAGCTGACTGCCGAACAAGCTATGGATGCATTAAAAATTCCAGATTCTGATAGAATGAGATATATGGAAAGATTGTAAACAAATATGCGGACGTTTTTCTTTACAGTCCGATTGCCTTTTGTTATAATAAACAGAGATCAAAATTTATAGCGTTTACAGCAAATTCAAATCTTCAGGGCAGGGTGCGATTCCCTACCGGTGGTAAAGCCCACGAGCCAAAAGGCATGATTCGGTGACTGTGATTGAGCGAGAGAAGCTTAGTCAGCAGAATTCCGAAGCCGACAGTACAGTCTGGATGAAAGAAGATAACATGGCATATACTATATAGAAGCTTATATGCAGCTTTTTCATTGGCCTTGGGATAGGATTCTATTTCAGGGCTTTTTTTGTTCTTTAGGAAAGGCCGTTTCGCGCTAAAGCATAAAACTGCTTTGTTTTGCTTGGGGAACTGTTCGTTTATATAAGCGCTTTCTGAAAGGAGTGTATGAATGGAACCGAATGATTACATGAGGCTGGCAATTGAAGAAGCGAAAAAGGGAGAGGGCTTTGTGAACCCCAATCCGATGGTGGGCGCGGTTCTTGTGAAAGACGGGCGGGTGATCGGAAAAGATTATCATCATAGGCATGGAGAATATCATGCGGAGCGGAATGCAATCTTAAATTGCGGGGAGGATATAAGGGGAGCGGAGCTTTACGTTACATTAGAGCCTTGCTGCCATTATGGAAAAACGCCGCCCTGTACGGAAATTATAATAGAGAGCGGCATCCGAAAAGTCTATATCGGCTCCATGGATCCCAATCCATTTGTGGCGGGCGGCGGCGCGAGGCAATTGGCTGAGCATGGAGTTGAAGTGGAAACGGGCATCCTGGAAGCGGAGTGCCGCTCTTTGAATCCGGTTTTTTTTCATTATATTCAGCATAAGACCCCATATGTCGTGATGAAATACGCCATGACGGCGGACGGTAAAATAGCCACGCGCACGGGGGCGTCGAAATGGATCACCGGGGAGGCGGCCAGGGAGCGCGTGCAGAGAAGCCGCCATAAGTATATGGGGATTATGGTGGGCGTTGGGACGGTCCTAGCGGACGACCCAAGCCTGACGTGCAGATTGGAAGGCTTAAGAAGCCCCACGCGCATCATTTGCGACACGCATCTTAAGACGCCGCTTCACGCGAATGTCGTGCGGACGGCAAACGAGACGGAGACGGTTTTGGCTACAGCCGTTGAAGAGAAAGAGAAAGTGCGCCCTTATATGGAGGCGGGCTGTCAAATCCTTACGGTTTCTATGGAAAAAGGGCATATTAATTTAAAGGAGCTTATGGTGAAGCTAGGGGAGCGCGGAATCGACAGCATCTTATTAGAAGGGGGAGGGACGCTGAATTACAGCGCATTGGAAAGCGGCATTGTGAGAGCCGTGGAGATGTATATCGCGCCCAAGCTGTTTGGCGGGCTTGACGCGAAAACCCCGGTGTCCGGCAAAGGGGTGGAGTTTCCGGATCAGGCCGCATGGCTCTGCAATCCTAAGGTGCAGCAGATCGGGGAGGATATTTTGGTGGAATGGGAGGTGAAGGGTTGTTTACGGGAATCATAGAGGAAGTTGGGAAGACGCTTCGAATTTTGCCGGGGGGCCTTCAGATTCAGGCTGGAAAAGTATTGGAGGGCACGGCTGTGGGGGACAGCATTGCCGTTAACGGAGTATGCCTGACGGTGACAAAGCTTGGCCGCTCGGATTTTGCGGCGGACGTCATGCCGGAGACGTTTTCGCGCAGCTCCCTTGGGCAATTAAAGCCGGGCGGCAGGGTCAACCTGGAGCGCGCCATGGCGGCGGACGGACGCTTTGGAGGGCATATTGTGTCCGGCCATATTGATGGAGTTGGAGCAGTGGAGAAAATTACAAAAGACGGCAATGCCATCCGATATGCGATTTCGGCTCCTGAGGGCATCCTGCGCGGCGTTGTGGAGAAAGGATCCATTGCCATAGACGGCATCAGCCTCACCGTGACCCTTGTGGAGGAAGGGCGGTTTGAGGTTTCCGTGATTCCCCATACAATGGGGGAGACGACATTAAGCGAAAAGCAGCTTGGCGCGACAGTGAATTTAGAAAATGATATCATTGGAAAATATGTGGAACGGCTTCTTTCGTTTGAAAAAAATGAAGGGCGGGCCATAGAGAAAAAAACGGGCCTGACGAAGGAATTTTTGCTTCGGGCGGGCTTTTAAAGGAGGGGATCTTTTATGTATGCATTCAGTTCGGTTGAGGATGCGGTTTCGGATTTAAGGAATGGAAAGATTGTGCTGGTGACAGACGATGAGGACAGGGAGAATGAGGGCGATTTTATTTGCGCCGCGGAATTTGCGACGACGGAAAACGTCAATTTTATGGCAGTGCATGGCAAGGGGCTGATCTGTATGCCAATGGGGCAGGCCCTGGTGGAAAAGCTCATGCTGCCGCAGATGGTGTCCAACAATACGGATAACCATGAGACGGCGTTTACCGTTTCCATTGACGCAAAGGAGACGACGACGGGGATTTCCGCCGCGGAGCGTGGGCTGACTGCAAGAAAATGCGTGGACGATGACGCCAGGCCGGAGGATTTTCGCAGGCCGGGGCATATGTTCCCTTTGCTTGCCAAAAAGAACGGCGTGCTTGAGCGGGAAGGCCACACAGAGGCGACGGTGGATTTGATGCGCTTGGCCGGCTTAAAGGAATGCGGCCTTTGCTGTGAGATTATGCGGGAAGACGGCACAATGATGCGAACCGAGGAGCTGATGCGCCTGGCCGAAAAGTTCCAGATTAAAATGATAACGATTCAGGCATTGAAGGATTACCGGAAGGTGCATGAAAAGCTGGTGGAGAAGGTGGCCGTGACGAAAATGCCGACGCGCTATGGCGAGTTTATGGCGCATGGCTATGTCAATAAGCTCAATGGAGAGCATCATGTTGCCCTTGTGAAGGGAGAGATTGGGGATGGGGAGGGCCTTTTGTGCCGCGTGCATTCCGAATGCCTGACCGGAGACGCCTTTGGATCCATGAAATGCGACTGCGGCCAGCAGCTTCAGACAGCGATGCGGCAGATTGAGAACGAGGGGCGCGGCGTCCTTTTATATCTTCGCCAGGAAGGCAGGGGGATTGGCTTAATCAATAAATTGAGGGCCTATGAATTGCAGGACAACGGCATGGATACAGTGGAGGCCAATTTAGCGCTTGGCTTTCAGGAGGACTTGCGGGAATATTACATTGGAGCGCAGATCTTGCGTGATTTGGGCGCAAAAAGCCTGCGTCTTCTGACGAATAATCCGAAAAAAATTGACGGCCTTTCGGAATTTGGCCTAAGCATAGAGGCCAGGGTTCCGATTCAGATGGAGCTGACGCCGTTTGACGCATATTACATGAAGACGAAGCAGAAGAAAATGGGCCATATTTTAAATTTTAAATAAAAAAGGAGAGTGGATTATGAACGTATTTGAAGGCAACATTGTTGCAAAAGACGTCCGGATCGGAATTGTGGCAGCCCGGTTCAATGAATTTATCACCTCAAAGCTGCTTAGCGGCGCGGTTGACGGCTTAAGGAGGCATGAGGTGCAGGAGGATCGGATTGACGTGGCTTGGGTGCCGGGCGCGTTTGAGATTCCCCTTGTTGCGCAGAAGATGGCGAAAAGCGGGAACTACGACGCGGTGATCTGTCTGGGAGCCGTCATCCGCGGCGCGACGACGCATTATGATTATGTCTGTTCCGAGGTGTCAAAAGGGATTGCGCAGATTTCGCTGCAGACCGGCGTTCCGGTGATGTTTGGCGTGCTGACGACGGACAATATTGAGCAGGCGATTGAGCGCGCTGGAAGCAAGGCCGGGAATAAAGGCTTTGACTGCGCGACTGGGGCGATTGAGATGATTAATCTGCTTCGGGCGATTTGACAAGGAGGGCAATTATGAAGAAACGATGGCTGAAAGCAATCTCTTTGACCCTGGCTGCCTGCCTGACGGCGGGAAGCTTTTTGCAGGGAGCAGAGACCGCGCGTGTTTATGCGGCAGAAGAGAACTTGACGGATGGGTTGGTTGGCTATTGGGACTTTGAGGGAGATTTGGACAGTGACCGTCTGTCAAGCAAAGCGCCTGTCGCAAATGTCACGGCAGTCAAGGTCGGGGACGGCGTTGCCCTAAGCGCCGCGGGAGGAGTTGGAGAGAGCGCCGGCGTCCGCTTTGAGGGGAAGAACGATTCTTACTTAACCTTAAGCCTGGCAGACGCAGGCTATGGCCTGAAAACGGAGCAGGCATTTACGGTTGGAGCATGGATAAAGTATGAGGAAATCAAAAATACCAACACAAGCAGCACAAGTGTCTTTCATCAGGAGGGAGACGGCAGCGGACGGGCGATCTTGACAATTGACAAAGATGGAACATACGGCACTTATTTAGACGCGACGAACAGATTTTGCAGCAAGCCGGTTAAAATAGGGGAATGGCATCATATCATGATTGCAGTTGACGGCGCAGGCGCCGCTGAGCGGAAGGCGTATTTTTATTTGGATGGAAAGCAGACAAATGCGCAAACTCTGTCTGGATCCTTGGTGAATGGCAACGGAAACATTCGCGTTGGCGCCCACAGGCAAAATGCGGAAAATTCTGCGGTCAAAGGCATGATGGATGAGATTCGCTATTATAACAAGGTATTGGACACGGATGCCGTCAAGGCGATTTATGCTCTGCACGGGACCTTAGATGAGGACGTGGATGAGAACGGGACAATTTCCATTTCAGTCGATACGGACGATGAGCTAAGAGAGATTCCATCCGCGATGTTTGGCATTAACCACCGATATCATAAGTATGGATATGGGAGCTGGGATCAGGAAAACAGCAAGCCATACGATGCCTTTCAGGAGATTGTGAAGGAGGCGGGATTTGGCTCCGTGCGCTATCCTGGCGGAACGGTTTCCAATCTGTTCTCCTGGAAAGACGCCATTGGTCCAAGGGAGGAAAGGACAACGGTGATTGCAGGGAACAATTTCTATTCTGACGCGGGAGAGGTTCCAGTGGATGCGGCGTTTGGAGTGGATGAAGCAATGGGCTGGATTTATGATGACTTGGGGTCAGAGGCTATTTTTGTGTATGGATTAGGGCGTGGCAATCCGGCGGACGCGGCGGATTTGGTAGAGTATTTGAATGCCCCCAATGACGGCAGCAATCCAAATGGCGGAGTGGACTGGGCAGCCGTGCGCGCAAAGAATGGGCATGAAGAGCCTTACGGCGTTATCCGCTTTGAGCTTGGGAACGAATTTAGCGATACGGGGCAGGATTATTGGATGTCTGGGAGAAGCCAGAATGGGAAAGGGACGGAGGATCTGTATATTGAAGGCGACATTATGGAGATTTCCGGCCAGAGGAGCTATTATCAGGTCAATAACAGGGTAGCGAAAAAAGGAGATTGGAGGTCGGCGGCATCCCGCAGCGAAGGCAAAGAAAATGAAGAGCGTTATGTCTATTACCTTCCTGTGATAGAGGACAGCGCGGAAGTGTTTGTGGCGGGCCAAAAATGGGAAATTGTCGATTCCTTAGATGGGCAGGGCGAAAAGAATGTCTGCACATTTGACTATGGCACAGGGAAAATTGTGTTTGGCGACGGCTTAAATGGGAATATTCCATCTGCTGGCGCTGAAATCACCTGCAATTATCAGACGAGGCAGTCAGGGTTCGTGGATTATTATGATGCCATGAAGGCCGTGGCGGATGAGATTGGCATGGAGATTGAAATCTATTCTGGCATTGTGGACAGGCTTCAGAAGAATTTCATCCGTAAGATGAATGAGAAGGGGCATGACGATAAATATGATGGCGTGATCATTCATCCGTACAGCAGCGGCTACGGAAACGCGGACGCCTATGAGGCGTCTTTGGCGAAGGCGAAGGCGCAGGCCGAATACGTTAAGTCCCATAAGACGTTAATGCATGAGCTTACCGGGGACAACAGCAAGGAGGTTGCAGTTTCTGAATTTGGCATTTTAGGGCCAGCCAGCGATTATCAGACCTCCCTTGGGCACGCGATGTATATTGCGAACCATATGATTGACTGCGTAAATGCCGGAGCGGCGTATCAGAATAAGCACTGCCTTGTGGACTTTACCGTAGGCGACAATCTGGGCGCATGGCAGCAATGCGTGATACAGTGCCATAATTTTGAGGGCGGGAATCAATATGTGTCAACCCCGTCGGCACGTTTGTTTGACCTATTCAACCATATGACTGGGAACGTGGAGGTGAATCAAGAGGTAAAGGGAAATCGAGAGTCTTATTCCGACGGCAATGGCGTTGTGGAAAGCGTCAATGTGTACTCCACAAAGGATGAGGAAGGCAACACCTATGTGATGGCGGTCAATAATGAAAAATCGAAATCTGTGAAAGTGGATATCTCAGTGGATGGCAGGGATTTGACAGGAAGCCGTATGGATGTCTGGTTTCTGTCTTCAGAAAATGTAGATGATAAAAACACATTGGAAGAGCCGGATAAGGTGTCGGTTCAGAAGCGGACAGAGCAGGTGGAAGGGAAGGACGTCTCTTATGAGCTATTGCCGCACTCAGTCTACAGCTTCAAGGTTCCGGCGGAGCAAGTGAGCATTTCGGTGAAGGCAGAAGCGGGCGGCACGGCATCGGGGAGCGCGACGGTGCGATTGGGCAGCAGCGTGACGGTAAAGGCAGTTCCGCAGGAAGGCTATGTGTTTGCGGGATGGTACTTAGGAGAAGTGAAAGTGTCAGAGCAGGCAGAGTATTCGTTTGTGGCGGAAAAAGAGACGGAGCTGCTTGCAAAGTTTGTGAAAAAGCAAGATGAGCAGAAGCCGCCAATCAAGGACGATCCTTCAATAGAGGAAGAGCCGCCAATACAGCAGCCAGTTCAGGCTCCGGCGGCGCCAAAGGGAGTGAAGGCGAAGAAGACAAAGAAGGGCATCCAGATAAGCTGGAAAAAAGTGAGCGGCGCGAACGGATATCTCATTTACCGTTCCTATAAGCAAAAAACAGGCTTCAAAAAGATCGCTCAGATCAAGAAGGCGGGGACGAGAATTTATCTGGACAAAAAGGTAAAGCGTGGAAAGATGGCTTACTATAAGATTAAGGCATACCGGAAAGCCGACGGTAAAAATTTGGCGGGCAAGTTTTCCAAAACAGTAAAAAAGAAGCGCTAGCACATGGCTTGCCATGATAGGACGGCTTGTAAAGCGTATGCGTTTTGATTGGAAGATTTCTAAAATAATTGCTGTATTCTGTGGATAAGTCTGGTATAATAGAGAAATATAAGAAATAGAATAGGAGGGAACAGTTTTATGGACAAACCAGTGTTGGTTGTTATGGCAGCGGGCATGGGCAGCCGTTACGGCGGCTTAAAGCAGATGGATCCAATGGATGACGCAGGACACGTGATCCTGGACTTTTCTGTTTATGATGCGATGCTGGCGGGTTTTGAAAAGGTGATTTTCATCATCAAAAAGGAGAACGAGGCGGAATTTCGTGAGTGCGTGGGCGACCGGATCGCAAAGCGTATGCAAGTGGAATATGCGTATCAGGAGCTGGATGCCCTTCCGGAAGGCTATCAGGCTCCAGAGGGGAGAGTAAAGCCGTTTGGCACGGGCCATGCAGTGTTAAGCTGCAAGGATAAGGTGAACGGGCCGTTCGCGGTGATTAATGCTGACGACTTTTATGGCCGCCATGCGTATCAGGTGATATACGATTACCTTAGCAAGCCAAAGACGGGCGAGACATATCAGTATGTCATGGTAGGCTACATTATGGAGAATACCTTAACGGAAAACGGCCATGTGGCGAGGGGCGTCTGCCAGATTGACGACGCAGGCCATCTTGTGGACATCCATGAGCGCACGCGTATTGAGAAAAAGGGAGACGAGACGGCGTATACGGAAGACGACGGGGAAACATGGGTCACGATTCCAAAGGGCAGCACAGCATCCATGAATATGTGGGGCTTTGAGAAGAACCTGATGGATGAGCTTGAGGCGCGTTTCCCGGCGTTTTTGGAGGAGAACCTTGAGAAAAACCCATTGAAATGTGAGTTTTTCCTTCCGTCTGCCGTGCAGCAGCTGATGGAAGAGGACAAAGCGGTCGTCACAGTCCTTAAGTCAGAAGACCGCTGGTATGGCGTGACATATAAAGAGGATAAGGAAACTGTCATGAAGGCGATCGCGGACTTTAAGGAACAGGGCGTTTATCCAAAATATTTATGGGAATCATAAGGAGAGGGTCACAATGGAGAAGAAAGACATTTTAATGCAGTTTCAGGTGAATGGGGAGGCAGCCAGCATAGAGCCTTATGGAAGCGGGCATATTAACCATACATATTTGGCGCAGATGGCGGAAGGCAAAAAATATATCCTGCAGGGGATCAACACGACGATCTTTAAGGATACGGATCAGTTGATGGAGAATATTTTAAACGTCACCTCTTATCTGCGTGAGGAAATTGAGCGGGAAGGCGGGGATCCTGCGAGGGAGACCCTGACTGTGGTGAAGACAAAAGACGGCAAATCCTATTATACGGACGATGAGGGCAGCAAGTGGCGGGTGTATGAGTTTATTGAAGATGCGCAGACGTTTGACGCCGTTGAGAGCAACGAGGATTTTTATCAGAGCGCCGTGGCGTTTGGAAAATTTCAGGCGATGCTTGCGAATTTCCCTGCGGACACGCTGCATGAGACGATCCCGAATTTCCATAATACGGCGAAGCGCTATCAGGACTTTGAGAAGGCGGTTGAGGCTGACGTGAAGGGAAGGGCCGCTGAAGTTCAGGAAGAGATCGCGTTTGTGCGGGCGCGCAGCAAGGAGGTTTCACAGCTTCACGATATGCTGGCGAAGGGAGAGCTTCCGCTTCGCGTGACGCATAATGACACGAAGCTGAACAATATCATGATTGACTCTGCGACGCACAAGGCAATCTGCGTCATTGATCTGGATACAGTGATGCCGGGCTTATCTGCGCACGACTTTGGCGACGCGATCCGGTTTGGCGCCAACACGGCGGCAGAGGATGAGCCGGACGTGTCAAAGGTTTCCCTGTCCCTGGAATTGTTTGAGATTTACGTGAAGGGATTTTTAGAGGGCTGCGGCGGAAGGCTTACCCCGAATGAAGTGAAGGCGCTGCCGATGGGCGCCAAAATGATGACCTTAGAGTGCGGAATGCGCTTTTTGGCGGATTATCTGGAAGGCGACGTTTACTTTAAGATTTCAAGGGAAAAGCACAACCTGGATCGTTGCAGGACTCAGTTCGCTTTAGTGGCGGATATGGAGAAAAAATGGCAGCAGATGTGCGAGCTTTGTAAATAATAGGTTAATAGCTTAGTAAAGGACAGTCAAATGCACTTTCGGAATGCGATATGCCATTCTTCTGTGGCAAAGCTCCGGGAGTGCATTTGCTTACGGGAAGGTTTTGAAGGAAGGGGAGGTTTCAGATGAGGCTGTTATTCATACGGCATGGTGAGCCGGATTACGAAAAGGATTCCTTGACCGAGAAAGGATTTCGGGAAGCGGAGCATTTGGCGGACTATCTAAAGGATGTTCGGATTGACCGGTGCTACGTCTCTCCGCTTGGCCGGGCGAAAGACACCGCCGCCCCAACCCTGTCGAAGAAGCAGATGCAGGCCGTGGAATGCGATTGGCTGCAGGAATTTCCCGCCAAGGTGATAAGGCCGGACAAAGGCTATCCCATCAATTGTTGGGATTTCCTGCCACAGGATTGGACAGGCGTAAACGAATATTATGACAAAGATTTATGGGCGAAGACAAAGCTGATGGAAGAAGGGAATGTCTTTCAGGAATATGCTCATGTCACAACGGAATTTGACGCGCTTTTGGCGCGGCATGGCTATGTCAGGGAGGGGAACATTTACCGCGTCAGCCGCGCGAACCGGGATACGCTCGCGTTTTTTTGTCATTTCGCGTTGGAGTGCGTCCTGCTTGGGCATTTGATCGGCGCGTCTCCGATGGTGCTGTGGCATGGGTTTTGCGCCGCCCCGTCTTCTGTGACAACCGTTATGACAGAGGAGCGCAGGAAAGGGGCCGCGTCATTTCGGGTTAGCCGCTTCGGGGATGTCTCGCATCTTTATGTGAAAGGGGAGGAGCCGTCCTTTTTTGCCAGATATTGTGAGACGTTTGACAGTGATGAGCTTCATGATTAGTTTTCTTTTTTTCGAGGTATAAAATTCCTTCGCTTACAGATACTACTACCACACAGTAGAAAATGTAAATGGAGGAATTTTTCATATGAAAGCAACGGGAATTGTGCGTAGAATAGACGATTTGGGGAGGGTGGTAGTTCCAAAAGAAATTCGCAGGACTTTGAGGATCAGGGAAGGAGATCCGCTTGAGATTTTTACCGACCGTCAGGGGGAGATCATACTGAAAAAATATTCGCCGATCGGAGAGCTTGGGCAATTTGCGGGGCAGTACGCTGAAAGCCTTTCGCAGACGACCGGGAATTTAGTCTGCATCACGGACAGGGACCATGTCGTGGCCGTGGCGGGCAGCGGGAAAAAGGAATTTGACGGAAAGCCCCTAAGCAAGCAGATGGAAGGCATTATCGAGAAGCGCGCTGATTTTGTTGCGAATAAGGATGATGAGTCGTTTGTGAAAATTACTTTGGATGATTCCGGAGAGCTTTGCTCACAGGCAGTCGCGACAATTATCTGTCAGGGAGATGCTATAGGGGCAGTGGTTATTTCAGATAAAAATGAGAAATCCCAAATGGGAGACACGGAACATATGCTGGCGGTAACGGCGGCAGGATTTTTGGGAAGGCAGATGGAGCAATGACAGCCAAGCCAAAGAGCTGGCGCATGGTCGGTTTCATGTATTGCTTTCTATATATAAAAAGTGTAGAATAAGAAAAAAAGAAATGCCACTATTCAGCTTCGGCTGCATAGTGGCAAAATAACGTTGATGTTGGATGAAGGGGCTTTATGAAGCAAGAAAAGAAAAAAAAGAAAAAATACCGTTTGTTTTGGTTTTTCGTGAAGCTTCAGTTTCTTTTGATGCTGATTGTCGTCGCCGGGGTGGGGTATTATTATTATGGAGGATATGCCGCTGAGGTGAAGGAGTTGAAAGACGAGGCGGAAAAATTTGTGCGCGGCTCCACAAAGGCTACATTTTGCGCCGCCCAGACCAGCGTGGTGTATGATAAGGATGGGAATACGATATCCACATTAAAAGGAGAGAAGGACGTCTATTACCTGTCATATGAGCAGATTCCTGCGGATGTCTGCTCGGCGATCGTCAGCATTGAGGATAAGAAATTTTATCAGCATGGCGGGATTGACATACGGGCGATTTTGCGTGCGGTCAAGGCGGCGATTGAGAACGGGGAAGTGACGCAGGGCGCCAGCACGATTACGCAGCAGCTGGCGAGGAATATCTTTCTGACGCAGGATAAGACGTGGCAGCGGAAAGTGGAAGAAATTTTTATCGCGACGGAATTAGAGAAAAAATACAGCAAGGCGGAGCTTTTGGAGTTCTACTTGAACAACATTTATTTCGGCTGCGGCTATTATGGGATTCAGGCTGCAAGCATCGGTTATTTTAATAAAGAGGTTTCAGAGCTTGACTTATCTCAGATCGCCTTTTTATGCGCCATTCCGAATAACCCGACGCTGTATGACCCGCTGACGCATATGGAAAATACCCTGGGGCGCAGGGACCGCATTTTGCAGAATATGTATGAGGACGGCAAAATTTCAAAAAGCGCCTGCCTGATGGCAAAAGCGGAAGAGATTACCCTAAACCGTCCGGCGCACGAAAAGAACAATTATGTTGAGACATATACATATTACTGCGCGACCAGGCTTTTAATGGAAAAAGAAGGGTTTGAGTTTCAGACGGAATTTGAGAGCGACGAAGAACGGCAGGCTTATGATGAGCGATACGGAGAGCTGTACTCGGAGTGTCAGAAAACGCTGTTTACGGCCGGATACCGCATTTACACGTCGTTCGATTTGGGCCTGCAGGCCATGCTGCAGCAGGCGATTGATGAGAAGCTTTCGGGCTTTACGGAGGTCAATGAAGAAGGCGTGCTTAAGCTGCAGGGCGCGGGCGTCTGCATTGACAATGAATCCGGGTGCGTAAGGGCGATTGTGGGGGGCAGGAGTCAGGATTTTGACGGCTACACGCTAAACAGGGCGTATCAAAGCTACCGTCAGCCGGGGAGCAGCATCAAGCCTCTGATTGTCTATGCCCCTGCCCTGGAGCGGAATTATACGCCGGACTCCATCGTGGTCGATCAGCCAATTGAAGGAGGGCCCACGAACGCGGACGGCGCTTACAGCGGAGAGATGACAGTGCGCGCCGCGATGGCCCGTTCGAAAAATACCGTGGCATGGCAGCTGTTTGAGGAGCTTACGCCCAAAGTGGGCCTTTCTTATTTAAAAGAAATGAATTTCAGCAGGATAACGCAGGAGGATGAGCGGCTTACGTCGTCTCTTGGCGGCTTGACGAACGGCACGTCCCCGGTAGAAATGGCGGCAGGCTATGCCGCGCTCCTAAATGACGGGAAATACAGGATCCCTACCTGCATTTTAAAGATAACCGACGCAAGCGGGGAGGAGATTGCGGTTTCTTCGAGGGAAGAAAAGCAGGTGTATAAGACGATGGCCGCCCGCATGACGACAGATCTGCTAAAGACGGCCATTACCGAGGGGACGGGGGCCGGGCTTGGCGTTACCGGAATGCCTTCCGCGGGGAAGACGGGAACGACAAATGACAATAAGGACGGATGGTTTGCCGGCTTTACGCGTTATTATACAGCAAGCATATGGGTGGGCTATGATATGCCCGCAGAGCTGCCCGGCCTGTCCGGCTCCACCTATCCGGGACAGATCTGGCATACGTTTATGGAAAACTGCCATAACGGCTTAGCCCCGATCGAATTTTTGCCATATGTGGAATTAGATTTGTATCAAAAAATACGCCAGGATGCGCTTGGAGAGGAAAATATGGATTGACAGCCGCAGGAGGTTTTTTTATACTTAAATTAACAGTTAGGATGAGGGGCGGAAAAATCTGCCATACGTAAAAAATAAGGAGAAGGAGAAAGAACCGATGAAAAAATATGGATTTGGCGTGGATATTGGGGGGACGACCTGTAAGCTTGGCTTATTTGAGACGACAGGCATGGTTTTGGACAAATGGGAGATTCCCACGAGGACGGAAAACGGCGGCGAGAACATCCTTTCGGACGTGGCGGCCGCCATTGCGGAAAAGATGACGGAAAAAGAAATCTTGAAGACGCAGGTGCAGGGAATCGGGATCGGCGTTCCCGGTCCGGTGACGAGCGAGGGCGTGGTGCTGCGGTGCGTCAATTTAGGATGGGACATCATCAACGTGGCGAAAGAGATGGCAGAGCGCACCGGAATGCCTGTGAAAGTGGGAAATGACGCGAACGTAGCCGCGCTTGGGGAAATGTGGCAGGGAGGCGGCAAGGGCCGCAAAAATGTTGTCATGGTGACGCTTGGCACGGGCGTTGGCGGCGGCGTAATCACTGATGGGAAGGTCGTGACCGGCAGCAAAGGCGCAGGCGGGGAAATTGGCCATATCATTGTGAATGATAAGGAGACGGATCCGTGCGGCTGCGGCCAGAGGGGATGCCTGGAGCAGTATGCGTCCGCGACCGGGATCGTGCGCATGGCAAAGAAAAAGCTGGATTCCGATTCCAGAGAAAGCGCATTGCGCGCTATCGACCCGTTGACGGCAAAGGATGTGTTTGACGCGGCAAAGGCAGGAGACGCCGTAGCGGATGAGGTTGTCGATGACATGACGAAGATATTGGGGCGCGCCCTGGCGAACGTGGCCCGCGTCGTGAACCCGGACGTGTTCGTCATAGGCGGCGGCGTGTCAAAGGCCGGGAGCGTCATCACGGATCGCGTGAAAAAATATTACGATGAGAAATCCTTCAATTCTTGCCTGGACGCGCATTTTGAGCTTGCGACGTTGGGGAATGACGCAGGCATTTACGGATGCGTTCAGATGATTCTGGAATAAATGAGGGACATACATAAGAAGACGGCCCGTTCCTTTTGGGGAGCGGGCCGTTCTTGGCTTTAAGCTTCTTCTTGCAGCCCGTTGGCTGCTATGACGGCTTCTGCGGTTGCAAGGACGATGTCAAGCTGAGCGTCGTTGCACTGGCGCAGCAGGCGGTTGATTTTCTGAAAAGCGGGGCTGTCTGCATTTGCGTTCGGATAGATGATGTCGTCCGCAGACAAATGAAACAATTCCACTACGCTCACAAACAGCTCAAGGCTTGGCAGGCCCCTGAAATACTCCAGATCCTTCAGGTAGGACAGGGAAATGTCAAGCCGTTCAGCTAATTCCGCTTGCGTGAGCCGGTTCTCCTTTCTTGCGTTTTTCAATGCGGTTCCAAATGCTTGGGGTTTAAGCGCCATAATCTGTTACCTCCTTATGAATATGTTATAGCCATACTTTTAGAAAGGAAAGGTGTTATGCGCCTGTTTTTGGGTGCGCCAAAAACACACCAAGCGTTTGGAACAGATGAAAAGCGTGTCGGAACGCGTTTTTAGGGCCTGGCTTAGACGGTGGTGTTTACGCCGTTGATGGCGGCGTGCTCATTTTCGTCCATAGGGATAACCAGGCATTTTTGGCCGTCTAAGAGCCGGGACTTGATCTGCGCGGCTTTTTCCGGCGTGACGCGGAGGATAACGTCATAGGTTTTTACGGCTCCGGTCCCGTCTTCCTCGTCCAGGGAGCTTGCGGCGGCGCGCGCGTCATCCAAAGCTTCCTCCAGGGACGCGACCTTTTGGATCAGTTCCCGTTCCTGCCTGCGCCGATTTCCCGCCTCCACTGCTTTTGCGTCAATTAAATGCTCTAAAATAGGGGCGTCGTCTTCAAATTCCTTTTGATAAGACGCCTCAATTGTGGCGGCCGCAAGCTCTGGAACGCCGGATTCCGCCAGAATCTCTCCAATATCCTGTGCCGTAAGGCGCATCGGCTCTTCTGGCTCAACGTCTTTGTCCTGGCTGTCTATCCGGTCTGAGAACTCCTGCTGAATCTCAAAAAACACATCTTGAGAGGCCGTCTCATCATCGCCGAAGGCTTGTTTTACAATCGAGGTGAAGGCCTGCTTTTGTTCGGTGGCAGTGCGCTTTGCCGCGCACCCTAAAATGTCTTCCATAAGCTCAATGTGAGGCTCTTTCGGATTTTTATGATAGGTCATGACGGAATGAAGGTCGGCGCTTCGGTCTGTAAATGCAGGGAAGACAAAGCCGCTTTCCGGCGCGCAGACAATCCAGTCGCGGATTCTTGCCCCGATCCTGTTTTCGTCGATCCGGTAGCCTAAGCCGGGCTTGCTCAAAGTGACCGGGCAAATCGCGCACAGCAGATATTCATAGACCTCCTCCGATTCGTCCAGCTTATTGTTGTCGCTTGTTTTCGTCATTACGTCATAGGCGTCATGGAAAATTAAGATCAGGTAATTTCCCGCATAGGCGTAGTGGTCAATGACTAGGTCATAAAAGCGTTCCAGCAGATCTTCATTTTGCAGGGCGCTGCTTCGCAGCGCGCATAAAAATTGCTGTTTCCCTCCAGCAGCCTCTTCCTCTAACGGAAAATCCAACTCTAAGAGCTGGTTGCCTATGGTTCCAGAGAGAACTTTTTTTGCAATTTCCAAGTATTTATGAAATTCCTCATCTTCTAAATTTAAAAAAGTTTCCCCAAGCTTAAGCACGCGGTTCCGCTCGCCGTCTACATAACAGCCGCACATTCGGGTAAAGGTGCAGGCTTCTTTTTTCATTCTGCGCTTTAATTCTAAAACATCTTTTTTATTCATAGGTGGATGCCTCGCTTTCCGTCATAATGTAAAAGTATTATATAAAAAAAGGACAGGCAGCGCAAGCGGCGCGTGATTTTAGCGGCGGAATGCCTTGCCGCGTTTGGCGAAAGAGCGTCCATAGCGGCGCATTTGCATAAAAACAGGGATTTTATGCATAATAGAAATAAAACGTGATGTGAAGGAGACATTAAAATATGAAGAAGAGCAGAATCGCAGTGTTTCTGATTTGGTCTGCAATCTCGATTGCCGCAGTTGGCTGTGGGCGAAAGAAGGAGAGTTCCGATGATGGCGGCGGAAGTGAGATGGGGACGGAAAAGGAAGATGCGCCTGTCGATCAGACGGGAACAGAGGCGCTTATGAACACAGAGGGGGACAGCAGCCAGCTTTCGCTTGGCAGCGCGGTTGAGATTCCGGCAGGGTTTGACAGTATGTTTGGGGAGACGGACGCGCATGGGCAGTTAGAAAAGGTGATTGCGGAATACTGCAATGTGCCAAAGGAAAGCTATGCCGACGTGCGTTATTATTATAACTATGTCGATCTGAATGAGGATGGGCAAATGGAGATCCTTGCGTATGTCTTAGGGCAGGGAGTGGAAGGGCTGGAGGGGAATGCGCTGCTTTGGCTGGATGACGTAAGGGATGGCGGGATGACGGTCGGGGCAGTCAGGCAGGAGTTTAAAAAAGCGGGGGCGCCGGTATATATCAGCCGTCACACGACGCAGGGCTACCGGGATTTGATCGTGACAGAGGGTCAGGGCCTGGCAGAGGAAATGCCGGCAAAAGAAGTGGACGCAAGCAACGCAGGGAGGACAGTGGAAGGCGAAGATACGTCTTTAGAGCGGACTGCGGGGCTGGACGACACGACGGGTGAGAATGGCGCGGAGCTGATTTCCATGGATCAGGGATATTTGCTTTTGACGTGGAAAGGAGACAAATATCAAGACCCTGAGGAAGGGACGGCCCTGTTTCATCTGGACGGTTATGAGGGAACGGCTGTTCTGACAAATAATATGGAAAGCGATTTGGCGCTCGACAAGTATCATTTTCTAGGGGAGGCCATGAAAGAATAAATAAAGCCTGCGTCCGTAAGCGTAAAAAAATTTTGAAAAAAAATAATATTTTCATGTAAAATTTTTTTGAGTTTGCCCGATATATATAACAAGCAAACAAGAGATATGTTGTTGCTTTTATGTGCCTTTGGATGAAGATCCGGAGGGCGCAGCTTAGAAAACAAAAAATGCAGCATGGACGCTGCAGTAAATTCAAGGAGGAAAATATTATGGCAATGGTAGTACAGCACAATCTCACAGCAATGAACTCAAACCGTCAGTTGGGCATCACAACGAGCGGCCAGGCAAAATCATCAGAGAAATTATCATCCGGCTACAAGATCAACCGTGCGGCGGACGACGCGGCAGGGCTTAAGATTTCTGAGAAGATGAGGAGCCAGATCCGCGGCTTGAACCGTGCGTCCAGCAATGCGCAGGACGGCGTGTCATTGATCCAGACGGCAGAGGGCGCGTTAAACGAAGCGCACAGCATCCTTCAGCGTATGAATGAGCTTGCAGTTCAGGGCGCGAACGACACGAACCAGAACATCGACCGTGACGCGATCAACCAGGAGCTGAACGCTCTGGTAGAGGAGATCGACCGTATCTCCGAGACGACGCAGTTCAACAAGCAGGCTCTGTTAGACGGAAGCTTCACGGGCAAGAACCTTCAGGTTGGCGCAAACCAGAACCAGAAGATCACGATCAACGTGGCTCAGATGAACGCTCAGGCGATCGGGCTTAGCAAGGTTCAGATGGGCAAGACCTCTGGATATTTTGCAACGAACGAGACCACGACGATCAAGAAAACGACCAATTCTGGCGCTCTTAGGAAAAGCATTGGACAGATCGCTTCCAAGAACGCGACGGTTGCTAAATTGACGTCAAACGGAAAGACGTACTTCAAGACGGCGAACGGAACGAAGACGACGAACTCCGCAACGGTTAGGGGCAGCGTTAAAGCAAAAGCTTCCATGGCTGCTCAGATCTTCGTTGTAAACTCTAAGAAGGCAACATCTGTTGTAGGCCCGAACGTAAGCGACTATCAGCAGGCTCAGGGAACAATTGAGATGGTGCAGAACGCGATCAACAACGTATCCAGCCAGAGGTCCGCACTCGGAGCTCTTCAGAACAGGTTGGAGCACACGATCGCAAACTTGGATAACGTATCTGAGAACACGCAGTCCGCAGAATCCCGTATCCGTGACACAGATATGGCTTCTGAGATGGTGGAATACAGCAAGAACAACATCCTTGCTCAGGCAGGACAGTCCATGCTGGCTCAGGCGAATCAGTCTACTCAGGGCGTATTGTCCTTGTTGGGATAATATATCAGCCTTAAAGGGAGTTGGCAAAAGCCAACTCCCTTTTTCTAATTGGAAGAAAAAGGGAGCAGTCAGAATACAATAAATAGGATTGTTGGGTATGAAAATATGGATGAATTGATGAATGGCATACAGCGGCATATTGAAACTGTTGAGGCGATTGGGACGAAAATAGAGCAAGGGGAAACGTATCTGGATGAATTGAGAGGCTATCTGCCTTCCTTGAATCAAATGATTACAGGGATATTTGAAATGCTTGCAGATCCGAACCGTTCCATTGAGCTGAGTGAGGAATTTGTGCTGCAGGTGTTAAATGATATAATGTATGGAGTGGAGCAAAAAGATTCCGTCTTCCTGTTGGATGTGTTGCGATATGGGTTGCTGGAAATCTATTATTATATAGCGGCGGAGCTGCAGAGTGAGGGATGAAATGAATCAACCGGTGTATGAGAAGAATATGGATGCGTTGCGGAAGAAATATCCGGCGTGGGCAAACATATTGGCGGAAAAACGGCGCAAAAAGCGGAAATTTGACGTAATAGCGGAAAAGAGCCTGTTTGGCGAGACGATTTTGAAAGTAAGGCAAAATGACAGAACGTTTTATTTGAATGGGAAATATGCGCCGGATGCAGTTGTGGAGCGATGGCTCGCGCTGCAAGGGAAAATCGAGTCATATGCTCCGATCGTCATAATAGGCATTTCAAATGGCGCGCATATTAAAAGGATTATGGAGGAGGCGCCAAAGACCTCCAATATTTTAATTTATGAGCCGTCGTTTGAGCTGTTTCGGAGAGAGATGGAAGAGGTGGATCTTTCGTTTTTGTTTCAGCCGGACATTCCTGTGGGAATTATAGTAGAGGGCATAAATGAGATAGAGAAGGCGGCATATTTGTTCTATTTTGTGACGGTGGACAATATGGCGTCTTTGAAATGTTATATGTCAGGCAATTATGGAGAGCTGTTTCGGGAGCCGGTAGAGGAATTTGTCAAGCGGATTCGCAAGCATATGGATGATATTGAGACGGGTTGGAACACGACGATTCGGTTTACGGACATTAATGCGAAGAATGTGTTTTATAATTTGCCATATTTATATGAGGGATACAATACAGAGGACTTAAGGGGGCTTTTGCCGGATGACGTCCCGGTGATCGTGGTTTCCGCAGGGCCTTCTTTGAATAAGAATATCATGGATTTGAAAAAGGCGGTTGGAAAGGCCTGCATCATTGCGACGGATACGGCTTTAAAACCGCTTTTAAATGCGGGGATCATACCGGATTTGTTTGTGATAGTGGATGGGCTTAAGCCTGCGTTTTTGTTTGAGCATGAGGATCTGTCAAAGGTGCCGATGGTGACGATGACGGGCGTGTCGATTGAGCCGATGAAGCTGCATAAGGGGAAGAAATTCTTTTATTACAGCGGATCCGGCCTTGAGAATGAAATGCTGTTTGCGATTAGCAGGAAGGAAGGCCGTGACCGAACGCTGCTAGACTTGCCGACCGGAGGCTCCGTGGCGACCTCGGCTTATTCTATGGGGATCGTTATGGGGGCGAAAACGGTGATACTCATAGGGCAGGATCTTGCAATGACGGGGAACCGCACCCATGCCGACGGGACGTTTCAGGATAAAATGGACGAAATTGACGCGGACAGCGGAGAGTATTTTGAGGTGGAGTCTGTGGACGGCGGGAAGGTGCTGACAAGGGCTGACTTTAAATTTTATCTGGACTGGTTTGAGCGTTATATTAAAGAGTGGAAAAATATCACGACGATTGACGCGACGGAGGGCGGCGCACGGATTCATGGCAGTAAAGTCATGACGCTGAAAAAGGCGATACAAAAATACTGTAAGCGTGAATTTGATATAAAAGAGCAAATTGACCGTGTGGATAAGCTGTTTGAAGGGGAAAGCCGTAAGATTGGCCTGGAGTATTTTGCAGGTTCGGAGAAGAAGCTGAAAGAAGTGAAGAAAAAAGCGACAGAGGGCCTAAAGCATTATGAGAAGATGGAAAAGCTGCTAAAGAAGCCGTCTGTTTCAGATCAGGAGCTGCAAAAAGCCTTAAAGAAGGTGAAAAAAGTCAACAATTTCATGGAAAAGGACTATATGGCGGCAACGGTCACGGACAGCTTAAAGGCGGTGGAGTACGCGCTTCGGCCATTGATTTATCAGGGGCAGGAGGACAAGGAGAGCGAGCTTTTGGACGTGGCGGAACAGGGCAAGGTGCTTTTGTACGCCATTGCAGTCGCGTCAGAAGAGATTATAGAGCTTGCGAAAGAAACGCTGATTCCCTATGCGAAAGAGCATCCGATAGGAGAGGAGAAACGCAAATGAATGAAGCGGCCTTAGTGGATTACGCATGTGCGAAATTTCAGGAAGAAAAGTATGAGGAGGCTTTGGAGGCGTTTGTCCTGGCCTATTGTAAGGGATATGAAAAGGATTGGATTCTTGAAAATATTTACCAATGCTACATGGAGGGGAATCAAGCAGAGTTTCAAAGCGCCTATGCCCGTCATGCGGGAAATGTGAATGTGGCCTATGAAGACTGCATTCTGGATTTTATTCCATATAAAGAGGGCGCGTATTATATTTTTGATAAAGAGGAAGGCGCGTTTCGAGGCGTGTTTTCTATCTCTGAGCTGCGGGATGCCGAGATAGAGCCGTTGCTTAAGCAGATGGAGTTTTCAGCCGCGGTCCTGGAATTTGACTGGAACTGGAATGAGCGAAAATCCTTTTTGACGGACGCCAAGGAGCGGAAGCTCTATGTCATTGCCCATGACATGAAGCGCTGTATGTCCTTTTGGAAAATTCCTGATTTGGCGGAGTATTTTAAGAACGTCAGGGTATTTGAGTCCTACGGGGCGTTTCAGGCGTTTTTTCATCAAAATACGGCGACCTATCTTCCGCAGATGATTTTTGGCTCAAAAGAGCAGAGAGAAGAGCTGACCCGGATTTTAGAGGAGGAGCATAAATACCGGCTGACGCCGGAGGGCAGGAACACGGAAAACGTGCTGCTTACAATAGCGATTCCGACTTACAATCGCGGGCATCTTGTTTTGGAGAGATTGAAGACGTTAAGGACAATGCTCTATGACGCGGAAATTGAAATTGTGATTTCCAAAAATGGCATGAAGTATTATCAAGAGGAATACAAAGAGGTGAGCCGTATCCAGGATGCGAGGATTCAGTATTTCGACCATGGAAAAACCTTGGTCTTTACAGAGAACTGGCGATATGCGATCGGGATGGCGCATGGGAGATATGTATTGATGGTTTCAGACGAGGACGACGTGATTTTGCAGTCTTTGGAGCATTATATGAAATTATTGGCGACGCATCCGCAGATCAGCCTGGTGAGGGCCAAAAGCACCTTCCAGGGCTCATACATTACAAAGCGCAGATATGGCGAAAGGGGCGTCCATTCCTTTGAGTGTATGTTTTTGTCGCAAAATTACCTCTCTGGCTTGATTATACGGAGAGAGGATTTCATGCAGGAGGATTTTGCGGAGCTGGAGAGATTTTCGAAAAATGCGTTCTATGCATTTTATCCCCATGAGTGGTGGTGCGCCGTGCTTAGCCAGAAAGGGGACTGCGTGGAAGAGCCGGTGGCTTTGATCTTGGAGGGGGAGGCGGAGTTTGCGGAAAAAAAGGACGAAGCGCTGGAAGAAGAAAAGCGAAAAAGGGGAGAGTCAATTCTGCCTGCATATGCCGGATATGCGACGTATGAATCCAGATTAAAGCAGTTTCAGGGGATCGTGGAATTTTTGCACTGGATGTGGAAAGGGGAGCCTTCATATTCTGCGTTAGGCTTATTCTGGACGATCCGAAAGACGGAGCGGCTTTTTGTGATGGCAAGGCAGTATAACTATGAGCGGGAGCAGTTTGAGGAATGGGTTGATAAATTTTGCTGGATGGCGATGGACGCAATTGATGAATTTGACTTTGAGGAAAACCATAAAGCGCGTCTTTTAGCTGAATTAAAGAATTCCTGCATCCGTATGCTTAAACAGCATGAAGAATGGAATGCAGAAATTGTGGAGGCATAAGAATGATGAAACTGTCTGATTATGTGATTCAATATTTAGAGAGGCTTTCGATCCCCCATATGTTTATGCTGCCTGGCGGCGGCGCGATGCATTTGAATGATTCATTGGGGCGAAGCGGCAGGATTCAATACGTAGCATGCCTGCATGAGCAGGCATGCGCCATTGCGGCGGAGGCATATGCGAGGGTGACGGGAGGGCCGGGGCTTTTGATGGTGACGACCGGGCCTGGCGGGACGAACGCCCTGACGGGAGTTGCGGCGGCTTATATTGAGTCTACGCCGATGATTGTGATTTCCGGTCAGGTGAAGATGGCGGATCAAATCAGGGGGCAGGGCGTCCGCCAGCAAGGGATGCAGGAGCTTGACATCATCTCCATTGTGGATTCGGTCACAAAATATGCGGCCATGGTGACGGATCCGATGAGCATTCGGCTCCATTTGGATCGGGCGGTTTATGAAGCGGTCAGCGGAAGGAAGGGGCCGGTATGGCTGGACATCCCATTGGACATACAGGCAACGCAGATTGACGAGGATAAGCTGGTTGGATGGGAGCCGGAAGAAATCAGCGCAAGTGAAAAGGCCAGGCAGGAGAGCTTGTTGGAGCGTCAGGTTTTTCAGGTGATTGAGCGATTGAATCAATCTGCGCGCCCCGTGCTGTTGGCGGGCGGCGGAATCCGCCTGGCGGATGGGATAGACGTTTTCCGTCAATTGGCGGATGAGCTTAGCATACCGATTCTTACGACATGGAACGGGATTGATTTGATCGAAGAGGATCATCCGCTTTTTTTTGGCAGGCCGGGCGGCATGGGGCAGAGGTACGCTAATTTTGTGCAGCAGAATTCCGATTTTTTCCTGTCCATTGGAGCGAGGATGAATTTGCTGCAGACGGGCTACAACTTTGACGGGTTCGCAAGAGCGGCCTATAAGGTCATGGTAGACATTGATGAAAATGAGCTGCATAAAATCAATGTCAGGCCGGATTTGGCGATCTGTGCGGATGCGAGGCTTTTTATGGAGCGGCTGCTTTTGCATAAGGATAAAATCAGGAAAAGGGACGATTCCAAATGGATCGCTTACGCAAAGGGCATGAAGCGGAAATACCCGATTGTGACGAAGGAGGCATGGGAGCAGGCAGAGCTGGTGAACACCTATGCGCTTTTGGACGTCATTGCTGAGCAGATGCAGCCGGAGGACATTTATGTGTCTGGAAGCTCTGGAACCTGCATTGACGTTTCTATGCAGGCGTTTCGGGTGAAAAAAGGACAGAGGGTGTTTTCGACAAAAGGGCTTGCTTCAATGGGGTTTGGCGTCCCGGCTACGATTGGCGCCTGCCTGGCCGGAGGCGGCCGCAGGACGGTCTGCGTCAATGGGGACGGCGGCTTTCAGATGAACATTCAGGAGCTTGAGACGATTCGCAGGCTGAATCTGCCGATTAAGATCTTTGTGCTGAACAATCAAGGCTACGCTCAGATTCATGCGACGCAGAAAAATGTCTTCGGTGGACATTATGTGGCGTGTGATGAAGGGTCAAGCCTGACGCTGTCTCCCATATCAGACGTGGCAGGGGCGTATCGGTTAAGGACGGTTCGGATTGAGAAGAATCACGAGCTTAAGGAGAAGGTGAGGGAGGTTCTGGAATGTGACGGGCCGGTGATCTGTGAGGTTATGGTTCCGATTGAGCTGAGCGCGTTTCCAAAGCAGGTGTCTTATAAACGGGAGGACGGACAGATGGAATCGCTGCCGCTGGAGTATATGAACCCGATGCTTCCAGAGGAGGAGATGAGGGAGAATATGTGGATTTCGATGTATGGGATGCGGTAGGTGATAAGAACAAAAGGATGACAGGAGATCTAATTGATGGACAGACAGGAACTGGAAAAGATATTGTGCGGGCAGGCGCCTGACCTTTCGGGGAAAGAGATTTGGATTTGGGGAGCGGGCAATACCGCTCAATTGTATTATGAGGGATTTCGGAGGCTAAGGCAGGAAGGATTTGATTTTAAGGGCTATATAGATAAAAAGGTGTCCCAGGAAAGGAGCGTGTTTAATGGGAAGCCTGTCATAGCTCCAGAGGGCTTGACGGAGCAGAAAGACGCCTGCGTCCTGATTTGCACGATACGCGAAGCAGTCATAAAGGATATCAAAGCGCAATGTGAGGCCCTTCAACTGGAATGCTATCTTTTGGATGAGGTCATTTTAAAGCTGCATGGCAGAAAGGTGTTAGACTGCTATGATTTGCTTTCCGACCAGCGCTCAAAAGAAATCTATGCAGAGCTGGCAAAATGGAGGGTGACCGGATGCGAGTCAAAAGCAGCGTTAGAGGAGAGCGGCCCTTATTTTTGCCTGGAACGTTTTGCGACGGAGGATCCGAAAGAAGTGTTTGTGGACTGTGGGGCATACATTGGGGACTCAATCGAAGAATATTTGAAGAAAAAGAAGGGGACATTTCAAAAAATCATTGCCTTTGAGCCGGATAGGCAGAACTATTCCCGTTTAAAGGAGCAAGTAGAGAAGGAATGCGGCAAATGGGGCTTGCAGGAGAGCCAATTTGAATGTTATCCTTATGGTATCGGAGAGCGCAGCAGCACAGGGGTGTTTGAGCGATATGAAGGGAACGACGGCTATGGGAGCAAGGTCATTGAGGCGTCATCAGAGGAAGGGGGAAATCTAAGAATCGTCGCCTTGGATGAATTTTTGAATGAGCCGTATTCTTTTTTGAAGGCCGATATAGAGGGTTATGAATATCAGATGCTTTTAGGGGCGCAAAATGGAATAAGAAAGCATAAGCCCCTGCTTGCGGTCTGCATTTATCACAATGCCGTTGATTTTTATTCCATACCCTTGCTGATAAAGGAGATCTTGCCGGAATATCAGATCGCGGTACGGCAGCATTTAGACGACCTAAGCGAGACGGTTGTGTACGCATGGACGTAAGGGAGAAATTGCGTTTTGCGCCAATCTGCGCGAGGCCGTATGATAGGCGGACACGGTAACATAAAACAGGTAAGTATGAGTGAGGAGCTGTAAGGAGTGGATTTTAAGATAGAAAAGGTTGCGATGACGGGCGGCACCGGGCCAGTCGGCATGGCGTTGATAGAAAGGCTTCTGGAAGAGAAGATAGAGATTCTTTTGTTTCAACGTGAAGATTCTGAGAGGAAATGTCATTTGCCAAAAGATGACCGGCTTCATATTGTGTATTGCAGCTTAGGGCAATTAAACGAGTATGTTCCACAGGAGCAGGATTATGATGTGTTTTTTCACCTGGGATGGACGAATACCTTTCAGACGCTAAGGGAGAGCATGGAGGCTCAGTACGAAAATGTGAGATATTCCTGCGATGCGGTGGAATTAGCGTGCAAATTGGGCTGCCATTCTTTTGTTGGCGCGGGAAGTCAGGCGGAGTACGGAAGGCATGACGGGCCGCTAAGGGGCGATACCGTATGCAAGCCTGAAAATGCGTATGGCGTCATGAAGCTGTGCGCGTGCCATGCGACACGCATTTTATGCCAAAGGTCTGGCATAAGGCATATCTGGCCAAGGATATTAAGCGGATATGGAAAATATGATAATAAATATTCTATGCTGATTTCCAATATACTGAACGCATTGGAAGGGCAGAAGCTGCAGTTCTCGAAAGGGGATCAGATATGGGATTTTTTGTATATGGGCGACGTTGCGGATGCATTGCTGCACATTGCAAGAAGGGGCAAAAATGGAGCGGTTTATCCAATTGGAAGCGGAAAGGCCAGGCCATTAAGCGAGTATATTAGGATATTATGTGAGAAACTGGGAAAGCTGGATGAAATGGAGTTGGGCGGCATTCCCTATTCTGACAGGCAGATCATGCATCTTGAGGCAGATATCAGTGAATTGCAAAAAGACACGGGATGGGTTCCGAAGGTGGAATTTGAGGATGGGATTGAACGTGCCATTCATTTTTACAGAACGCTAAAATCAAATGAAGAAAAACCGTTAGGGGGGGGGTAAAATAATGAGGGAAGATAAAGTGCAGGAAGAGGTCATGGTGTCGGTTCTGATCGTGGCATATAATCATGAAAAGGTCATCAAAGACGCGATTGAGGGCGCGTTGAATCAGAAGACAGATTTTAAAATAGAGCTGTTGATCCATGATGACGCCTCTACGGACAATACTCCTGACATTATTCGGGCATATGAAGAGGAATTTCCGGAGATAATAAGGCCAATTTATGAGAAGGAGAATCAGTTTCGGCAGGGCAAGCTTAGAGATGCGCTTTTTTCCCAACCGATTAGAGGAAAATATTTTGCGTTGTGTGATGGGGATGACTATTGGACGGATATGGACAAGCTGCAGAGGCAGGTTGCGTTTATGGAGGCGCATGAAGAGTATTCCATGTGCCTGCATAATGCGGTGCAGCTCAATTGCATGACAGGCGAAAGGACGCTGTTAGACACATTTCCGGGAGATGGGACATATTCTCAGGAAGATCAGATTTTAGCCGGCCTTGGGACGAACTTCCCTGCGTGCGCGTCGTATTTGTTCCGAACCAAATTGCTGAAGGATATGCCTCGCTTTTTTTATGAAATCAGCGCGGGAGATTACCCTTTAAGGCAATACTATGCGAACCGGGGGCCGATCTATTATTTCAAAGAGCCGATGTCTGTGTATCGCGTGGCGATTTCAGATACCTATATGAGCAATATTCGGGAGAGCCAGGCATTCTATAATTCCTATACGTTAGAAACGATTGCGTTTCTGGAAAAATTTGATGAATATACGGACGGGCGGTTTCATTCAATTTTGGAGCGAAAAATCTTTTCCGACTATTTAGGCTTTTGCGCTTCGATTGATGAAGCGGATGGAATGAGAAAAATTGCTGACAAGGGACTTGACATTGAAAAAACAAAAGAATGCTATAAATGTTTATCTCTGAATTATTTAAGTGATTGCGCGGGGGAGTTTTTCGATCAGGCAAAACATATATTTATCTATGGCACAAGCAGAATCGCATCCGTCTGCAAACGGCAGTTAGAGCATATTGGCGTTGAGTTTGAAGGATTTGTTGTTTCGAACGGGCAGATGAAATCGGGGCTGTTTCAGGATAAAAGGGTTTATTCATTAAGTGAAGTTCTTGCAGAATATGAAGATCCTGGATTCATACTGGCTGTTCAGCCTGTGAATGCAGATGAGATTGAGCGTATTCTAAAAAAGAACGGCGTGAAAAAATATTGTAAGCCATATGTGCTTGGAGAAACGAGAAGGTGAGGTAGAAAGAGATGAAAATTTGTAAGCAGGCGTTTAATGTTCAGGTGATTGACGGAATAGGGACTGTCCGCGTGTGCGGATGGGCAGGATATTATTTGATTGGCAATTTAAGGGACAATACCATGCATGAAGTGTTTAACAGTGAGGCGGCAAAGCATTTCAGGCAGACATTGCTGGACGGGACGTATGATTACTGCAATGAAGAGAATTGCCCTTATATGGCGAACGGCATTTTAGACACGCAAATCATAGACGTAGATGAAATGCCGGAATATCCAGATACGATCGGCTTGGCATATGACAGGAGATGCAATTATCATTGCACGTGCTGCATCTCCAGGTGCGACGACAAGCCGGATCCCATTGTTCAGAAAAAGGTGGAAGATGAAATCAGAAAGGCATTGCCCTATGTGAAAGTATTTAACGCGAATGGCCTGGGGGAATTTTTTGTCAGCGAAAGCATGATGAGGCTGGTCTCTGAATGGAATCCTGACAATATGGGGGAGCTGGAATTTGGTTTGGAGACAAACGGCTCTCTTTTTAATGAAGCGAATTGGGAAAAGATTAAAAATATTAGAAATGCATATTTAAAAGTCTTTGTAACCATACATAGCTTTGATGAAGCGGCGTATCAATATTTGTCAGGCACGAAAATGAAGATTGACAATATGATCAAAAATCTTCATTTCATGAAAAAATTAAGGGAAGAAGGAGCCATTCGTTTCCTTGAGATCGCCATGGTGATGCAGGAGAGGAATTTCCGCACGCTGCCGGACTTTGTGGAGCGCTGCTTGAATGAATTTGGCGCGGATAAAGTGAGAATCCGAAGGTTCCTTCCAGAGAAAGCAATGGATGAAGACATGGAATGGTTTTTCGATATCAGAAATCCCCTGCATCCCTATCATCAGGAATATTTAGAGGTGATGAAGCATCCCATTTTACAGCATCCTAAGGTGTTTATTTGGACAGGCGATCATTTAAGCAACCGTGGGGAGCTTCCGTCAAAAGCAAATTACAGAGTGATGAAGCGCCTGTTCTTAACGGATCAGATTGGAGAGAAATTATCCAAATATCTGATCGGGAGGGGATGCTCCAGCATTATCTTATATGCAATTACGGATATTGCCGCAGCGCTGCTACGGGTGTTAAAGGATCAGCCGATAGAAATAAAGTTTATTTACGACAGGAACACGAGGCTGACAGAATGGAACGGGCTTGAAGTAAGGAAGCCTTTACATAAAAATTTGACGGACACGGCGGAGCCGTTGCTTGTGACATTGGTGGCCAGGCATAATGAAATGGAAGAATTTTTAAGGCACCAGGGATTTGGGGGAGAAATCCTTTGCCTGGATGAAATCTTGAAAGAAATCGGGTAAGGAAATGTTGGATCAAAAGATTTTTGTGACGCAGTCCTCCATGCCGCCCTATGAGGAGTACATAGAAGCCATTAAGCCATTGTGGGAGAGCCGCTGGCTGACGAATATGGGCGAATGGCATAAAAAATTGGAAGAGGCCCTGGGCAAATATTTGGATGTGCCGGAAATCTCTTTAATGGTGAATGGGCATATGGCGCTGGAGCTGGCAATTCAGTCGTTTGGCTTTCCAGAAGGGGCGGAGGTAATTACCACGCCGTTTACATTCATCTCAACAACGCACGCGATCGTAAGGAACCGGCTTTTGCCGGTGTTTTGCGACGTAAAGCTGTGCGACGGGACGATAGACGAATCTGGGATAGAAGATCTGATTACAGAAAAGACGGTTGCGATTGTGCCGGTTCACGTATATGGACATATCTGTAATATAGAGGAGATTCAGAGGATCGCATACAAATATAATTTAAAAATCATCTATGACGCGGCCCATGCGTTTGGAATTTCCCATCAGGGAAAAGGCATTGGATGCTATGGGGACGCGTCTGTGTTTAGCTTTCACGCCACAAAAGTATATAATACGATTGAGGGCGGCGCAGTTGCGTTTTCAGATCATATAATATGACGAAAATATTATGCATAAACAGGGTTGACACTGGAAAAAACGATGATATAATAATAGCGTAACATATGTAACAATTCTGTAATATTTACAAAAGATAAGAAAACATAAAGGA
>CANTEO010000015.1 GCA_947652855.1 uncultured Roseburia sp. | reverse complement strand
TGCATTTAGGGGGTGCATCGTTGAATTGTATCAATTTCGTTGTACCGATGAACCCTTGCAAATGCGGCTATTACCCGGACAGGAACCGATGTGAATGCAGGGATTCAGACGTCAGGCGGTATTTAAGCAGGATCAGCAGGCCGCTGTTGGATCGGATTGACATTTGCGTGGAGACGCCGTTGATTTGCTATGACGACCTGACGCGGGAGGGAGAAAGCGAATCTTCCGCTGCGATACAGGAGAGGGTGCTTGCGGCGTTGGAGCGGCAGCGGAGCAGATTTGCCGGAAAGCCGTTTTCCTATAACAGTCAGATCCCCTCCAAAGAAATCGGACGATATTGCAAGCTTAGCTTCAAACAAAAAAGATATATGAAGGAAATCTATCAAAAAATGGAGCTGTCCGCCAGGGGATATTTTAAAATATTGAAAACAGCCAGGACAATCGCAGATCTGGAGGGCTGCGACGAGATACAGGGCCGACACTTAAATGAGGCCGTATGTTACCGCGCCAAAGACCGGGCATATTGGGAGTGAGCGATGGAAGAAACGAAAAAGTATCAATATTGGATGAGGAGCATTCACGGAATCGGGAATAAAAAACTGAAAAAGTTAGTAGAATATTGTGGCGGAGCAAAAGAAGCGCATTGCCTGACAAAGCGGCAGCTCCTTATGATTCCGGGGATTTATGAGGCGGATGCTGAGGCGATCGAAAAGAGCAGGGACGGCTTTGAATTGGATTTGGCGGAAGAAGCCTTGGGGAATGGGAATATCTCCATGATTACTATAGAAGAGGAAGGCTTTCCGGAGAGGCTGCGCAGCCTGTCGGATTGCCCGTATGCCCTGTTTTATAAAGGAACGCTCCCAAAAGAGAAGGAACGGGCGGCGGCGGTTGTTGGAGCGCGGATGTGTACCTCATATGGGAGGGCCGCGGCGCTTGAGATTGCGGAAAAGCTGGCGCGCAATGGGATCGGGGTCGTCAGCGGGATGGCATATGGGATTGACTCGTTCGGCCATTGGGGCGCCATCCGCGGAGGAGGAAGGACATACGCCGTTTTGGGCTGCGGCGTGGACATCTGCTATCCGAAAGGAGGGCAGAAGCTGTATGAAAAAATTGTCGAAACAGGCGGAGTGATCTCGGAATATCTGCCCGGGACGCCTCCCGCCCCGGGCAGGTTCCCGGCCAGGAACCGCTTAATCAGCGCGTTTTCAGACGTGGTGGCGGTTGTGGAGGCGAAGCATAAAAGCGGGTCGTTCATAACGGCGGATTTTGCCCTGGAGCAGGGAAAAGAGGTCTATGCGGTTCCGGGAAGGATATCGGACGCGTGCAGCGGGGGCTGCAATGAGCTGATCCGTCAGGGCGCGGGGATCCTTGCGTCTACGGACGGCCTTTTGCAGGAATTTGGCATTTTTCCTGACGAAAGCAAGCCAAACGGGGGAAAAAAGAAAAATCTACTTGAAAAAGAAGAATTGTTGGTGTATAGTTGCTTCGATATGCAACCCAAAAACAGTGAGGAGCTTTTGCAGCTGACAAATCTTTCCGCAGGCGAATTGGCGGATGTTTTGGTCCGGCTCCAGGCGAAGGGGTTGATAGAGGAATTTTATCAGAACCATTACCGAAAAGCGTAGGGCGGTTCTGTGAAGTAAACATTAAAGGAGCATATTAGCTATGGCAAAGTACCTGGTAATCGTGGAGTCACCGGCAAAGGTGAAGACAATCAAAAAATTTCTGGGAAAGAATTATGAAGTGACGGCTTCAAACGGTCATGTGCGTGATTTGCCCAAAAGCCAGCTTGGAATTGACGTGGAGCATGATTTTGAGCCAAAGTACATTACAATCCGAGGAAAAGGCGATGTGCTTGCAAAGCTGCGCAAAGAAGCGAAAAAAGCGGATTTGGTTTACCTTGCGACCGACCCGGACCGGGAGGGAGAGGCCATCTCCTGGCATTTGGCTCAGGCGCTGAAATTGGAGGGCGACTGCGTGCGGCGCATCAGCTTTAATGAGATAACAAAAAATGCCGTGAAGGCGTCCTTAAAGTCCCCGCGGAAGGTGGATATGGATCTGGTGGACGCGCAGCAGGCGAGGCGTATGCTGGACCGCATGGTGGGATATAAGATCAGCCCGCTGTTATGGGCGAAGGTCAAGCGCGGCCTAAGCGCGGGCCGGGTGCAGTCCGCCGCGCTGCGCATCATCTGCGACAGGGAAGAGGAGATCAACGCGTTTATTCCAAAAGAATACTGGACATTGGATGCGAAGCTTTCCATAAAAGGCGAAAAACGCCCGTTGACCGCCAAATTTTACGGAAATTCTGCGGGGAAGCTTACGATTGCGAACAAGCAGGAATTGGACGCCATAAAAGGAGCGATAGAAAAAGAGGAATATAAGGCGCTTGAGGTGAAGCGGGGCGAGCGGAAAAAGAAGCCGCCCCTTCCCTTCACTACAAGCACGCTGCAGCAGGAGGCGTCAAAAAAGCTGAATTTTTCCATTCAAAAGACGATGCGCCTTGCGCAGCAGCTCTATGAGGGGATTGACATCAAAGGACATGGCACGGTCGGGCTAATTACTTATTTAAGGACGGACTCAGTGCGTGTCTCTGAAGAGGCCGGCCAGGCGGCTAAGGCATATATCACCGAGGCATACGGGGAACGCTATGCGGCGGGGGGCGCGGCGGCGAAGCAAGGGGCGGTGAAGATACAGGACGCCCACGAGGCCATTCGCCCCTCTGACATCACAAGGACGCCTGCGTTTCTAAAAGAGGCGCTCTCCAGGGATCAGTTCCGCCTGTATCAGCTGATTTGGAGGAGGTTTGCCGCCAGCCAGATGAGCGGGGCGGTGTATGAGACGACCTCCATTGTCATAGGGGCGGGAGACTACCGGTTTCATGTGTCTGCCTCCAAGCTGACGTTTGACGGGTTTTTGTCAGTGTATACGGACGAGGATGAGGAAAAAGGGGGGAGCAACCTGCTCTTAAAGTCGATTGACAAATCCACAGGCCTTTCGCTGTTGGAATTTGACGAGCAGCAGCACTTTACTCAGCCTCCTGCGCATTATACTGAGGCCACCTTGGTAAAGGCGTTGGAGGAGCTTGGGATCGGCCGTCCAAGTACATATTCTCCGACGGTCACTACGATCCTGGCAAGGAGGTATGTGGTGAAAGAGAAGAAGAATCTGTATGTGACGGAGCTTGGCGAAGTTGTGAACGCCATCATGAAGGAGTCGTTTCCTTACATTGTAGACGCGAGCTTCACTGCCAATATGGAATCTTTGCTGGATAAAGTGGAGGAAGGGTCGGTTCACTGGAAAACCGTGGTGAGCAATTTTTACCCGGATCTGGAGGCGGCGGTGGAAGTCGCGGAGAAAGAGCTTGAGAAAGTAAAGATAGAAGACGAAGTCACCGACGTCGTCTGCGAGGAATGCGGCAGGAACATGGTGGTGAAATATGGCCCGCACGGCAAATTTCTGGCCTGTCCCGGGTTTCCAGACTGTAGGAACACGAAGCCTTATTTGGAGAAGACCGGGATCAAATGCCCGCTTTGCGGGAAAGAAGTCGTCATTAAGAAGACGAAAAAGGGCAGGAGGTACTACGGATGCGAGGACAACCCTGAGTGCGGCTTTATGTCCTGGCAGAAGCCTTCAGAAAAGCCCTGCCCGGAATGCGGCGGATATATGGTGGAGAAAGGGAATAAGCTGGCCTGCGTGAATGAGCAGTGCGGCCACAGTGAGAAAATGGCGTGACGGCTCACTGTCTCTGACGGCTTGGCCTGAATTGTTACGAAAATGAAGCCGTCTGTTATAATTTTCTTGCAATTCCAAATATCATATGATAATATGTAAGCCATCCATTTAAAATTCGGAATTTTTCAGGAGGGCAGCCTATGAGTGTGCAATTATTGGATAAGACTAGGAAAATCAATAAGCTGCTGCATAACAACAATTCTTCCAAAGTGAAATTTAACGATATTTGCGGCGTGCTGACAGAGATTTTGCAGTCCAATGTCTTAGTCATCAGCAAAAAGGGGAAGGTGTTAGGCAGCAGCGCGGGGAAAGGGATTTTGGAAATAGATGAGATGATTGTCGATGAGGTCGGGGGCTTTATTGACTCGACCTTGAATGAACGTCTCCTGGGAATTTTGTCCACAAAAGAGAACGTGAATTTAGAGACGCTTGGGTTTGCGGCTGACTTAAAGCGGCACAGCGCGATCATCACTCCGATTGACATCGCGGGGGAGCGGCTAGGAACCTTATTTTTGTACCGCGTGAACGCGCCATATGACATTGACGACATCATATTAAGCGAATATGGAACTACCGTGGTTGGGCTTGAGATGATGCGTTCGGTCAATGAAGAGAACGCGGAAGAGGACCGAAAGCTGCAGATTGTGCGCTCGGCCGTCAATACCCTATCGTTTTCCGAGCTGGAGGCGATCACCCATATTTTTGAGGAGCTGGACGGGGACGAAGGCATACTGGTCGCCAGCAAGATCGCGGATCGGGTTGGGATCACGCGTTCCGTAATCGTGAACGCCTTAAGGAAATTTGAGAGCGCCGGCGTGATTGAGTCGCGTTCTTCCGGCATGAAGGGGACATACATTAAAGTATTGAATGACGTCGTTTTTGAAGAGCTGAAGCAAATGAAAAAGCAAAAATCATGAAAAGAGGTTTACAGCAAATGGCTGTAAACCCTTTTTTTTGCATATATTTATGCTAAAATTGACAATTAAGAACAAAATCATGTAAAAAGTGATAAAAAAATACTTGAGTTTTTTTTAATATAATCTATAATATAGAATAGATTGTTATAGAGTAAGATGGAAAGGAAGGGAAAGTATGTTCTCGACAAACGCATATAGCTATATCAATGTACTGAACAAGGCAGCGGACGCAAGCTGGCTTAGGGAGCAGACGATCGCCAATAACCTGGCGAACGTGGACACTCCGGGATACAAAAGAAAGGACGTGGACTTTCAAAGCGTCTTAAGGCAGGAGCTTGGCAATATGAAGTACACTACGCTGGACGAGAAGGTATACAATGCCGATTTGAGCCATTTGAATGCGTCTACATATATTGATGCCATAAATTATTCTTATCGGATTGACAAGAACAACGTTGACGTGGATACGGAAAATGTAGAGCTTGCGTCAGAGAAGATTCGATATGACGCGCTGACGGACAGCATGACGCAGGAATTTTCAAGGCTAAGGTCAGTCATGCAGTAATGCTTGGGTGGAAAGAAGCCGCCTGTCCGGCGTTTTTTGACCGGGCGGAGGGCGGAATGTGAGCGGCCGGGGCTGCCTTGCCGCAGGAGCTTAAGGAGGGATACGATGGCACTGTTTCAGGCTTTTAACATCAGCGCGTCTGGAATGACGGCTGAGCGTTTCCGCACGGACTTGATTGCGGAGAACGTGGCGAACGTGAATACGACGAGGACGGAGGACGGCACGCCGTACCGCAGGAAGATTGTGACGTTTGCGGAACGGGGGACGACGTTTCGGGATTTGCTTTCCAAGACCAGGCGCGCATATGGCGGGAATGGCGTGAAAGTTACGAGGGTACTGGAGGATGAGGAGACGGATTATATCATGAAGTATGATCCGGCGCACCCGGATGCGGATGAAAATGGATATGTTTCTTATCCAAATGTGAACATTGTGACTGAGATGACGAATCTGATTGACGCCAGCAGGGGATATGAGGCGAACGTGACTGCGTTTAACGCAATCAAGTCCATGGCTCAGTCGGGGCTTCAGGTAGGGAAACAATAAACAGCCTGCATAGGGCTTAAGGAGGTGTGCCAAGATGGATGTGGCTTCATTGTATAGCATTGCGCCGGATTATTTGGCGCGGGAGTACGATTGGAATGCGTCGGGAGAGGCTTCTGGAAAAAATGACGGCAGTTTTGGTTCTATTTTGGACGTTGCCATGAATATGATTAACGAGACAAATGATTATCAGAACGCGGCCGAGTCGGCTGAAATTCAGTTTGCGCTCGGGGAATCCACCAGCACGCACGCGTTAGCGGTAGCGCAGCAGAAAGCGAACCTTGCGCTTCAGTATACTGTGGCTGTGCGGGACAAGGTGATGGAAGCGTACAAAGAAATCATGAATATGCAAATTTAGTGGGTAGGGATCAATATGCCAGAAAGAGTACAAAACATTTTAACCAGGATAAAGGATTGGTGGGCAAAGTTTTCCACCAAGCAGAAAACGCTGTTAATCAGCATCACGGCAGTGATCGTGCTGGCGCTTGTGATCTTGGCGGTCGTGATCAATCAGCCGGACATGGTTCCGCTGATCAATTGCGAGAACACCAAGCAGGCGTCTGAGGTGAAGGGCCTTCTGGACGGGGAGGGCATTAGCTTTGACCTGTCTTCAGACGGGCTGAACTTCTCCATTGATAAGAAAGATTTGTCAAATGCCTCGATTTTGCTCGGCTCTAACGGCATTCCGTCAGAAGGGTACAGCATTGACAACGTATTTGACGGGAGCTTTAGCTCCACGGAATCAGACAAAAGCAAAAAATACCAGCTATATTTGGAGAAGAAGTTTGAGGAGCAGCTTGCGACGATCTCGAATATTGAGACGGCGTCCGTGTCGCTCTCCATCCCGGAAGAGGACGGGACGATCATTTCCATGGGGCAGGAGACCTACGCCAGCGTTATCTTGGAGCTGAATGGAGAGATGGACGATGAGCAGGCTGCGGGGATCGCGAAGTTTATTTCGACGGAAGTTGGAAACGACTCCACGGATCATGTGCTGATGCTGGATTCCAATGGGAACACCTTGTTTTCCGGCGGGGACACTTCCACATCAATTGGAAACGCCAATTCACAGCTTTCCTTAAAGGGGAAGGCGGAGAGCATGGTAAAGGGCGAGGTCAAGGACGTCGTTTTGGGGACCAATTTATATGATAACGTGGAAGTTGGGCTGAACCTTGTGATGGACTTCAACACAGAAGAATATACAAATCAGCGCTATTATGTGGACGAAGGCAGGGATCAGGGATACTTAGACAGCAGGCAAAGTTTTGAGTCGGAGGCGGAAGGGGGACAAGCAGCGACGCCGGGAACGGACGCGAACGACCAGGAAGATCCGACTTATGTGCTGCAGGACGGACAGATCAGCTCCTCCAGCGTAAGCGAGACAAAGGAGCAGTTCCTTACGAGCCAGGAGATCACGAAGAGAAAGAGCGACGGCGGGGGCATAGATTATGAGAATTCCTCTATTTCCGTAGTGGCGACTTCCTATGTAGTTTATGATGAGAAGGCCTTGAAGGCGGACGGGACATTGGACGACATCTCGTTTGATGAGTTCGTGGCTGACAACAGCGGCCGCGTAAAGACAGAGGTGGATGATGATTTTTATGACATGGTTTCCAATGCGACTGGATTTTCCAGGGACAGGGTCACCATTGTCGCATATGACATACCGTTCTTTAAATATGCGTCTTCCGGCGGAAGGGACGTCGCGGACTATTTGCAGATCGCGCTTGCGGTCCTGATCTTCGCGCTGCTTGGGTTTGTTGTGTTCCGAAGCACCAGGAAGCAGCAGGAGCCGGAGCTGGAGCCGGAGCTTTCTGTGGAGACGCTGCTTGAGTCCACCAGGAATCAGGAAGAGGAGAACGAGGGCCTGGCGGACATCGGGTTTTCTGAAAAATCGGAGACCAGGATTTTGATAGAGCGGTTCGTGGATGACAATCCGGAAGCGGCGGCGTCTCTGCTGCGCAACTGGCTGAATGAGGAGTGGGAGTAGAAATGGCGAACGAAGAGTTAACAGGCGTCCAAAAGGCGGCCGTGCTGCTGATCGCATTGGGGCCGGAAAAGTCGGCGGACATTTTTAAGCATTTGAAGGAAGATGAGATTGAGGAGCTGACGCTTGAGATCGCAAATACCAGAAGCGTGTCCCCGCAGGTTAAGGAAAAAGTGCTGAATGAATTTTATCAGGTTTGCCTGGCTCAGCAGTACATAGCGGAAGGCGGCATCGCATATGCCAAGGAGCTTTTGGATAAGGCTTTGGGCGGCGAAAAGGCTCAGGAAGTCATTTCCAAGCTGACGGCCTCCTTACAGGTTCGTCCCTTTGAATTTGTCCGAAAGACCGATCCAAGCCAGGTGCTGAACTTTATTCAGGATGAGCATCCGCAGACGATCGCCATGGTGCTGTCTTATTTAACCCCGGCGCAGGCGGCGATGATTATGAGCGCATTGACGTCTGAAGTTCAGGCGGACGTGGCGAAGAGGATCGCTACGATGGACCGCACGTCGCCGGATGTTGTAAAAGAGGTGGAGAGGGTATTGGAGAGAAAGCTGTCTTCGCTGATCAATCAGGACTACACGATTGTGGGCGGCGTAGATGCAATCGTAAACATCTTAAATACGGTAGACCGCTCCACGGAGAAGCATATTATGGAGTCTTTGGAGATCGAGGAGCCGGAATTGGCAGACGAGATCCGCAAGAAGATGTTTGTGTTCGAGGATATTATGCTGCTTGACGACAGGGCGATTCAGCGCGTGCTTCGCGACGTGGACAACAACGACCTTGCGATTGCCTTGAAGGGCGCAAATGATGAGGTGCAGGAGACGATCTTCCGCAACCTTTCCAAGCGCTTGGCTGCAATGATTAAAGAGGATATGGAATTCATGGGCCCTGTGCGCATGAAGGATGTGGAAGAGGCGCAGCAGAAGATCGTTGGCGTCATCCGCAAGCTGGAAGACTCTGGAGAGATTGTAATTTCCAGGGGCGGAGGTGACGAGATCGTTGTCTAATCTGTTTAAACAATACAATACGATAGAGAGGCAAAAAGACGTCCGGGTCATCGACTGCAACGCGAGAGTGGAGCAGAGGCTGATGGAGCTGGCAAGGCAGCAAAGCGGCGCAGAGGAGCCGGAAGAGGAAGGCTTTCGTGAATTGGGCTTTACTGCCGTAGAAGTTCCAAAGGAGGATCCGGAGGAAGTTTTGCAGAAGGCAAAGGATGAGGCGGAGGAGATTCTTCGCCAGGCGAAAGAAAAGTCTGACTCTCTTTTGGCGCAGGCCAACGCACAGGCAGAGGAAGTCCTTCGGATTGCAAAGGATGACGGCCATAAAGAGGGCTACGACGAGGGATTCCGTCAGGCGAAGGAAGAGCTGGAGCAAGAGTATGGACGCCGCAAGGAAGAGCTGGAGCAGCTTCGGGAAAGCCTTAAGGAAGAGCATGAAAAAGAGATGCAGGAGCTGGAGCCGAAGCTTTTGGACGTCATTTTGGATGTCGTGGAAAAGGTGTTCCATATTCAGTTCAATGACAAGAGAGATATCTTGCTGCATTTAATCAGCGGCACGATTGCAGAAATTGAAGGCTGCAAGAATTTCCGTATTCGCGTCGGGAAGGAGCAG
This sequence comes from uncultured Roseburia sp., assembly GCA_947652855.1. Lineage (GTDB taxonomy): Bacteria > Bacillota > Clostridia > Lachnospirales > Lachnospiraceae > Roseburia_B. The sequence continues at coordinate 36,771 of CANTEO010000015.1, read as the reverse complement.
CGGGAGTTTCTGGAAAACCATAGAGGTGAGATATTGGATCGAATTGGGTCGGATTCCCAAATCGAAGTCATTTCAGACACATCATTGGAAGGAAACCAGTGCGTCATTGAGACGGAGACGGGCGTGTTTGACTGCAGCCTTGGGGTGCAGCTTGAAAATTTGATTAAGGACTTAAGGTCGTTAAGCGCAACGGCGTAGCCGGAAGCTTCGGGCTTGTCGCAAGCGGCTTTCGTGGAATGGATTCAGCCGCCATGAGGCCAAAGGCCGGATGGCGGCCATAAAAATTCGTGAGGATGGGAAAGCGTGGCATATAATTTTGAAAAATACCGCCAAATGGCGGAACGAACGTATTTTAACCGGCTTGGCAAGGTAGTGAAGGTCGTAGGGCTTACGATTGAGTCAGTTGGCCCGGATGCAAAATTGAATGATTTATGCCGCATCATCATTGATAAGAATAACAATCTTTTCGTCATGGCGGAAGTAGTGGGCATACGGGATAACCGTCTGCTGCTGATGCCATACGAAAGCGTAGAGGGCTTAGGCGTTGGATGTACCGTGGAGAACACGGGGCATCCATTGTCTGTTTTGGTGGGCGATGCGCTGCTTGGCCATATGGTGGACGGCATTGGCAGGGTCACGGACGAGGCCGTGCTGTCGGGAGCCAGGGAATATCCCGTGGAGGCAGCCCCGCCGGATCCTATGAAGCGAAAAATCATTGATGAAGTCCTTCCGCTTGGCGTAAAGGCGGTCGATGGGCTGATTACCGTTGGGAAGGGCCAGAGGATTGGCATATTTGCAGGCTCCGGCGTAGGGAAGAGCACCCTGCTTGGGATGTTCGCCAGGAACACAAAGGCGGACATCAATGTCATCGCCCTGATCGGAGAGCGCGGCAGGGAGGTTCGCGAATTTGTGGAGCGGGACTTGGGCGAGGAAGGCATGCGCCGTTCTGTCGTCGTGGTCGCGACTTCGGATAAGCCGGCGCTCATCCGCAATAAGGCGGCGAAGACCGCCACGGCGATAGCCGAGTATTTTCGCGATCAGGGAAAAGACGTGCTGCTAATGATGGATTCCCTGACGCGCTTTTCCATGGCGCAAAGGGAGATCGGGCTTGCCTCCGGGGAGCCTCCGGTCACCAGGGGATACCCGCCAAGCGTCTATTCGGAGATGCCGAAGCTCTTAGAACGGGCAGGGAACGCCCAGAAAGGCTCAATTACCGGGCTTTATACGGTTTTGGTGGATGGCGACGATTTCAACGAGCCGATCACTGACACGGCGAGGAGCATATTGGATGGGCATATTATGCTGTCCAGGAAATTAGGGCATAGAAACCATTATCCGGCGATTGACATTTTGCAGAGCATCTCCAGGGTCATGAGCGCCATTGCTGAAAAGGATCATAAAGAGGCGGCCGGTAAGCTGAAGAATGTGCTTGCAACCTATCAGGAGGCGGAGGATCTGATTAATATCGGGGCATACAAAAGAGGATCCAACCCGGGAATTGACAACGCAATCGCGAAAATAGACGCAGTCAACGACTTTTTGACGCAGGACACCATGGAAAAATTTGGGTTTGACGAAGAAAAGCAGATGTTGAAGGAGCTGTTTGAAAAGTAAGGTGGGTTGAATGGCAAAGTTTATCTACCAACTGCAGAGCGTGCTGGACATTAAGCAGAAGCTGGAGGAACAGGAGAAAATCGCGTTTAGCCTTGCCGCTGCGAAGCTCAATGAGGAGCAGGAGGCCTTGCAGAGGCTTTTGATTCAGAAGGCAGGGTACGACAGGCAGGCGAGGAAGCTTGTGGAGGGCGCGATTAACCTTTTGGAAATCGGCGCCTGCCGGAAAGCGGTTGAGACAATGAAGGTCAGGATCCGCAATCAGATGTTAGAAGTGCATAAGGCCGAGAGGCAGCTGGAGAACGTTAGGAAACGGCTGAATGAGGTCATGATGGAACGCAAGACATATGAAAAGCTCAAGGAGAAGAAATTTGAGGAGTTCAAGCAAGAGCTTTTATATGAGGAAAATAAAGAAGTGGATGAATTAGTAAGCTATGCCTATAGCAAGCGTCATGAATAAATTCTGTTTGCTATAGCCCCTCCGGGGGGAAAGGAAGAATAACGGGTGGTGAAAGCTATGGCGGATGAAACGACAATGCCGGAAGACAAAAAGGCGGATAAAAAGGCCGCGAAGCAGGCGAAGCGGGAAGAAAAAGCGAGGAAGCGGGAAGAGAAATTAAGGGCGAAGCTGGAAAAATCAGGCGCTTCCCCAGAGGAGATTCAAAAAGCGATTGAATCCGGGGAGGACTATGAAGAAGAGGGCGGGAGCCGCCTGGCTGTTTTTTTCGTGACGCTTGTGATCATCGCGATCTGGCTCGCGATCCTTGCTCTTTTAGTGAAGATGGACGTGGGAGGCTTTGGTTCTACTGTCCTGCAGCCTTTATTGAAGGATGTTCCCTATGTGAACCGGATTTTGCCGGAGGTGGACGATCCGCAGGGGCAGGGCGTGGAAGAGAACACGGAGTATCCGTATTCGACACTGGAGGACGCCGTCGCCCGGATTAAGGAGCTGGAAGTTGAGCTGCAGAATGCGAAAAAAGCCAATAAGGACAGCAAAAGCCAAAATAAGGAGCTGCAGGAGCAGTCGGCGCAGCTGGAGCAGTATAAGGCGAGGGAGGCCGCTTTTGAGCAGTTAAAGCAAAAGTTTGACGAGGAGGTTGTGTTTTCCAAGCAGGCGCCCGATATAAATGAATATAAGACATTTTATGAGAGCATAGATCCCGCCAATGCAGAGACGATTTATAAGCAGGTCTTGGAGCAGCAGCAGGCGGATCAGCAACTGGAAGAGTACGTCAGTATGTATTCTTCTATGAAGGCAAAGCAGGCGGCTGCGATTTTTGACACGATGAAAGACGATTTGAAGCTGGTGGCAAAAATCCTACAGGCAATGGACGCCGACGCAAGTTCGAGTATTCTGGGGGCCATGAATGCGGAGACAGCGGCAAAGCTGACCAAAATCATGAATCCCTCTGAATCTAAATAAATCATATCTTAATGAAGGGAGGGGAAGAAAAGTGGGAACCACGATTATGGGAATCGCAAAGCAGCTGCTTGCGGCCCAGTCAGGCATGAAGGCAGAGAGGCCCTCAAAAGAAGCAGAGAAATCGCCTGCTGTCAGCTTTATGGATCTGATGGGGAAAAATAATCTGCCAAACATGGATGTGTCCGCAAATTCCGTTCAGGCGGGAGGGACGTCAGACGCCAAAACAGAGGCAGGCGCAGCCTATGACGCGAGTCAGTCACAGATGAAAGGCGTGACTGTAAAAGAAGAGAATGCGTCAGTCGCAGAAGAGGTCAGCCCGGAGGCGAAAGAGGCCCTTGAGTCTTTCGAGGAAGAAGTGAAGGAGCTTTTAAAAGAAGAGCTTGGCGTGACAGAGGAAGAGATCGCCGCTGCAATGGAAAGCCTTGGGCTGACGTTTTTAGACCTAAGGAATGTGCAGGACTTGACGGCGTTGGTTCAGGAGCTGACCGGAGAGGATATCGGAACGCTGTTTTTAAGCGAGCCGTTCCAGAATTTGATGGAAGGCGTGGCTGTGCAGGCCGAGGAGCTGTGCCAGGAGCTTGGGATCACTAAAGAAGGGCTTGACCTGCTGTGTGAGGCATATGAGCAGATGAAGCCTGCAGAGGATTTAGACGTTGAGGCGCTTGAAGAGACGGCTGAATTGCCAGAAGGCGAAGGCGTTTTTGAGGAAGAGGTTCCGGTGAAGGACGCTGGCGCGCAGGAATCCAGGCTGCCAGAGGAGCCGGTCAAAACTGTCGTGACAGACAGGGAGCCTCAGCAAAAAGAGGCTGAGCCCACAGAAGAGCCGAAGGATGAGCAAAAAGAGGTCAGGGAAACGACGCAGATCGCATCGGATTCCGGAGAGGAAGAAAGCGAGTCCTCTGAAGAAGGCGGATTTTTGGAGCATTTTAAAGACGAGAAGCCAAAGGCAGAGCATACTGAGCCAATATTTGCGGAGCAGGCGAACATTAAGAATGAGCGTTTTGCCGTTCCACAGGAGCAGGTTAGGCCGTACACGAACCCGATTGACACGGCGGATTTGATTCAGCAGATTGCAAGGAATGTGCGCGTGACGATTTCAGAGGCGGCGACGTCTATGGAGATGCAGTTGAATCCCGAGCATTTGGGAAAGCTTTATTTGAGCGTTTCCGAACGGGACGGCGTGATCCGCGCGCAGATCACGACGCAGAATGAAAACGTGAAGCAGGCGCTTGAGGCACAGCTTGTTGAGCTGCGTCAAAACTTGGGCCAGCAGGGAGTGAAGGTTGACGCGATTGAGGTCACAGTAGGCACGCATCAGTTCGAGCAGAACCTGGAGCAGAACGCCAGGCAGGAGGAGCAGATGCACCAGCAGATGGAAGAGTCCAAGAAGCATATGAGGAAGAATTTAAACCTCAACGATTTAGACGGCCTGTCCGGCCTGATGACCGAAGAGGAGGAGCTGGTCGCAAAGATCATGCGGGACAATGGAAATCAGGTAGATTTGACCGCATAACAATGAGAAAGGAGTGACTGTATGTCATATACAGCATTGGTGCAAAATGGAAAAGTCGTAGACAACAGCGCAGAAGCGTCTTCAGCGTCTTCCAAGAAATCAAAGGCTGAGGAGAAAAATAAGTCCGGCCTTGGCAAGGAAGCGTTTTTGCAGTTATTAGTCGCGCAGATGCAGTATCAGGATCCGCTGGAGCCGATGGACAATACAGAGTATATCTCGCAGCTTGCCACATTCTCACAGCTTGAGGCGACGCAGAACCTTGCGGACACCGTCAGCTATGGCATGGCAAATGACTTAGTGGGCAAATACGTTATTTTAAATACGGAGCTTGGCACGGTAAGCGGAAAAGTGGACTATGTAATGTATGAAAACGGGAATGTGTACCTGGCGGTGGACGACGGGCTGTATTCGCTGGAAGATTTGGATACCGTGACGGACAGCAGCTATTACGAGGCGTTCCAGATATCGCAGGTATTCTCGGCCATGATCGCAAAGCTTCCGCCTGTTGGGAACGTCGTTGCGGGCGACGCAAAGAGCATTGAGGACGCAAGGGCTGTTTACGACGCGATGACGGATTACCAAAAGGGATTTGTCAACCAAGAAGACTTAAAGAAGCTGGAGGAATTGGAGAAGAAGATCAAGGAGCTGACAGGAAAGCCGGAAGAGAAGCCGGATGATGACAAGACGGATGAGGTGGATCCGGACGCCCCTGAAAAGGATGAAGGGGATAAGAAATAATTGCGCAGCAGAGCTGTTTGGCTTTGACCCTTAAGATCCGTGCAGGCACGGAAGCCTAGCGAAACGCTCGCGGAAATGAATGGGGTGGAATCATGAATAAGCTGACAAATCGGTTTACATCCATTGAACAGGCCGCAGGCCAATATTTAAAGACAACGAAAAGCGAGAGGGATTCGGGAGGATCCGGGGTTTCTTTCGAGGAGATCCTGCGTGGGAAGCAGACCGGGCAGGAATCGGAACTGAAGTTTTCAAAGCATGCCTCCATGCGCCTTTTGGAACGTCAGATCAGCCTGACAAGCGAACAGAGCGACAGGCTGCTAAGCGGCATTGCGAAGGCCGGGGAGAAGGGCATAAAGGATTCTTTGGTGATGGTGGACTCCTTGGCGTTCATTGTGAACGTTCCAAATAAAACGGTTGTCACGGCAATGGATCAGGCCGATGCACAAGCAAACATATTTACAAATATAGACGGCGCTGTCATTATGTAGCTGGACCTTAGGGAAGCGATGGCCCCTGAATGACAGAGGGGGCAGGCAGGCCGCAGAATATCAGGAGGACATATATTATGATGCGATCATTGTTTTCTGCTGTGTCGGGACTTAAGACACATCAGTCAAAAATGGATGTAATCGGAAATAACGTTTCCAACGTAAACACCGTGGCATTCAAATCTTCACAGACGACATTCAGTGAAATTATGTACCAGACATTGTCAAACGCCTCCGGCGCGAACGCAGCGACCGGAAAGGGAGGCGTGAACGCCAGGCAGGTCGGCCTTGGCGTAACGAGCGGCTCGACGAAGGTGACGGTGACGAATCCGGGCGCGGCAGAGACGACGGGCGATGGCCTTGACATCCGGCTGACGGATAAGGTTTCGACCAATTTCTTCATTGTCAGCAACGGAACGCAGAATCTGTTCACCAGGGCGGGTTCCTTTTACATAGACGGGGCGGGAAACCTGGCGATGACGTCCACCGGATATACCGTGATGGGCTGGCAGGTGGATGAGACGACCGGAAACATCAAAAAGGACACGGTTTCAGCTTTGCGCGTCATGCAGGAGAAGAACCTGACCTCGCCGGCGGAGGCGACGGAAAAAGGAACCATTGGCGGCATCATGGATAAGAATGACACCAATGTCCGCGACGAAAAGGGCTATGCGTTGAATATGGCTTTTTATGATAAATTGGGCTATCGCTATACAGGGAAGTTTGCCATCAAGCTTTCTGACGAGGACACGCATACGTATACGGTGGAGCTGACGGACATTCTGGATTCAGAGAACAGATCCGTCCTCTCTAAGTACATTAACAGCGGCGGTGAGCTGGCGAATGTGTTTGGCCGGAACACGACGGCGAATAAGTCCTATATGCCTACGGATCCGAATATTAAATGGGTGAAGGACGGCGATGCGGCGGCGGATCCGAACCTTGGCTACAATGGGCAGGGATACTATTATGCCTATCCGACGTTTGACGGGGCAGGAAACTCCATTACAAAGTATCAGGAGATTACATTCGATCCCGATAACAATTCCTACACGATTCCTTCCTATCAGTATTATGGAGACGCGCAGTCCGCGATTGACGATATGGCGGCTGGAACGGACGCGAATGCTGTCAGCTCGCAGGAAGTGAACGGGACGGTTACGGATCTGTTCGGCATTACGCTTGGTCAGTTAAACGCGAATGGATCCCAGGATATTCCAAGAGGGTCATTTAACGAGGAGACGGGCGCATACGAATATACGGAGCCGGCTGTAAACTATACGTTGAAATTCGATCCTTCCAACGGAAACTTCTCTTATGTCGGCTTACAGGGCTCTGACACGGTGAAGCTGAACTTGGCGAACACCCTGGGAAATAATTTCTCTGACATCGAGATTGACTTCTCTTCCTGTAAGGAATCGGACAACGGCGGGAAGACCACGATTGGAGGGGATCCTGGCTGGAACAACGGCACGGAAGGGGCAGGAAAGCCGCTTGGGGCGATGATCGGCCTTAATATTGACAATAACGGCATGATTTTCGGCTCATATGACAACGGCAACTCCACTTTGCTTGGGCAGATCGCGGTGGCGCAGTTTGCAAACGCCTCCGGCCTTGAGAAGGTGGGGGAGAACTGTTATACGACGACGTTGAACTCCGGTGAATTTGACGGCATCGGCAGGGAGATAGCGGCGGACGGCAGCAGCATGGTATCCGGCGAACTTGAGATGTCTAATGTGGACCTTTCCACGGAGTTTACGCAGATGATCATCACGCAGAGAGGGTTCCAGTCCAATTCCAGGGTCATCACGACTTCGGATACGCTTTTGGAAGAATTAATCAATCTGAAAAGGTAATTTATAGGTTCCAAAATTCAAAAGAATATGATATAATAGTTGTGCATGGTTTGGTGGGCAGTACCAGATCATGCACAATTTTGTGAAGAAAGAAGGTAATAAGGGCGTCAAATTTCGACAAATATTAATTTTATGTAAATTATTTTAAGAAGTTTATGGACAATTGTATCAAAATCTAGTAGACTTAAGAAGAAGGACTTTAGGCGGCGTTTTAGCTGCCAACAAAATAAAATGGGTAGGTGAGAGTTTTGGACATAGCATCATTATTGGGAATCATTCTTGGATTCGCCATGGTTATTTTCGGCATCTTTTCCGCGCATGCGGATATTATGAGTTACATAGATGTCCCGTCCATCATCATTACGGTGGGCGGCTCCGTGTCGGGCGTGTTGGCGTCCCATAAGCTGAAAGACTTTATCGGAGGCTTAAAGAGCATCTCTTTGTCATTTAAGGAAGAGGCTATGGATCCAGGAGCTGTAATCGGCAATGTCATCAATCTGGCGAATGTCGCCAGGAAAGAAGGGCTTTTGGCCTTGGAGGAGGCGTCCAACGACATAGAGGACTCTTTCTTGAAGAAGGGGATCATGCTTGTCGTGGACGGCACGGACGCAGAGCTGGTCCGTGGGATTCTGGAGACGGAATTGACCTGTCTGGAAGACCGGCATAAGAAAGTGATTGGGTTTTGGGAGAAGTGGGCGGAGCTTGGCCCTGCATGGGGAATGATCGGCACGCTGGTCGGTCTCGTGAATATGTTAAATAATATGTCAGACGCGGCCTCCATCGGGCCTTCCATGGCGGTTGCCCTTTTGACGACGCTGTATGGCTCCCTGATCGCGAACTGGCTGTGCATCCCGACTGCGGCCAAGATGAAGCAGAACAACGATTTGGAAGTGATTATAAAGGAAGTCATGGTAGAGGGCCTTCTTTCCATACAGGCGGGTGAGAACCCCAGGGTTATTGAAGAAAAGCTGAAGTCCTTCTTGTCACCTGCTGTCAGGAATGAGGTTGGTGATGCTGGAGGTGAGGAATAGTGGCCAGGAAGAAACAGGAAGACGCGCCGAAAGGCTCACCGGCATGGATGAGTACATTCAGTGATTTGATGAATCTGCTGCTATGTTTCTTCGTGTTGCTTTTTTCCATGTCAACGGTTGACGCAGAGAAGTTTAAGATGGTTGTGGCGTCGCTGCAGAGCAGCTTTAGCGTATTGCCTTCCGGCGGCTCATCCATAGGGGAGGGGCAGTTAATCTCCTCTGGTGTCAGTCAGCTGAAGGATTTCAGTATGTTCTTTGAGCAGCTTGCCACCGAAGGGGAAGAAAGCGAGAATGGGGAAAGCGAGAAAGACTTTAAGGAGGCTTATGAGGAGGAGGCGCTGAAGGAGTCGGAGCAAATGGCCGAGGAGATCAGCGAGGAGGCTCTAAAGAGCGGCATTCAGAATCAGGTGGAGGTGGATTTTAACGCCCAGTACGTCCTTTTGACGCTGAATGGCGCGCTGTTGTTTGATTCGGGCAAATCCGAGATTCGGGAAGACGCCTATCCGCTGGTGGATAAAATTGGAGCGATCCTTTCGAATTACAACGGAAAAATTATAGAAATCGAAGGACACACCGACAATGTGCCGATTTCAAATGACAAATATGAGGACAATGACGTGCTTTCGATGTACCGGGCGCTTAGCGTGGCCAATTATATCAGGGGAATCACCGATTTGGACGCTGGCCTCTTGAAATCATCTGGCAGGGGAGAATATGTCCCGATTGCGGACAATGCCACTCCAGAGGGAAGGGCCCGTAACCGAAGGGTGGAGATTAAGATTTACAATTCATTCGGTTCGGATCAATAATATTAGGAAGAAAGGAAAAGGCAAATGAAGAAGAATCTTATGACAGTGGTTGTTTTGGCGTTGGTATTAGTGAATCTGATTTTGACGGCGATTCTGACGATTACCATCCTGCCGGAGACAAAGAAGGCGAATGAGCTGATTACGCAAGTGTGCGGCGCGATCAGCCTGGAATTGAACAGCGGGGCGGTGACGGAAGACAGCCTGATGACCGTCCCGATTGATCAGCTTGCCTCGTATGACGTGGCCGCCGGAGAGGACATGACGGTTAACTTAAAGGACAGCGGAGATGGGAAGAACCATTATGCCACGATTCGGGTGATGCTTTCCATGGATACCGAAAATGAAGGGTATAAAAAATACAGCGAAGAGCTGGCGGAACGGGACAGCTTAATTAAGAGCCAGATCAATACCATTGTCTCTGGCTATACATATGAAGAGTTTAACGGAGATCAGCATGCAGTGCAGAATGCGATTCTTTCCTCACTGCGCCAGATGTTTGATTCAGATTTTATTGTCAGCGTGGAGTTCCCTGCGGTCACAAGCCAGTAGAGGATATCAATAAACGAATCAAAAAGCGCGTCAAGAGCGCATAAGGCAGGTGGTGAGATTTCATGGGTGATGTGTTATCCCAGAGTGAGATTGATAGTTTGCTCCGGGCGATGAATGAAGGGGAGTTTGATGTCGATGACATGAAAGACTCTTCGGAGAAGCAGGTAAAGGACTACGATTTCGCCAGACCTTCAAAGTTTTCGAAAGAGCATTTGAGGACTTTGGAAATTATATTCGAGCATTATGGAAGGTTATTGTCCACCAACCTTCCGGTGTATTTGAGGAAAAGCGTTCAGATTGAGGTGATGAATTCCGAGGCGGTCACATATTCGGAGTTTTCCAACGCCCTTTCCAATCCCGTCTTGCTTGGGGTCGTTGACATGGCTCCCTTAAGCGGGACGATCATATTGGAGGTGGCCTCCAATTTGGGATATGCGATCGTAGACCGTATGCTTGGGGGAGTTGGGGAGCCGTTGGACAAAAGCCGGGAGTTTTCGGAGATTGAGCTTTTGATCATTGAGCGGATCATGGTAGTGTGCGTGGAGCTTTTAAGCGAGCCATGGCATAATGTTGTGGAAATCAGCCCCAGGCTGGAGCGGATAGAGACGAATTCGCAGTTTGCACAGATTATATCTCCAAATGAGATGATTGCGATTGTAACCATTAATGTAAAGATCGGAGATATTGAAGGCTTGATGAACATTTGCCTTCCGTTCATTACGTTAGAGCCTGTCATGGATAAGCTAAACACGAAGTTCTGGTATTCCAGCATAAAGAAGGACAGTGAGGTTGAGTATACGGATGCGTTGGAGAGCCTGATTTCAAGGGCTCCGGTGCCGATTAAGGCTTATTTGGGGAAGAGCACGGTTTCTGTGTTCGACTTTACAAATTTGCAGATAGGAGATATCATTCGTCTGGATTCGAAAGTGGATGAGGAATTGGACGTGTATGTTGGCGATATACGAAAATTTACCGCGTTGCCGGGAGCGTCCGGCAATCAATATGCGGTGAGGGTTACATCAGTGATCAGAGAGGAGCAGTAAGACGATGGATGGAATGTTATCGCAGGAAGAGATTAACGCCTTGTTAAATGAGACGGAGGATGCCGGCGCCGGCGAACAGTCGCTTTCTGATGCTGAAAAAGACGCAATAGGGGAAGTTGCAAATATCAGTATGGGAACGGCGGCTACGACATTGTTTTCGTTGGTGAATAGGAAGGTTGACATTTCGACTCCGGTTGTGTCTTCCGCCACATGGGAAGACATTGTGGCGACTTATGAGAGGCCATGTGTGTTCATTCGAATTGCATATACGGTCGGATTGGACGGCAGCAACGTCTTAGTCTTAAAGGAACATGACGTAAAAGTGATTACGGATCTGATGATGGGAGGGGACGGGACGAATATAGACGGCGAGCTGGGCGAGCTGCATTTAAGCGCGATCAGCGAGGCGATGAACCAGATGATGGGTTCGGCGGCGACTTCGCTGTCCTCTATGCTGAATAAAATGATAGACATCAGCCCGCCGGAGGCAGATGTGATTGATATGTCAGAGACTGTGGATGCGGGGGAGATTGACAGTTTCTTGGCCGGTGAGTTTGTGATGATATCATTTCGGATGGAAATCGGCGATCTGGTTAACAGCAATATTATGCAGCTGTATCCGTTTTCTTTTGCCAGGGAGATGTGTTCCAGCATAACTCAAAATATGGAAAATGACGTGATGGCGACGGCGTCTGCCAGTCAGGACAGCGCAGCTTCCACGGCGGCCCCTGCGCCGCAGCCCATGCCGGAGCAGCAGGCGATGCCAGGGCAGATGGGCCAGCCGATGATGGGTCAGCCAATGATGGGAGGGCCGATGATGGGAGGGCCGATGGGGGGTCAGCCAATGATGGGAGGGCCGATGATGGCGCAGCCGATGATGTCTCAGGCAGTCAATGTGCAGCCGGCGCAATTTCAGGCGTTTGCCCCAGGCGCAAATCCGGCAATGCAGTCGGAGAATATAGACTTGATTATGGATGTGCCGTTGGATGTGACGGTCGAATTGGGCAGGACAAGTAAATCAATTCAGGAAATTTTGGATTTTGTGCCTGGAACGATTATTGAATTAAATAAAATTGCAGGCGAGCCGATTGATGTGCTTGTAAATGGGAAGTATGTCGCCAAAGGAGAAGTCGTTGTGATAGAGGAAAGCTTTGGCGTCAGAATCACAGAAATCATTAAGTAAATAAGATAGGAGATTGAAAAATGGCAAAGAATATTTTAGTATGTGACGACGCTGCGTTTATGCGGATGATGATTAAGGATATTTTAACGAAGAACGGTTACAATATCGTGGCAGAAGCCGAAAATGGCGTAAAAGCGGTGGAAAAATTTAATGAGACGAAGCCGGATTTGGTGCTGATGGACATTACGATGCCGGAAATGGATGGAATTCAGGCATTAAAGAAAATTAAGGAGATTGACCCTTCTTCCTGCGTTATTATGTGTTCTGCGATGGGACAGCAGGCGATGGTGATTGAAGCGATTCAGTCCGGGGCAAAGGATTTTATTGTGAAGCCGTTCCAGGCGGAACGCGTATTAGAAGCTGTGAAAAAAGTAGTGGGTTAATATGCGCGGGGTCGCGGTGCAGGCTTCTTCTCTGGAAAGTTTTGTGCAGCTTATAAGCGTGCTGGTGATTTTCATCTTTGTCTTGGGCGTTACATATGTGGCGACACGATGGATTGCAGGGTATCAAAAAGGCCATTCTCTTAGCAGGAACCTAAGGGTGGTGGAGACTTTAAAGCTTACGTCGAATCAATATATTCAAATAGTTGAGGCGGGGGATGAATACCTTGTGATTGCGATTAGCAAGGATGAAGTGCGGCTGCTGACGAAGCTGACGGAAGATCAGTTGAAGGAGCTGCCAAAGGACGGGGCTTTGGCTGAAATTTCAACGGAGAGTTTTAAAGAGGCATTTGAAAAGATAAAAAAACGGATACCGAAGAAATAGACTGGGATGATTATGGATAAATTTAAGAATTCATACTGCAGGATATCTGTCCTATTCGCGACTCTGGCGCTGCTCTTTTCTATCGTGATATTAAGCTGGCAGGATGTTTACGCAACTGGAACATTAAATAATCCTCCATTGGATTATGATGAGGCGGTAGACGGGATAGAGGCGCCTTCCGGCGATGATATTGAAGAACCGGTGGATCGGCGGGGTCAGGGTACAGGCAGCTCTGCCTCTGGCAGTACAAATGGAGTTACATTCAGTTATAATAATGAAGAAGGGACATTATCTGGCGCCATTCGGATCCTTCTGACGCTGACAATCATTTCCCTTGCGCCGTCTTTGCTGATTATGCTGACGTCTTTTACCAGGATCGTCATTGTGCTGCATTTTTTGAGAACTGCTATTGGCACGCAGACAGCTCCGCCCAATCAGGTTTTGATCGGCCTTGCGCTGTTTTTGACCTTGTTTATTATGCAGCCTGTGTTTGCCGACATCAATGAGAATGCTTTGAAGCCTTTTGATGCCGGAGAGATCACGCAGGAGGAGGCAATTGAGATTGGCGGTAAGCCGTTGCGGGAGTTTATGAACGGCCAGGTGCAGACAAGGGACATAGATCTGTTCATTCAGATTTCAGGAGAGACTTACGACAGTTATGAAGAGGTTCCCTTTTCCGTTTTGATTCCGAGCTTCATCATCAGTGAGCTTAGGCAGGCGTTTATCATAGGGTTTTTGATTTATATTCCATTCATCGTAATTGACATGGTGGTTTCCTCCGTGCTGATGTCGATGGGCATGATGATGCTGCCGCCTACGACAATTTCAATGCCGTTTAAGATTTTGCTGTTTTTGTTGGCGGATGGCTGGAATTTAGTCATTGGGAGCTTGGTGAAGACATTTTATTAAGAAGATAGGCCGGATGGGAGGAAAGACGTTTGATTACGGAGGGTGATGTCATTACAATTGCAAAGGAGGCCATTTACACAATTATTGTGTCATCCGCCCCTTTGCTGTTGATTTCATTGGTGGTTGGCCTGATTATCAGCATTTTTCAGACTGTGACCTCCATTCAGGAGCAGACGCTTACGTTTGTGCCTAAGATTTTGGCGGTTTTTGTGGGAATGATGCTGCTTGGCTCCTGGATGTTGGATGTAATGTCAAATTATATGGTGCGCCTGTGGACAGACTTTAGCGTCTATCTAAGCTAGGTTGTATTATGGTGAATTATAGCTTTTCCTTACTGACATTTGAATATTTTTTGTTGATTTTAATTCGAATATCCTGTTTTGTTTCTGTCGCTCCTTTTTTTGGGCTGCAGGATGTGCCGGGGAGGGTGAAGATTGGGCTGTCCGTTTTTATTTCCCTGATTCTGTATCAGATTGTCCCAAGGGAAAGCCTTGGATATACTGGGATCATAGGATATTCCATAATCACCGTAAAAGAAGGAATTACAGGATTGCTCATTGGGTTTGCAGCAAACATTTGTAATTCCATTATTTTGTTGGCGGGAAATTTGCTGGATATGAACATTGGGTTTTCCATGGCGATGGAATATAACCCGCAGATGAAGACGCAGGCGAGCGTCAGCGCGAATTTTTACAATTATCTGGTGCTGCTGCTCTTGATTATAACCAATATGCATCAGTACATTCTGAGGGCTGTGGTGGATTCTTATCAATTGATACCTGTGAATGGGCAGGTGTTTCAGTGGGACGCCCTTCTTACGGGAATGCTGACGTATATGACGGATTTGTTTGTGATCGCTTTTCGGATCATTCTTCCCGTATTTGTCTGCATCATGATCTTAAACTGCATCCTTGGGGTCATGGCGAAGGTGTCGCCGCAGATGAATATGTTTGCGATTGGCATGCAGCTGAAGGTTTTGTTTGGCCTGGCTGTCATGCTCCTGACGATTGGGATGTTTATGGATGTGTCTGATTTTATATTTGATGAAATGAAAAGGACGATTGTGTCTATGATAAAAGGAATGTATGAACATTGACGGAGTGGACGAATAGGGGCCTTTCCTATCAGCTTCAGTGGTTTGCGAAGGATGGGCCGGGCGGAGAGAAAACAGAAGAGCCTACGTCGAAGCGGCTGGAAGATGCCAGGAATGACGGGAAAGTCGCAAAGAGCAGGGAGATTGGCAGCGCGTTTGACTTAATCGTGTTGTTTTTGCTGTTGAAAATCTTAATGACCTACTTGTATGACGGCTTTTTAAATGTATTTACATATTCGTATTCAAGGATACCGGAATTCATAAAAGAGGGCGCAAAGGATATGAACGGCCATGCCGCGTCTTCCTTTCTGCATATTATGCTGTTGGATTTCCTTCGGATGATCCTGCCGTTTTTTCTGGTGGGGTTCGCGGTATGCTTTTTGGTGAATCTGATTCAGGTGGGCTGGAAGGTCACAGCGAAACCAATGAAGCCGAAATTAGAGAAGTTTAACCCGATCAATGGGTTTAAGCGCATCCTTTCTAAGGATTCTATATTTGAATTGTTCAAATCTCTTGTGAAATTGGGCGTGATCGGCTATATCGCATATACGTCCATCAAAAGCAATGCAGATGATTTGTTTATTTTGTACGACATACCCTTGCTTCAGGCAATCATTTTGTGCGGCCAGATCATTTTGGACACAGGGCTTAAGATCGCTTTGGTCTATATTATCGTTGGGGTCGCGGATCTTGTCTATCAAAGGCATAAGTTCCATGAAGACATGAAGATGACAAAGCAGGAAGTGAAGGATGAATATAAGAATACAGAAGGAAGCCCTGAGATCAAGGGCAAGCAGCGTCAAAGAATGCAGGAAGCCTCCAGGAGGCGCATGATGCAGGACGTTCCCAAAGCGGACGTCATCATCACGAACCCGACGCATCTTTCTGTGGCCTTAAAATATGACGCCGATGAGGCGAAGGCCCCTGTCGTCCTTGCGAAAGGGGAGGATTATTTGGCGCTGAAGATTCGGGAGCTTGCAAAAGAGAGTAATATCGAGATTGTGGAAAATAAGCCGCTTGCGCGTATGCTTTACGCGAATGTGGACATTGGGCAGGAAATTCCGCCGGAACTCTATCAGGCAGTGGCAGAAGTTCTGGCGATGGTATATAATAGATAATTGGGGAATAAGGAGACGCGAAAGCGGCGGCTGCCTGGCGATTGGGCGGGCTTTAGGAAGAAGTTACAGAAGGAGGATATGAAATGAAAAAAGCAGATGTTGGAGTGGCGCTATATTTACTTGCGGCAATCATTTTTTTCATTGTTCCAATTCCCTCCGGAATTTTGGATGTGATGCTCGCGGTCAATATTTCCATTGCGTTGATTATCATGTTCAATGCGCTGTTTGCGCAGGGCGTGCTGGATATGTCTTTTTTCCCGACGCTGCTTTTGTTCAGCACAATTTTCCGAATTTCGCTGAACGTATCCTCGACCCGTCTGATTTTGACGACCGGGTCGCCGGGAAACGTGGTGGAGACATTTGGGATGTTTGTCGGCGGCGGCGACTTGATCATCGGCGTGATCGTATTTATTGTCTTAATCATCATTCAGTTTGTCGTCATCAATAAAGGCTCGGAAAGGGTTGCGGAGGTAACCGCAAGGTTCACTTTGGACGCGATGCCGGGTAAGCAGATGGCGATTGACGCGGACTTGAATACCGGGGCCATCACAGACGCTGAGGCAAAAAGCCGGCGTGAGAAGATTCAGGCGGAGGCCAGCTTCTTTGGAAACATGGACGGCGCCACGAAGTATGTAAAGGGAGACGCAACCGCGGGCTTAATCATTACGTTTATTAACATTGTCGGCGGCACGGTTATGGCGATGACGCGCCAGGGAATGGAGTTTTCGGACGCGATTCAGCAATTTGGCGTTTTGACGATTGGCGACGGGCTTTGCAGCCAGATCCCGTCTTTGCTGATTTCGCTTGCAACCGGCATTTTGGTTACAAAAGCTTCTAAAGAGGCTGACTTTGGGGCAATTCTCATCAAGCAGCTGTTTGGGGTGCCAAAGGTCCTCTATATTGTTGGCGGCACGCTGTGCTTTTTGGGGATCGCCACCCCATTTAAGTGGTATTTGTTTGTGGGCTTTGGGGCCGCCTTCATCGTGGCTGGAATGAATATGTCCAAAAGCATCGGCGTGGAGCAGATTGAAGAGGAGGCGAGCATAGAGGAGTCCGAGGCGGAGGAGATTCGAAAGCCGGAGAATGTGGTGTCGCTGCTTCAGGTGGATCCGATCGAGCTGGAATTTGGCTATGGCATCATCCCGCTTGCGGATGTGAACCAGGGCGGGGATCTTTTGGACCGCGTCGTCATGATCCGAAGGCAGATTGCCCTTGAGCTTGGAACGGTAGTGCCAATCATCCGCCTAAGGGACAATATCCAGTTGAACCCAAATCAGTATATCATTAAGATAAAAGGGATTCAGGTCACGGAAGGCGAAATTTTGTTTGACCATTATATGGCGATGAATCCGGGATATGTGGAGGAGGAGATCACGGGAATCCCGACGTTTGAGCCGTCCTTCCATCTGCCGGCGATCTGGATTACGGAAGGGCAGAGGGAACGCGCGGAAAGCCTTGGCTATACGGTCGTGGATCCGCCCTCTATCATTGCGACGCATTTAACGGAAATGGTCAGGTCGCATATTGACGAGCTTTTGACAAGGCAGGATGTGCAGAATCTTGTCAACAACCTAAAAGAGAGCAATCCGGTGTTGGTGGAGGAGCTGGTTCCAAAGCTGCTTGGCCTTGGGGAGATTCAGAAAGTGCTTCAAAATTTGCTGCGGGAAGGAATTTCCATACGGGATTTGCTGTCAATCTTTGAGACGCTTGCGGATCACGCTGCGACGACGAGGGACACGGACGTTTTGACGGAATATGTCAGGCAAAGCTTAAAGCGCGCGATTTCCGGGAAGTATTTTGAGCCGAATGAGGTGACGAGCGTAATTACGCTGGATCCGAAGACAGAGCAGGATATTATGTCCTCCATCAAGCAGACGGAGCAGGGGGCATACTTAACGTTGGATCCGGAGCGGACGAAGGCGATTGTGGCGTCTGTGGAGCAGGAAGTGGCGAAACTTGAAAATCTGGGCAAAAATGCCATTATAATTACATCTCCGATTGTAAGGATGTATTTTAAGAAGCTTACATCGGAATATTTCAGAGACTTGATTGTAGTGTCTTACAATGAAGTCGAATCGAATGTTGAATTACAATCAGTTGGGATGGTGACAGGGTAATGACGATTAAGAAGTTTCAGGGAAAATCCAGAGAGGAAGCGATTGAGAAAGCGAAAGAGGATCTTGGGGACGACGTGGTAGTCATGAACGTAAAGGAGATCCGGCCAAGGGGGCTGTTTTCTTCTTTTAAAAAATCCACGTTTGAGGTGACGGCGGCTATTGAGGAGAAGGCAAGCAGCATTGATTCCGGCACGGCGCTTCGGAATGTGCAGCGGATGCACGAGTCGATCAATATGGTGGCGAATGACCCGATCCCAATCCCGCCTGTCGCAAAGGAGCCTTTGGATCAGAGCAGGGCAGAGCAGAGCGCGATTGAATTTTTGAAGCGGAACGCCAGCTTATTGAAGCAGGACGATTCGGAAGAGCGGGAGCGCATTGAGGAGAAGCTTGAGAACTTACAGTCTATTTTGGAAAAGCAGCTCGCCTCAGAGCGGAAGGCGGAGGAGGAGAAGCCCTTTGTAAAGGCAGAGGAGAAGAAGAAGGACAACTTCTCATTTTTAAAGGTGCTCTATGAGACGCTTGTGGACAATGAGGTAGATGAAAAATACGTCAATCAGATCATGGATGAGGTGGAGAAGGTCAACGGGAAGGGGAGCAGCGTAGACCATATCCTTTCTAATGTGTATCAGAAGATGATATTGAAATTTGGACAGCCCCATGGGATTGACCTGTCCGGCAAAAAGCCAAAGATTGTTTTCTTTGTCGGGCCGACCGGGGTGGGGAAGACGACGACAATCGCAAAAATCGCCTCTAAATTAAAGGTAGAGCAGGGAAGGAAGATTGCGTTCTTGACGGCGGACACCTATCGGATTGCCGCTGCGGAGCAGCTTTGCACCTACGCGAACATCCTTGACACGCCGCTTACGATCATTTACTCCGCGGAGGAGTTGAATCAGGGAATAGAGCAGCTTGAGAATTTTGACGTGATCTTGGTGGACACGGCGGGATTCTCACACAAAAGCCCAAATCAAAAGGAAGATACGGGAAAATTGATCCAGAGCGTGGATAAGCGCTACAGCAGCGAGGTGTACCTTGTGCTTAGCGCCACGACAAAATACAAAGATTTGATTGAAATTACAGATGTGTACAAAGACATTTCGGATTATAAGATTATTTTCACGAAATTGGATGAGACGACGACGTATGGGAATATCCTGAACATCAAGCTATACTCGCAGGCAGAGGTTTCCTATGTCACAGATGGACAAAACGTGCCGGATGACATTGAGTTATTTAACTCCCAAAAAATGGTCAAACGGCTGTTGGGAGGAAGTTAAGCCTATGGATCAGGCAGAACGGCTTAGAAATGTAATTAAGCAAAAAAGCGTTAGGACGCCGCTGAAAAACGCAAGGGTGCTTACGATCACCAGCGGGAAGGGCGGCGTTGGAAAATCAAATACCGCAGTGAATATGGCGGTTTGGCTTCGCAGGATGGGAAAGCGCGTCATCATCTTTGACGCGGATCTGGGGCTTGCGAACGTGGAGGTTATGTTTGGGGCCGCGCCGCAATATAATTTGAGTGATTTGATTTACCATGGCAAAAGCACAAGAGAGATTATCTCTCAAGGGCCGCTTGAGATTGGGTTTATCTCCAGCGGGCTTGGGATTGTGGGATTAAATTATCTGTCCAGGGATCAGGTTACGTATCTGGTGCACAGCCTG
Source organism: uncultured Roseburia sp. (assembly GCA_947652855.1). Taxonomy (GTDB): domain Bacteria; phylum Bacillota; class Clostridia; order Lachnospirales; family Lachnospiraceae; genus Roseburia_B. The sequence continues at coordinate 16,863 of CANTEO010000015.1, read as the reverse complement.
GCTGAGCTGGACGATCTGGCAGACGTGATTATTGTGGATACGGGAGCGGGCATTTCAGACAGCGTATTGGAATTTGTCATGGCAAGCCCTGAGGTTCTTTTGATCCTTACGCCGGAGCCAAGCTCCCTGACAGATTCGTACTCTCTGTTAAAGGCGCTGTACCGCAACGCGATTTTTTCCAAGGAACGAGTAAAGATCAACGTGGCGGTCAATAAAGTGAACAGCATTGCGGAGGGAAGGCTCGCTTTTGAAAAATTAAATTCTGTCGTGACGCAGTTTTTAAATGGGGAGCTTACGTTTCTGGGCATGATGCCTCAGGATCAGCAGATGGAGAACGCGGTGCGGAACCAGAAGATCATTTCATTGATAAAGCCGAACGCGGCCTCTTCCAAGGCTTTTCAGGCATTGACGAGCAATTATTTGAACGGCGGTCAGGAAACCATATCTATGCATAAAGGCATTACGCAGCTTATTATAAATTTTTTATCCAGAGTGGGAAATTGAAGGCGCTTGCGGGCAAAGGCCAGGCAGCCATAAGTAGAGTGAGGTTATGGAAGGAGCGTATGTTTCATGAAGAAAAATATTTTGTTGATTGATGACTCTGCACTCATGAGAAGGGTGATCTGTGATATAATTGCCTCAGACAATTCATTTCAGATTGCGGATATCTGTAAGGATGGGCAGGAAGGCTATGAAAAGCTGAAAGAGAAGCGTTATGACGCAGTTCTTCTGGATGTCAATATGCCCCGCATGGACGGCCTTGAGCTTTTGAAAAGGCTGCAGGAGGAAAAGATTAAGGCGACGATCATCATGGTGAGCACCCTGACGGTGAAGGACGCGGAAGTGACGATGATTGCCCTGGAGCTTGGAGCGGTTGACTTCGTGACGAAGCCGACGAATATCATTGAGGCGAAGGGCGAAGTGTTCAAAAAAACGCTGCTTTCCGTCTTGCGGGCGGTGCTAAAGCTCCCTTCCCTGGCGCAGGCAGAGAAGCCGGCGGCCTCAATTTCCCCAAGGAAGCCCATTCAAAGGAAGACGACGTCTGCAAAAGGAAATAAGTTGGTTGCGCTGGCCTGCTCCACAGGAGGGCCGAAGGCGCTTCAGAGCGTGATCCCATATCTGCCGAAGGCGCTTGACGCGCCGATGGTCTTGGTGCAGCATATGCCGATCGGGTTCACGAAATCTATGGCGGACCGCTTAAACGAGCTTAGCAAAATCTCTGTGAAGGAAGCGGAGGACGGCGATATCCTTACGAAAGGATGGGTTTATGTGGCGCCTGGAGGAAAACATATGGAGGTGGCGAAACTGGCGGACGGAAGGCACAAGATTGTGCTGAACGATATGCCGGCGATTGGAGGCTTAAAGCCCTGCGCGAACATCACATACGATTCGCTTACAAGGAGCGGATATGATGAGGTTGTATGCGTGGTGCTGACCGGAATGGGAGCGGACGGCACGAAAGGGATCTTGTCATTGGCTAAGAAAAAGCCGGTATATGTCATATCTCAGGATGAAAAGTCCTGTGTGGTATATGGCATGCCAAAAGCCATTTATGAAACGGGCATTGTGGATGAAGTCGTTCCCTTAAAGGACGCCGCGTCTGCGATTACCAAGAGAGTGGGGGTACTGTAGAATGGATGTAAGCCAATACCTAGAGATATTTATTGATGAGACCAATGAGCATTTGCAGAATTTAAGCGACTGCATCATGACGTTGGAAAAAGAACCGGACAACAGCGACACGATCAATGAAGTGTTCCGCGCCGCGCATTCGTTAAAGGGAATGGCGGGCACGATGGGATTTAAGAGGATGCAGCGCTTGACGCATGACATGGAGGACGTGTTTCAGGAGGTTCGCAGCGACAAGATAAAGGTGAACAGCCAAATGATTGACATCTTATTTGAGTGCCTGGACGCGCTTGACAAGTATTTGGAGTGCGTAAGGGAAACCTCTGAAGAGGGGACGGACGACAATGAGGCGATCATTAAGGAGCTGAACGATTACATATCGGCTGCGGAAGGCGGCGCTCCTGCCAAGAAGGAGGAGAAGGAGCCGAAAGAGGAGCCGAAGAAGGAGCCGCCGGTTCAGGCCGGAGAGAAGAAATTTTTGGACATTGAGCTTTCCGCCAATGAAAAAGAGGCGTTTCAGAACGCGAAAGAGGCGGGAAAGCACATTTACGGCTTTACCGTGATGATCCATCCGGACTGCCTGTTGAAAGCAGCGAGGGCGTTTTTGGTGTTTAAGGCGGTAGAGGACTTTGGAGAGATTATCCTGTACCGCCCAAGCTCCCAGGACATTGAAGATGAGAAATTTGAGCTTGACTTCTCGTTTTTCCTGGCTTCGGCGGATACGCTTGACAAAATCATCCCAACGGCAAAGGCGGTTTCGGAGATCGACATGATTGCCGCGGATGAGGTGAATGCGGAGGATTTCCTTGGGAAGAAAGAGGAGCCGGCCCCGTCTGTGGAAGAGGCGGCGCTGCCAGCGGCCATGCCCGCGCAGCTGGAGAGCGCGAAAAAGGCGCAGCCCGCGGCGGTGAAGAAGGCAGGGGCGAGCAAGCCGGTGACGAGCCGCACGGTGCGCGTGGACATTGAGAAGCTGGACGCGTTGATGAATCAGGTCAGTGAGCTGATCATCGCGAAGAACAGCCTAGTGTCCATCAGCACGACGGAAGGCGGCAATTTTGAGAATCAGACGTTCCATGAGCAGATTGAATATCTGGAGAGGATCACGACGAACCTGCACGAATCCGTCATGAAGGTTCGGATGGTTCCGATTGAGAGCGTGGTGAACAAATTCCCGCGCATGATCCGGGATTTGTCCAGGAAGTTAAACAAGAGCATGGAGCTATATATGAGCGGAGAGGACACGGAGTTGGACCGCACGGTGGTGGATCAGATTGGGGATCCCCTGCAGCATCTGCTCCGTAATTCTGCGGATCATGGCTTAGAGAGCGAGGAAGTCCGCGTACAGCGGGGAAAGCCGGCGAAGGGCGCGATTTACTTAAATGCGTTCCAGGAAGGGAACAACGTCATTATTGAGGTCAGCGACGACGGGAACGGCATTGACACGGAGAAGGTGAAGTCGAAGGCGATCGAGCGTGGGATCATCACGCCGGAGCAGGCGGAGACAATGAGCCAGAAGGAAATCGTCAATATGCTCTTTATGCCAAGCTTTTCCATGGCAAAGAAGATTACGGACATCTCCGGGCGCGGAGTTGGGCTTGACGTCGTGCGCTCTAACATTGAGACGCTTGGCGGGGACGTGGAAGTGGCAAGCACGCTTGGCGTAGGCTCTAAGTTTACGGTGAGGCTGCCGCTTACCCTTGCGATCATTCAGGCCCTCATGGTGGAGATCCGTAAGGAGAAATATGCGATCGCGCTTGGCTCCATCCAGAATATAGAGGACATACCGGTGGAGGACATCCGCTTTGTGGAGGCGAAGGAGGTCATCCATCTGCGCGGATTGGTGATACCGATCATCCGCATGGATAAGATACTTGACATTGAGCCGCTTGAGAAGGAGCCGCAAAGCCTGACAGTCGTAATTGTCAAAAAGGGAGAGAAATACGCCGGATTGGTCGTTGACAGCTTGATTGGCCAGCAGGAAATCGTCATTAAGTCTCTTGGCAAATTTATCCGAAACAATAAGATCATCAGCGGCGCAACAATCCTTGGGGATGGTGAAGTTGCGCTGATTTTAGACGCGAACGCGTTGATTTAGGGAGGTGTCAAAGATGGCAAATGCGGTTTCTGTTTCAGAAAATGCTACGAAGCAATACATAGTCGTAAAGATAGGAAATGAGCAGTATGGCCTCGACATCAGCTATGTGGACAATATTGTGCGCATGCAGAGCATTACGAGGGTTCCAAAGGCTCAGTCTTATTTTAAGGGTATTATCAACCTGCGTGGTGAGATCGTCCCTGTCATGAGCATCCGCTTGAAGATGGAGCTTACGGACGATACGTTCACGGACGCGTCCAGGATCATTATCCTAAAGATCGAGGATCAGGGGACGATCGGCATCATTGTAGATGAGGTGAAGGAAGTTGTGGAGCTTGCGAACGAGGATATTGAGCGTTCGTCGAAAAGCTCCAAGAATGAAAAGAACAGCTTTATTTTTGGGATTGGAAAGCATGGGGATGACTTGATTTCCCTTTTTGACATCAGCGCGGTTGTGGACGAATCTGAAAATATCTGATATGAGGGAGGATGGAATGGGAAAATTCACGCTGGAAGAAGTCAACGATATGTACGTTGACGTTTTAAAAGAAATCGGAAATATCGGAGCGGGAAACGCGACGACGGCGATTGCCTCCATGCTTGGGATACGGCTTGACATGAATGTTCCCAAGGTTGCACTGCTGGAGGCTTCTAAGCTGGGTTCTGCGATTTGCCCGGAAGATGAGATCATCGTCGGGATTTTCTTAGAAGTGCAGACAGACATTGAAGGCAGCATGATGTTCCTGCTTAAGATGGATTCGGCGCAGTTCCTTGTGAATAAGCTGATGGGCCGCCCGGAAGATTATCAAGAAGATTTTGAGGAGATGGATTTGTCAGCCCTTAAGGAGATTGGAAATATTATCGCGGCCTCGTATCTGTCCGCGCTGTCTTCCATGACGAATCTGGTGATTACGCCTTCCATTCCTTATATTGCAGTAGATATGGCGGCGTCGATCCTTAGCGTCCCCGCGATTCAGTTTGGGCAGTTTGGAGACAACGCCCTGTTTATTGAGACCGAGTTTGGGGATGACGTTATGATCAACGGGTTTTTTATCCTGATGCCGGAACAGGATTCGTATGATAAGATATTGAATGCACTTGGTCTTTCATTATAAGGAGCGGACAGATGAGCAAAGTAGTTAAAGTGGGAATGGCAGATTTGAACATATGCAAATCGCCGGATGTTATCACTACATTAGGGCTCGGTTCCTGCATAGGTCTGACTTTTTATGACCCGGTTACAAAGATTGGCGGATTGGTACATTATATGCTGCCAGACAGCACGCAGATGAGGAATAACAGCAATATCGCGAAGTTTGCGGATACTGGAATTGAGGAGCTTCTTCGTCGCGTGCTTCGGGCGGGGGCGAATCGGAGCCGCCTGGTCGCAAAGATTGCAGGCGGCGCGAAGATGTTTGAAGTCAGTGGCATGTCTAATGTAAGTAATATCGGCGAAAGGAACGCGATTGCCGCCAAGGCAAAGCTTAGGGAGCTGAATATCCGCTTGGTGGCAGAAGACACAGGGCTTAATTTTGGGCGCACGGTAGAGCTTCACTGTGACACAGGGGAGTTTTATATCAAAGCGATCGGAAAGTCGATTAAAATCATATAAAACTGCTGTCAGTGGAGGAAGAGAGAATGAATACAAAACCGATACCGGCGATGTTGGCTCTGGCCGCCGGATTTGTAACCTGCGTCCTGTCATTTGTGCAGCGTGTGGACAGCGTTGTCTTTGCAAAGAGGTTTATTGTCGTTTGTCTGGCTTTCTATGTGATTGGCGCGGTCATCGCCGTCGTCCTCCACATGAATTTCAAGGAAATGGAGGATGTGGCGGAGGACGCCCCCGCGGAGGAAGGCATAGAGGAAGATTCCATGGAGGACGCGGCGGAGGATATTCAGGAAGATGGGCAGGAAGCGGAAGAGAGCGAAGAATAGCAGGATACGTTCCGTTCACTATGAAATAATGGGGGCTTGATCATGAAGGCGAAAGAGAGAGAGAATTTATGGGCGTTATATCGAAAAAACCCTTCGTCTGAAATACGCGAGCAGATTATTTTGGAATATGCGCCTCTTGTGAAAGTCGTGGCAGGCAGGCTGAGTATGTATCTCGGGTACAATGTGGAATATGACGACCTTGTTGGATACGGGATATTTGGGCTGATTGACGCCATTGACAAATATGACGCGGGCAAGGACGTAAAATTTGAGACGTACGCGAGCCTTCGGATCCGCGGCTCCATTCTGGATCAAATCCGCAAGATGGACTGGATTCCAAGGACGGTCAGGCAAAGGCAGAAGAAGCTGGACGAAGCCATTAAGAAAGTGGAAATGAGAACCGGCAAGAACGCCAGCGATGCGGAGATCGCCTTTGAGATCGGGATTACGGAAGAGGAGCTTTCGGCTTGGCAGTCGCAGCTTAAGATTACGAACATCGTTTCATTGAATGAATATGTGGAGCAGGGGAGCGAGCCGGTCATGGACGCTCACGGCAATTCGCATTTCATACAGCCGGAAGAGAAAATCCAGGAGAATGAGCTGAAAAAAGTGTTGAAAGAAACGCTTGGCTTATTGACAGAAAAAGAAAGAAGGGTCATAGAGCTGTATTATTATGAAGAGCTGACGCTAAAAGAAATCAGCAGGGTCCTTGGTGTTACGGAATCAAGAATTTCACAGCTTCATACGAAAGCGTTATTGAAAATGCGTAAGAAAATGGGAAATTATATGGATATTTTTGTAGACTGATGGGGGATAATATGGAGAATAGAAATAGCTATTTTAAACCAGTGTTAGAAAATGATGATTTTTATCTTGAGTTTTTTCCTGCCATGGAAGGTGGAAAAGCGCTTGATGCCAAAGAGGTTATTTCATACCTTTCCAGTCAGGGATATTCTAATTATGATATGCAGGAAATTAACCGTGGAATCACATCAGAGGAGCCGGTGAGGGCTTATATTGGCAAAAGCATGGGAAATAAGTTCCATGAAAAGGTCATAATTTCACTGTCATTGGATTTTATGCTGATCCGCTGTAAATTTTATCCGGCGGCGGAGGGCGGCCGGGAGCTGAACAGAGAGGACATTCAGGATGCGCTGACGCATGAAAAGGTCATCTTTGGGGTGGATTGGGATATGGTGAACAGTCTTCTGCATCGGAGGGAGTACTGCACCGAATATCTGATTGGAAAAGGAAAGCCGCCTGCAATTGGAAAGGACGCGAAGATTGAATATTTCTTTTCCACGCAGAAAAGCTTAAAGCCAAAGCATAATGAGGACGGCACTGTTGATTATCATGATTTGAACATCATCAGCAAGGTGGAGAAGGGGCAGCTTTTGGCGAGGCTGATTCCTGCAGTCCATGGAGAGCCGGGGATGAACGTGCTTGGCGGGGAAATAAAGGCCAAGGAAGTAAAGAGCTTAAAGCTGCAGTATTCGAACAACATACGTCTTTCAGAGGATGGCACCGAGCTGTATTCAGAGGTGACGGGACACGTGGCGCTCGTGCAGGGGAAGGTATTTGTGTCAGGCGTGTATGAAGTCCCGGCGGATGTGGACCACTCGATCGGCGACATTGACTATCCGGGCAATGTGACGGTGAAAGGGAACGTGAAGACGGGCTTTGTGATCCGTGCGGAGGGGGATATTGTCGTAGAAGGCGTCGTGGAGGGCGCTCAGCTTTACGCGGGCGGGCAGATCATCGTGAAGCGGGGAATCCATGGAATGGGAAAGGGCCTGCTTTCCGCGAAGGGAAACGTTGTCATTAAGTTCATCGAAGGGGCGACCGTTAAGGCCGGCGGATACGTGGAGACGGAGTCCATTATCCAAAGCAATGTCTCCGCGAATACGGAAGTCATCGTAAAAAGCGGGAAAGGGCTGATTATGGGCGGAGACATTAAGGTCAGCAATAAAGTGACGGCGCGCGTGATCGGCTCCACAATGGGCGTGATGACAGGCATATCGGTTGGCATCGACCCGGAGAAAATGGAGCGCTATACGGAGCTTCAGCAGATGGCGAAGGAAATAGGCAAGAAAATTGAGATCATTCGCCCGATTTTAGTCAACTACAGCCAGAAGCTTCAGGCGGGCGTCCAGCTGCCTGCGGATAAGGCGCATTATATGAAGACGCAGGTATTCGCGTTGAAGGGCCTGCAAGGGCAGCTTGCGCCGATTAATGAAGAGATTAACCGCCTGCGCATGGAATTCATGAATGCGGGCCGGGCGAAGATAGAGGTGCAGGACGTGATTTATCCTGGCGTTACGATAAAATTCTCTGAAATTTCCATGACGACGAAGAGCGAGCGGAAATACTGCCAGTTCGTCAAGGACGACGGGGCGATTAAGGTGATGAATTTATAGGTTTGGATTGCGGGGTGGAAAGATGGCGGTTGGACCAGTAATGTTAAACGGAGTGATTCAAAGGACGCAGGACGTCAGTATGCTAAAGCAGCAGGAAGACAGCCGGCCTATGGTAGAGCAGCAGCAGATTCAGTCCGAGATGAAACAGCAGGAGAGCAAGCTTCTAAAGCAGGTGAAGCACGCGGATGACGCGGATGAGCATCAAAAAAAATACGATGCGAAGGAAAAAGGCAGCAACGAGTACGAAGGGCGGAAGAAGAAAAAGAAGGCCGCCCCTAAGGAAAAAGGCGGCGATAAAGTCGTCCTAAGGCAGGAGAGCGGCCATTTTGACATGAAAATATAGAGGAGAGCAAAGCGTATGACAGGTGCGGAGATACTGTTACTGGTGATAGGCGTGGTGTTTTTTGTTGCCAGTTTCTTCATTACAGAGAAATTAGGCCCTGGAGAATTGAATAAGATTGGGGAATTGAGCAACGATGAGATCCAAAAGGTGATGGAGCGGGAGCTTCAGAGGGTGACAGGGGAAATCGAAGGCAAAGTGTCAGAAAAAGTGGAAGAGGCGTTGGAGAATTCGGAGCGTTCCATGGAAAAGGAATGCAATGAGAAGATTATGGCGATCAGTGAATATTCGGACACCGTCGTGGAGTCGATGAATAAGACGCACAATGAGATTATGTTCCTGTACAGTATGCTAAATGACAAGCATTCGGAGCTGACGGGCCTTGCATCCAAGCTGCAGGAGCTTTCCAGTGAGCTGAAACGGAAAGATGAGGAGATGGAGAGCTATATGACGCAAAAGTCCTATGCAGAGGAGATGATTGATTTGCCGGCGTTTAAGAAAGACGAGCCGGCCATGGCGATTGCGGAGGAGCCGCAGAGGCAGGCGGCTGCAGAGCCAGAGGAGGCTCCCGGCGAGTTTGAGGGAGGAAACCACAACGCGGCGATCCTCGCATTGCATCAGGAGGGCAAGTCGGCGATTGACATTGCGAGGGAGCTGGCTTTGGGCCTGGGAGAAGTTCAGTTAGTCATTGGATTGTATGAAGGGAAAAAGAAGAAGTGAAGCTCAAATATTATTTGCGGGGGATTGGGATCGGAATCGTGGGAACCACGATTTTGTTTATGGTTCTGATGTCTTTTCATAAAAATGACGTGGAGCCGGATAGATCTGTACTGGATACGGAGTCGAAAACGGTAGAGGAGCATGAAAAGAATCTTACGGAAAAGGATCCAATAGAGGCGAGGCTGCCGAAGGAGAACAACTTTCCGGCGCAGCCCGAGGAGGAAACGGAAAATAATGCCGATACGCAGTCTGAAGATTTGCTTATGAAGGATCGGGAGGATGACACAGAGCAGGAGGGCGCAAGGCCAACGGAGCCGGATGAGGCGGCAAAGCCGTCCAACCAGCCTGAGAAGAAGCCGGAAAGCCCATCTAAGCAGCCAGAGGAGGGGACGGACGGCCCTTCTGGCCAAACATCAGAGCCGGTGCATTTTGAGGTCAAGGGCGGCGAATATTCCGACATCGTCTGCCGGAAATTAAAAGAGGCCGGCCTGATTGACGATGCGGCGTCCTTCAATGCCTTCTTGGTGAAGAAGGACTATGACAACGCTATCCTGCCAGGCATATATGACATCCCTAAGGGGGCCACTTATGAGCAGATTGCGGCGATATTGACAAATAAATAAATCAGGCTTGCAGCTTCAATGGAAGTATGGTATAATGCAAAAGTTGTTTAGATTACGCGATGGTCCTCTGTTACGGAGCGTGTATTAAGAACATCGTACAAATAGGAGGAAATAAAATGAACGCGACAGAGATTATCAGGAACATTGAAGCGGAGCAGCTAAAGGCCGAGGCGCCACAGTTCCGTGTGGGCGATACGGTGAAAGTCTATGGCAAGATCAAAGAGGGCAACCGTGAGAGGATTCAGGTGTTTGAGGGAATCGTGCTGAAGCGTCAGGGCGGGAGCAGCCGCGAGACGTTTACGGTACGCAAGTTTTCAAACGGCGTAGGCGTGGAAAAAACTTGGCCGGTGCATTCTCCAAACGTTGAGAAAGTGGAAGTTGTCCGTTATGGTAAAGTGCGGAGGGCGAAGTTGAATTACTTAAGGAGCCGCACTGGAAAGGCCGCAAAGGTCAAAGAATTAGTGAAATAGCATTGCAGTTCAGCCGTATCCTGTTTGGGGCAGTCCAAAGGATGCGGCTGTTTTCACAAGGCGGACGGGACGAAAGCTAAGGGTTAAAGGATTTTTGACATGAGAAGAAGCGGATTGCATTTTGGGCGGGAAAAGAAGAAAGTGAATGTCCCTGTGGTGAAGGAAGTCGTCACATGGGTGGTGGAAATTGTCATTGTGCTGGCGATTGCATTTGTGTTTGTCTTCTATATCGGGCATCGGACAAGCGTGGTTGGACAGTCAATGGCTCCGACATTGGAAAATCGGCAGAAGATACTGATTAACCGTTTTATTTATTCGATCACAGACCCAAAGCCAAATGACGTTGTCGTGTTCCTTCCAAATGGAAATGAAAAATCACACTATTATGTGAAGCGCGTCATAGGGGTTCCTGGGGATAAGGTGCAGATTAAGGAAGGCATGGTGTATGTCAATGGCGAGCCGTTTGAGGAGGCGGTGGAGATGCCTGCGATATTGGACGCGGAATTGGCGGCTGAGGAGATTACATTGGGGGAAGATGAGTATTTTGTGTTGGGCGACAACCGGAACAACAGCGAGGACAGCCGGTATGCGAATATTGGGAACATAAAAAAAGAATATATGATTGGAAAAGCCTGGTTTATCGTATCTCCATATGAGAATTTTGGCTTTATAGATTAAAGGGGCGCATGGGAATTTCCATGGCTGCGCCTATGCAGCCACAAGCCCTGTCAGGCGCAGCCATGGAGTCCCGCAGGGAGATAGGAGGAAAAGATGCAGTTTCAGTGGTATCCGGGGCATATGACGAAAGCGAAGCGTCAGATGCAGGAGGATTTGAAGTTAATTGATTTGGTGATCGAGCTGGTGGACGCGAGGATTCCGCTTTCCAGCAGGAACCCGGACATAGATGAGTTGGGGAAACAGAAGGCCCGCCTGATCCTGATGAATAAGGCGGATTTGGCTGACGCAAAGAAGACCGAAGCCTGGAGCGAGTATTTTAAAGGACGGGGGTTTTTTGTGGTATGCATCGACGCCAGGACGAGAAACGGGATGAAGGCAATTCAGAGTGAGATTTTAAAGGCATGTAAGGAAAAAATCGAGCGTGACAGGAAACGTGGGATTAAAAACCGCCCGGTGCGCGCAATGGTCGTAGGGATCCCCAATGTGGGCAAGTCAACGTTTATCAATACGTATGCGGGAAAAGCCTGCACAAAGACGGGAAACAAGCCGGGCGTGACGAAGGGGAAGCAATGGATCCGGCTGAATAAGGATGTGGATCTTTTGGACACGCCCGGCATTCTTTGGCCGAAATTCGAAGATCAGGAGATTGGCCTGCATTTGGCGCTGATTGGCTCTATGAAGGACGATTTGCTCAATGCGGAGGATCTCGCGCTTGCTCTGGTGCGGATTTTGCTTCAGGAGTATCCCGGGGCGATCGCCCGGCGCTATGAGGTGGAGGAAGAGGCGGATCCGGTCAATGTGGTGACTGCGGTTGCAGAGGCCAGGAAATGCATTGGAAAGGGCGGCGAGCTGGATTTTGGCAGGGCGGCGATGCTTGTCATAGATGAGTTTCGGAGCGGAAGGATAGGCAGGCTGACGCTTGAGGCGCCGCCTGTAAGCTGTAGTTAGGGGTGTGTCAAAAGATGAGCGGCAAGAAAGAGACGGCGCAGACGCAACGGGAGCAGAAGCGCCTTAACAAGTTAAAAGAGGAGCAGGAGCGCATTGAGAGGCTAAGGGCATATGAGGAGCAATATGCGCCCTGCGGGCTTATTTGCGGAATAGATGAAGTGGGGCGCGGCCCTTTTGCGGGTCCGGTAGTCGCTGGCGCGGTGATTTTGCCGCCAGGCTGCCGGATTTTGTATATCAACGACTCGAAGAAGCTTTCCGAAAAAAAGCGGGAGGAGCTGTATCCTGTGATTCTGGAGCAGGCCCTCGCAGTTGGGATTGGGATGGCCTCCCCGCAGAGGATTGATGAGATTAATATTTTGCAGGCGACGTATGAAGCCATGCGTCTGGCTATCAAAAATTTGAGCGTTACGCCCGATATATTATTAAATGACGCAGTGACGATACCCGGGGTGACGGTTCGTCAGGTTCCGATTGTGAAGGGGGATGAAAAGAGCCTTTCTATCGCTGCGGCGAGCATTGTCGCTAAGGTGACGAGGGATCGGATGATGGCGGAGTATGACAAAGAGTTTCCGGGCTATGCGTTTGCGTCCAATAAGGGGTATGGCACGGCGGGGCATATCGCGGCCTTAAAGGCGTATGGCCCTACGCCGATTCACCGCAGGTCGTTTATCCGAAAGTATGTTGGGAGCAGCTCTTAGGGGCCTGCGCATTTGCCGCGCTGGCGAGAAGGACGCGGCTCCTTGCATATGCGGTGGATGGCCGTCAGGGGAGGGGTTTGATGCAGATTACAGATATGCTAAGCCAATACAATCGAAATTTGGCGAACGGCGTGGAGGTTTCAAGTGGGACGCAGGGGATCAAGCAGATCGCGTCGTCCCTTTCAGAGCTGTCGGTTGGCAATGTGTTTGAGGGCAATGTGACGCAGATGGAGAATGGCGTGGTGACGCTTGGGATGCCGGACGGAAAGTCGATTCAGGCGCGTCTGGACGCCGGCGTTTCCGTCAATGTCGGGGAGTCGATGTTTTTTCAGGTGCGCTCCAATACGGGGGCGCAGATCGCCATCCGGCCTTTTTCCGGTGGGATTGCGGCGAACCCGACGCTTTTGTCCGCGCTTAAGGCGGCGAATTTGCAGGCCAATGGCAAGATGCTTACGATGGTCCATGCGATGATGGAGCAGTCTATGTCAATTGATAAGCAAAGCCTTGCGCATATGGCGCGGCTTGTGATGTCGAACGAAGGGATGGATGTGACGAGCCTTGTTCAGATGGTGAAGCTTGGCATCCCGGTGACGGAGGAGATGGCGGCTCAGTTTGAAAATTATAAATCAGACCAGTATGCGATTTTAGATCAGCTGGAGTCCGTCATGGAGCTTTTGCCGAAGCAGATGGCGGGCGGCAGCCTAAGCCAGGACGGCTTGCTGGCCTTGAACCGTCAGATGCTTGAGGCGCTTTTTGGCGGTGAGGGAGCGCTCACAGACGCGGCGAGTCCGCCGGATGGGCCGACTTTGACAGAAGACGCGGGCGCTGCGGCAGGGCAGCAGGCAGCGGGGCCGGATGCGCAGAATCCCTCGCCGGATGAAGCGAAGGCGCTTTCCCGCGCCAACGCCATGGAGCAGGCTCAGGCAGTCGTGGGGACAGAGCCGGACACGACGAAAAAAGCAGAATCGGATTTGGCGGGCAAAGCGGAAAAGGAAGGCGGCCAGCCGCAAAAAGAGGCGGCGGTTTCCGGCAGGGGCGAGAGGAACGGGGAGGCTGACCCAAAACTGCAGCCGGATACCATCAGAAAGCTTTTTACCACAGGGGCCTTACAGCGTTTGGCGAGCCATTTAAAGGGCGTTCCGAGCCTTTCGGAGCATCCGGCCCTGTTTTCGGAAGGGAAGCTTAGGGAGGGCCTGGAACCCAAAGAGCTGCTCCGACTGTTGGGGCAGGCGTTTTCCGACAAAGATCCGTTTGCGAAACAGGCACTAAGCGAGCTTGCGTCTTCGAAAGAGTACCGCGCCTTGGTGAAGAATGTATTGGAGAGGCAGTGGCTTATCCGGCCTGAGGAGCTTAAGACGGAGCATAAGGTAAAGGAGCTGTATGAGCGCCTTGACCGTCAGATGGAGCAGATGGAGCGGATTGTAAAAAGCTTTGGGCAGAGCGCGCCGCGCCTGTCGGACGCCGCGTCAAACGTGCGGAGCAACATCCAGTTCATGAATCAGGTCAACCAGGCGTATGCCTATTTGCAGATTCCACTCAAGCTGGCGGGGCAGAATGCGCACAGCGACCTGTTTGTCTATAACAGGAGGCGGGGCAGGAAGGATGAGGACGGGGAGCTGTCCGCGTTTTTGCATTTAGATCTGGATCATTTGGGCTCGACGGACGTTTCGGTCAAGCTGCGGAAAAAGCAGGTTTCGGCTAATTTTTACATGGCGGATGACCTTTCTTACCAGTTGATTTACGACCATATGGATGAGCTTTGTGAACGCCTTGAGAAAAGGGGGTTTCAGGTAAAGCTTTCCGTGAGCGGTCAGGAGAAGAAGGTAAATTTTGTGGAGGAGCTGTTAAAGCAGGGGTCGCCTTCCGCGGGAGGGGCCGTGCATAGATATTCCTTTGATGTCAGGGCGTGAGACGATGAATTTAGAAAAGAAGGAAGATAAAGTGAAGACCGCCGTTGCGATTTCCTATGAGGCGGGCGACGTCGCCCCAAAGATTTTGGCTACCGGAAAGGGCGAGGTGGCGGAGCGGATCATTGAAAAAGGCAAGGAAGGGAACGTGCCGCTTTATAAGGACAATAAGCTGGCGAAGACGCTGTCTAAGCTGGAGATCGGGGACGCGATCCCGCCGGAATTATACGATGTGGTGGCGGAGATTTTGGTGTTCGTGGACGACATGGACAGACTGCGTTCAAAAATATCTTAGCCGGGGACGGCGAATGACGAGGGGATGCATGGAAAACAAAAGAAGGCTAGGGAGCGCATATGAGGCGATGGCTGTGGAATACTTAAAGGGAAAAGGCTGTTTCATCCTTGCCAGAAATTTCCGCTGCCGTCAGGGAGAGCTGGACATTGTGGCGAGGGATGGCAGATATCTCGTGTTTGTCGAGGTGAAATACCGCAGGGACAGCTCGTTTGGCGATCCCCTTGAGGCGGTGGACGCAAAGAAGCAAAGAAGGATTTGCGCGGCGGCCTCATATTTTTGTCAATGCAACGGATACGGCGGGGAGGAGCCCTGCCGTTTTGACGTGGTCGCCATTGACGGGAGGAATGAGCTGACGCATCTTGAGCACGCGTTTGAGTATCAGATTTGATTTGACCTTTAGGGAAGGGGGAAGTGAGTTGCAGAATGCGCAGATTCCGGTTTTGCAGGAATATTCGATAGAAGGGGGCGTGACGCTCCCGTTATTTCAGTTTCCCGCGCTTGATCAGACGGGCATGGTAAGGCATGGGTTTACGACGCGCCTTGGCGGCGTGAGCAAAGGGATGTTTTCTACGCTGAATTTAAGCTTTTCCAGGGGAGATGACGCAGAGGACGTAAAGGAGAATTACCGCAGGCTGGCTTCGGCTCTCCATGTGGACAGCGGCAGCTTTGTGTTTTCCCATCAGACGCACACGACGAACGTGGCGCGCGTAGGAAAAGCGGATGTGTGCGGCGGCCGCCTGGGGGAGCATCGGTTTTCAGACGTAGACGGGCTGGTGACGGATGAGGCCGGCGTGACGCTTGTGACGTTCCACGCAGACTGCGTGCCTTTGTTTTTTGTAGATTTGGCCCATCACGCCATTGGCCTTAGCCATTCCGGCTGGCGTGGCACCGTCCATCGGATGGGGCGGGCGACGCTTGAGCGGATGCGCGAGGAATTTGGCACTGACGCTTCGGACGTCGTCTGCGCCATTGGGCCGTCCATCTGCGGGGCCTGCTATGAAGTCAGCGAGGATGTGGCGAAGGAGTTTCAGTCGGAGTTTGGCGGGGCGTCTGTTGGGTTTTTGCAGGAAAAGGGCGGTGGGAAATATCTGCTGGATCTGTGGCGCGCGAATGAGGCCGTGCTTTTGGAGGCGGGGATTAAGAAAGAGAGGCTGTCTGTCACAGAGGTCTGCACCTGCTGCAATCAAAAGCTTTTGTTCTCACATCGGGCGACAGGAGGGAAACGGGGCAACCTGGCGGCGGCGTTGGCCCTTAGGCGCGCTTAAACGGGTTTTTGCGGCAAGAAAGCGATTCTTCATTGTATTGGTATTTCTTTAATTTTTTTCCTAGGATGAGACAGAGCAAACTTCCGGTTACTCCAAGTATCAGCATCATAAGCGCCGCGCCGGAGCCTTTCCCTGAGCCAAAGAGCGTTTTTAGAACGGATAAATTGCCGTATGCTCTCATAAACGGTTCACATACGTTATCTACCATAAAACCGCCTAGAAACAATCCTATAGGAATAGTAAAAAATTGAAGCGTATTGCGGCAGGCATAGACACGTCCCTGTAATTCCACAGGAATGGCGGTTCTAAGAACCACATCCAAATTTGCACTCATAATTGGTACAAGAATCCATCCGATCATCTGCCCAATGCACCATAATAATGGCTCTCTGGAAAACGCTAATAAAAAGTTTTCGGTTCCTAGTGAAAACAGCATCGTTAAATAAATAATCTTTACCCTGTTTTTTGGCTTGGGCAAAACAGAAACTGCCAAACTGCCAACAATCATAGCAATGCCGGAACAAGATGTGACAATTCCCAAAACAGATGAGCCGCCTTTCGGATTAGGAAGCACATACCCGGGCAACACGGCATCAAAGGCAGATGCTACCAGATTAACACCGGAAATAAATAAAATCAGCGCCATAATAAGCGGATTTTCTCTCAAAAACATAAGTCCTTCTTTAGCAAGAACAAGTACACTTTCTTTTTTGTCATTTTTATTTTCCGGAATTTTGACAAAAAACAACAATGCTGTAAACGCAACAAGAAAGCTGCTGACACCAGCCGCTATTACGCCATTAAGCCCTATAAATGAGTACAATGCTGTAGCAATCAAAGGAT
>CANTEO010000014.1 GCA_947652855.1 uncultured Roseburia sp. | reverse complement strand
TTCTAAGATCCTACTATCAAATATATTTCCTAAAAATATTTCTAACAAAATTTTACATTGTATTCTATTGATAATTGGTCAAGAAGAGAGGATTTAGTAATATAGGATATATTTGGAAGATTCTGTTATTGCTTTGCTTTTAGGAAGCAAAATGTTTTAATGTCTTTGGCGCAAAAACGGTATCATTAAATCAAATAAATAAAAATGCGCCATACAAAAGCAACGATTTACACTGTTTTCTGCAATAATAAACATAGAAAATACCATAAAAAACGCTATTCAAATACCGTGAGGGTGGACGTGCAGTTGGTTCAGGCCGCGTTGCTATTATCATTGAGTGATCTTTAGATTAGAGCCAAATAAGTGAAATAGACACCGCAATCTCTTGAGAAATCAAGGGGTTGCGGTGTCTTATGCCAAAAAACAATAGCGGACAAAAGGAAAACTTGCCTGCCGGATGTGGTTTTGTATAGTAAAGATAAGTTCGTGAGTTTCTTTGTTGGAGCGATAAAGTATGTAGGGACAATGGATGCTAAAAGAGTATTGGAATGATAGGATTTATTTGAATGAAGATAGGTCTTTGGATCGGGATAGGAGGTTTTCAGGAGATGGAAAGAGAAATACGAATAGAAAACATAAAACCGTCGATTTTATGGGGGCTTTCCGATAAATTGGAGAGCCTTTTTTTAAAAAGAACCGTATGTTATAATACAAAGAGAAACACGGTCAGACATTAAAAAGAAATTTTCAAGCAGTTACGATACAAGGGGTAGAAGGGATTTTTGTATGGAAATACATAGAGCGCTGTCTCAAGAAATGATAAAGGATCATTATACTGCAAATATTAAGTCGGAAGTGATGCTTGATGCGATACTGACGCCCGTTATTGCCGACATTTTGACTGTCATTGGACAGGAAAATAAAAGAATAAATGGGGAAGTGAGGCTGCTTGCAAAAGAATTCCCTCTCTTAAGCAATAAAAATGCAGAGGGTGGAAAGCCGAATTTTCGCAGCTGTAATGCAGATTATTTGATGTGTGACACGGATTCTGTATTTTTGGTGGAATTGAAGGCAAGGCAGGAAAGCTATCATCATGCTCAAATGGAAAACTATCTTGCTTACTGTTTAAACAGGGAGAGATTTTCTGAAAGCGCGGGTAAAAATTTTGTTTACTTACTGAATCATGTAAGCAAAACGGGATATTCGCATAAAACTTGGGCAGAAAAAATAGGAGCATTGAAAGCTAAGGATGCATTAAAATGGCTGTTTGAAATCATTGTCAATTATCCAGAGGATCGGATTGCTTTATCTTATGCCAGAAATGCCTGCCAAAACTCAAATACAGCCTGAGTGCATTGTGACTTTTAAGGAAATTCTGGAGCAGGCAGATGCTATCTGCAGAAAATTAGAACAGACTGGCCTGACAGAATATTGGAAATGGGTTGTGGAACTGCTAGAGCTGCTGTATAAAAGAGAATCTGGAAAGAAGAAAAAATGTTGCGGTTGAAGCAATATAGAACTTGTGTTCGTGTTTGCGGTGTGGTATACTATTGAATAAATAAGAGAAGGAGCAGATTTATGAAGAGGACAGAGCAGCCGGTTATGGATATCAATGAAGTGGTCAATCAGCTTTTTGAGGGCGATTGCCTTGAATATATGAATAAGATACCAGATGAAAGCGTAGATATGATTCTTTGTGACCTGCCCTATGGAATGACGCAAAACGAATGGGACTGCTATATTTCTTTAGAGGATCTATGGAAACAGTATAATCGCATTATCAAGCCGAACGGGGCGATTGTATTAACGTCAAATGGGATTTTTACAGCGAAATTAATGCTAAGCCAGCCTCATATATTCAAATATAAGTGGGTTTGGGAGAAATCAAAGCCGACCAATTTTTTGAACGCGAAAAAACAGCCGCTTCGAAAGCATGAAGACGTATGCGTGTTTTATAAGAAGCAGCCGACGTATCATCCGCAGATGACGCAAGGCGATCCCTATGATAAGGGAATCAGAAAGAATCAGCTGTGTGGGAATTATGGTGATTTTGAGCCGGTTCATGTGGCAAGCGAAGGGGAGCGTTATCCGACAGACATCATATACGTTAAGACGGCGGAATGTGAAGGGGCGGTGCTTCATCCGACGCAGAAGCCAATTGAATTGGGAAGGTATATGATACGCACGTATACGAATCCGGGCGATGTGGTGTTGGACAATACCTTTGGCAGCGGCTCCTTTTTGGTTGCGGCTTTAATGGAAGGAAGGAACTTCATTGGAATTGAAAAGAATGAGAACGTCGCATTGTTCAAAAGAGAGGAGATTGATTACATAGATGTTGCGAAACGGAGATTGTTCTTGGCGTGGGAGCAGTTAGATCAAAAAACCCGTAAATATATAAAGGAGCAAAATCTTATTTCTGAATTTAAAGAGAGGTAGAGGTGAATGGGCGCAATTATCAGGCGCAACGAAAGAAGTTGGGCAATTGTTATCATTTCAGAAATAAGGGCGATGCTTAAGGAGGTTCGCCTAAAGATAAAAAGCGCAGGCGGGGAAAGCACGCTTTCTGTAAATAAGAAGAGTATGTTCCCCGATGTCCTTTTATATGAAGATGAGGATCAGAATAGGATTCTGCAGGGATGGGAGCTTAAAATGCCCGATGTCTTAATTACAGATGAGGCGTTAAGAAAGGACGCGGCCAGAAAAGCAGCGGCGTTAGGCATAAACAGCTTTGTGATTTGGAATTTTACATATGGAAAATTATATGTAAAGGGCAAAAATGGCGACTATGAGGAGGCCAGAGTGTGGAATGGGACAAACCATATCAAAAGCCGTGAGGATGTCGCCATATATAAAGCGGAGTGGCTGCCAGTGATCCGGGATATCGTAATGACAGTGAATGAGTTGCTGATAAACGGCACGATATCAGCGTCCAATATTGAGGCGACAATTTCGGATGGGCTAATGACAGAGATCATTCAAAGAAATAAGGCTCTGGTTGCGGAACATCTTATTTTAGAAGCCGGCAGGAGCATGACGATGGAGAGCCGCTTAAAAGTATGGTGGAGGGCTTTTCATGAGGAATATGAGAAAGATGAGAATGATATGTACTCGGCATACGCGAAGTTTATTTTGCTGAACTGGACAAATAGGATCATGTTTGCCAATACGATCAAGAAGTATCATAATTGCGCTTATAAAATAGATGAAATCAATCATGCGTCTACGCCGTCAGACGGAAACAGAATAATAGAAGAGATCGTAGAGCAAGGGGATTTTTATAATGTATTTAAGAAATTAGAGTATAATGAGTTTGTGCCGGAAGAGACATGGACGGATATTGTGGACTACAATCAATTTTTGGTTGAGAATAAGATAGAAAAAATACATCAGTCGGTTTTGCAGGAGATATTGGAAAAGACGGTCCATACGACGAAAAGAGAGATACGGGGGCAATATGCGACGCCATATAGCCTGGCGGATTTACTTTGTCAAATCACGGTTCATAACTGGAATGATGAGTGCGCAGATTTATGCGCAGGAACAGGCACAATCGTAAGGGCGATCATAAAAAATAAGACAGAAAGGCTGCGCGATCCGGAAACGGCGTTTCAAACGACATGGATAGCGGATAAATATGATTACCCATTGCAGATTGCCAATATTGCAGTAACGAATATGAAGGCGTTAAATATACCGCTAAACATATTTCAGTCAGATGTGTTTGCCGTAAAGAGCAAAGAAAAAATAGAAATTAAAAGCCCGGTTGACGGCAGCGGAATTGAAAAAGAAATTCCTGATTTTGGCGCGATTGTCTCCAACCTGCCATTTGTTGCGTATAACAAAATAGCGGTTGACGAGGCAGGGCATATCAAGGAATACAGGCAGCGGATAAAAGATCATGCCGGAATCGAATTTACATTGGGGAAGACAGATTTATATAATTATCTGCCGTTTAAGCTGCATGAATTGTTGAAGGCAGACGGACGGCTCGGGATCATCTTATCAAATTCCTGGTTGGGCACAGACATTGGCAAGAAGTTTTTTGACGCGGTGCAGCATTATTATAAGATACGTGCAGTGGTTATCAGTAATTGCGGGCGTTGGTTTAAGAATGCGGATGTTGTGGCGACTCTATTGGTATTGCAGAAAAAAGAAATTGGAACGCCAGATCCAAATGCGACGGTAAGCTTTTGGATGTTAAATAAAGAGGTAGGGCAAATGAACGCCAGTGAGAAGGAATCAGTGATAACCGGCATTGTGCTCGGAGAAGAAGTTGACGGCACGACGGCCTCTGTTAAGAAATATCCGATTCAGGCGATTCGGGAAATTACGGGCAAGGGGATAACCTTAAATGCGTTGTTCCATGATGTGTCGTGGGTCCCTCAATTGGAGGGCAGCTTAATTCCGGTGGAAAACGTCCTTACTGTAAAGAGAGGGGAGCGCAGGGGATGGAATGATTTGTTTTATCCGCCGCAAGACAGCGCGATTGAGGGGGAATACATCAAGCCTGTGTTAAAGAACCCGGCATTGTTAAAGTCATATAAAGCGCGAACGGATATGTTGGCGTTTTGCTGCCATAAGACGAAAAACGAATTGAGGCGCTTAGGGCATATCGGAGCGTTGAATTGGATTGAAAAATTTGAGAATATTAGAAATGGAACGGGCAAATTATTGCCGGAGGCATTAAAGCGGTCAGGAAGGTTTTGGTATGAAATGGATGACGCGGCAAAAGCGGATTTTGTGACTGCGTTGAATCCAGATAGGCGGCTGTTCGTGGCAATGTTTGACGAAAGCACGTTTGTCGATCAACGGTTTACGAGGATGTTGGTGAAAAGTGAGAAAACCTCAAAGGAGCTCCTACATGCCTTGCTGAATTCTCTATTTGGCATATTTGCAATTGAGGCGATCGGTTTTGGAAGAGGGTTAGGCGTATTGGATGCAAGCAGCACAAAGCTAAAGAATATGTATATGATCAATCCGGAAATAATAGCAGATTCAGATGCGGAGGAGATTGTGGAGCTGTTTGGCAACATTAAAAATCGCAATGTTATGGATACGGAGGATGAGCTGAACGATGCTGACAGAGAGACGTTTGACCGCAAAGTTTTGAGCGCAATCGGGCATGAAGAGCTATATGAACCAATCAAGTCCTCCTTGCTTTCCATGCAATATACTCGTCATGCGGTAACGTGCGGGTGATAGCTGGCAAGCAACGAAGGCCAGCGTGTCCTATCGCTGGCGGAGGGTTCGGCAGCTTTTGTGGCCCCATCATAGATGAGTGGACGCGAATATGGAAACAGATTGGATTTGTATATTGAAAGGGAACAGATTTAATGATATACTTCAAAATATATCTATGCTTTTCCTTCTATATTTATCATACAAATGTAAACCAATGAAAAAAGAACGGGCGATTGATAAAATGACGAAATGGAAAGGAAATGCATGGCAGGGTCGGTGTAAATTTGCGCGGTGACGGAAACGTTAACGAGGACATGACGGTCAAAAGCTGAAAATAGGGAGAGGAACGGATTATGGAGGCATACAAGACAGAATTTATTGAGTTTATGGTAGAGTGCGGCGTGTTAAAGTTTGGCAGCTTTACATTGAAAAGCGGAAGGAAGTCGCCGTTTTTCATGAACGCGGGGGCATATGTCACGGGGGCGCAGCTGATGCGCTTGGGAGAGTTTTACGCGAAGGCGATCTGCGAAGCGTATGGGACGGAGTTTGACGTGCTGTTTGGGCCGGCGTATAAAGGGATTCCGCTCAGCGTTGCGACTTGCATGGCGTTTTCTAAGCTGTATGGGAAGGAGATCCGGTATTGCTCGAACCGTAAAGAGGCGAAGGATCATGGGGACGCGGGGATTTTGCTTGGGAGCAAGCTAAAGGATGGCGACAGGGTTGTGGTGATTGAGGATGTGACGACCTCTGGAAAGTCTATGGAGGAGACGATCCCGATTCTGCGGGCGCAGGCCGATGTTGAGATTTTGGGCCTGATGGTTTCGTTAAACCGCATGGAAGTGGGGCTTGGCGGGAAGGTTAGCGCGCTGGATGAAATTCGTGAGACGTATGGATTTCCCGCGAACGCGATTGTGAGCATGGCGGAAGTGGCGGAGGCGCTTTATAACCGCCCCTGCCAGGGAAAAATTGTGATAGACGATACATTAAAAGCGGCGATTGATGAATACTATAGAGAGTATGGAGTGAAAAAAGAGTGACGGGAGGAAAGGTTGAAGGGAAAAAACAGGAAGAAATGGGTTTTTGGATGGGAGATTTTGCTGTTTGCGGCGTATCTTGCGCTGCTTAGCTACTTTCTGTTTTTTGCGGACAGGTTGGAGAGGGCCTATGCGGAGCGCACATACCACTACAACCTGACGCTTTTTAAGGAGATCAGGCGTTTTTGGGTGTATCGTGAAACGTTGGGCTTAGGGCCTGTGCTGCTGAATTTGTTTGGCAATGTCGCCGCTTTCCTGCCTTTTGGCGTTTTTTTGCCCCGGCTGTTTCCAAAGTGCAGGAGCCTGCTTTTGACTTCCATGTTTGCGTTTGAGTTCAGCCTTGGCGTGGAGGTGATGCAGCTTCTGTTTAAAGTGGGATGCTTTGATGTGGACGATGTGTTTTTGAATACGGTGGGCGGCGTTTTAGGCTTTCTTATTTATTGGATGTTTGGCAGGGCATGGCGGGTACGGCCGCCTGGAGGAAAAGATGGGTCGGAAGAATCATTATAAATTTACGAAGAAAAAACATTCGAGGAGAGGGATGCTGGCGTGCGTTTTGGCGTCGGCATCCATCTTTGCGTTGATTTATCTGGTGTTTTCCTCGTTTACGCAGAAGGGGAACGGGAGCGTGTATCTGGGGAGCGTCGGGATTTTGGCGCTGTTTACGGCGGCCGCGGCGTTTGTGCAGGCGGTGAGGAGCGTTCGGGAGGAGGATGTGTTCCGCGGCCTTCCCGTGGCGTCCGTGGTTTTGTCCCTGTTGGCTTCTGGCGCCTGGATCGCGCTGTATGCCGTTGGGTTTGTGATGCAGTGATGCGGAAAGGAGCAAGGATGGAGCGGTTAAGGCGGCAGATGGAATTTGTGTTAGAGCTTGACAGGCAAAAGGAGATTGAGCGTCAAACATACCTTGCGGACGGCAGCCGGAAGGAGGGGGACGCGGAGCACGCCTGGCATATGGCGGTGATGGCGTTTTTGCTTGCGGAGTACGCGAATGAGGAGATTGACGTCTTAAAGGCGGTGAAGATGGCGCTGCTGCACGACGTGGTGGAGATTGACGCGGGAGATACGTATGCGTATGACCGGGATGGAAACCAGACGAAGGGGGAGCGTGAAAGGAAGGCGGCGGATCGGATTTATGGGATGCTGCCCCCGGGGCAGCGCGAGGAATGCCTTGCGCTTTGGGAGGAGTTTGAGGCGATGGAGACGCCGGAGGCGAAATTTGTCAATACGTTGGATAAGGTGCAGCCGCTGCTTTTAAACCATGCGTCCGGCGGGAAGTCCTGGAAGGAGCATCATGTGCGGCCGTCCTGGGTGTTTGAGCGGAACGCGCGGACGAATGAGGGCAGCGAGGCGCTGTGGGACTATGCCAGGGGATTGATTGAAGAAAGCATTGAGAACGGGAATCTGTCGTAATTGGATGTGTTTGGAGCGGTGTGATGGGATATCAGGATTTTTTTAAAGTGTCGAATGAAAATGTGAAGGAGCGGCATGCCTTGGCGGCGGGGCGCATTGCGGAAATCTGCCAGGAGGCTTGCGTGGCCGGGCGCTATCGGGATTATTTTCGGAAAACGGCCGGGTTTCTTTGCCTTGTGGATGGGATTTTGCGCAGGCAGGAGGCAGGGGAGCTGGACAATAGGACGTTGGAGGAATGCGAGAGGGACAATCAGGCTTTGCATGAGGAGATTCTCCCGGAGCAGTATGAGGACAGCTATCTGAACCCCGCGGCGACGGCGCGTGCTTTGGGGACGCCGTTTGGGCCGCTGCTTTCGTTTTTGAGCGTGGAGCTTCGCGCCGCGATTGGGCCTGCCTTTGAGGGGCGCAGAGAGGGCGTCGTCCTATGGATGGAGCTGTTTTTGGAGGTTTATGGCAGCTTTGCCTGGGAGGAGGAGCCGGAGGCGGACGAGGTGCGGCGGATTTTGTATGGCTTCTTCTATGATTACAGTGAGCTGTTTGCGGAAGATAAGGTGCGGGACATGGTGGAGCCGGAGTATGATTTTTTTACGGGCATCGTGATGCAGTCCGACCTTGACGATCTGCGCTATCTGTACCGCTATGGGGAGTATGTCGGAGACTGTGAGCGTAAGACGGCGCAGTTTTTAAACGGCTTGCCCGAGAAGGAGATTCAGTCTATGGCAGATGCCGTGACGGAAGGGTTTCGGGTGGGGTATCAGAAGATGGGCAAGGATTTGTCGAAAAAGGAAACTGTCTGCCTGGAATACCCGATTGGCTTTGAGCGGGTGATGCGCGCCGTGATCCGTAATTTTGCGAAGCTGAATTTGAAGGCGACTGCGTTTCGCTGCCCGTCGTCTTCTTTTGGCAGAGGTGGAGGCGGCCGCCGCGGCTGCTGCTCTGTTTCCCCAAATCGTCAATTTGAGTTTGACCATAAGGCGGACAGCGCTGTTTATTTGGATAAGGCGTTTGTGGAGCGGCGCATGGAGGCGATGCGGGCCGCGTTTGAAAAGTATAAGGCGCAGGCGGCCCGCCACGCAGGGCCGGCGGTGACGGAGACGTTTGGGGAGCCGCCGTTTTCGCCTAAGCTTAAGGCGGAGGCGCTGCAGTTTGCCGCGGAGCAGGATAGCATTGCGGTGTATCAAATGAGCAGGATGGGGCAGCTGATGAATGCGTATATTCCGGGGGATGAGCGCAGCTTTACGATGATTGCGTATCCGTCGCCTGCGATTGGCGGCTCGTTTGAGGAGATTTTTCGGGAGACGGCGCGCATTAATACGTTGGACTCTTTGGAATATGAAGCGATGCAGCAGAGGCTGATTGACGTGCTGGACACGGCGCGGACGGTGCATATTACCGGGAAGGGATCCAATCGGACGGATCTTTGGGTGGGCATTTGCCCGCTTCGGGATCCTGAGACGGAGACGGCGTTTGAAAATTGCGTGGCTGACGTGAATATCCCAGTTGGGGAGGTGTTTACTTCTCCTGTGCTTTCTGGAACGCATGGGACGCTTCATGTGTCGGAGGTGTTTTTGGAGGGGCTTCGGTATGTGGATTTGGAGCTTGTGTTTTCGGAGGGCATGGTGGTTTCTTACGGCTGCTCTAATTTTGAGGATGCAGAGGAGGGCCGGCGCTTTGTGCGGGAGAATTTGTTGAAGCGGCATGACACGCTGCCGATGGGCGAGTTTGCGATTGGGACGAACACGGCGGCGTACCGGATGGCTCGCGCGCACCGGATTGAGGACAGGCTCCCGATTTTGATTGCCGAAAAGATGGGCCCGCACTTTGCGGTTGGCGACACGTGCTATTCCTATGCGGAGGACACGAAGGTCTTTAACCCGAATGGAAAGGAGATTGTCGCACGGGACAATGCCGTTTCCATTTTACGGAAGGAAGAGAAGGAGAAGGCGTATTTTCACTGCCACACGGATATTACGGTTCCGTATGAGGAGCTGGATGAGATTGCGGCGGTGAGGGCGGATGGGAGCGTCTCATATGTCATTCGGGACGGGAGATTTGCGGTTCCCGGGACGGAGGCGCTGAACGCGCCTTTGGAGGAAGCTTTGAAAACCATTGAAAGATAGAGAGAAAAGGAGAGCAATTATGGCAAAGGTAGGGATTGTAATGGGCAGCGATTCAGATATGCCCGTAATGGCGAAGGCGGCGGATGTGCTGGAGCAGTTAGGCGTGGACTATGAGATGACGATTATTTCTGCGCACAGGGAGCCGGATGTGTTTTTTGACTATGCCAATTCGGCGGAGGAAAAGGGCTTTAAGGTCATTATTGCGGGGGCGGGCATGGCGGCGCACCTTCCTGGGATGTGCGCGGCGATTTTCCCGATGCCTGTCATTGGCATTCCGATGCATACGACGTCTTTGGGCGGGCGGGATTCCCTGTATTCGATTGTGCAGATGCCGTCTGGGATCCCGGTCGCGACTGTCGCCATTAACGGCGGGGCGAACGCGGCGCTTTTGGCGGCGAAGATTCTGGCGGTGAGCGATGAGGGCTTGCTGAGCCGCTTAAAGGAGTATGCGAAGGAGCTGAAAGGGCAGGTGCAGGCGAAGGACGCGAGGCTGAAGGAAGTCGGATACAAGGCGTATGTGAAATAAGGGCTGGCAAGGAGGAAGGATAGAAGGATGGATTATAAAAAAGCGGGCGTAGACATTGAGGCGGGATACAAGTCGGTGGAGCTGATGAAGAGGCACGTGCAGGAAACGATGCGGAGCGAAGTGCTGACGGGCCTTGGCGGCTTTTCTGGGGCGTTTTCCGTGGAGAAATTTAAGCAGATGGAAAAGCCGACGCTGGTGTCGGGGACGGACGGCGTGGGGACGAAGATTAAGCTGGCGTTTTTGTTGGGCAAGCATGACACGATTGGGATTGACTGCGTGGCGATGTGCGTGAATGACATTGCCTGCGCGGGGGCCGAGCCGCTGTTTTTCCTGGATTATATTGCGTGCGGCAAGAATTACCCGGAAAAGATTGCCGAAATCGTGAAGGGCGTGGCCGAGGGCTGCAAGCAGTCGGGCGCGGCGCTGATTGGCGGCGAGACGGCGGAGCATCCGGGACTGATGCCGGAAGAGGAGTACGATTTGGCGGGCTTTGCCGTCGGCGTTGTGGATGAGAAGGATATTATTACCGGAAATGACGTTTGCGCGGGCGACGTGATTTTGGGGCTTAAGAGCTCTGGCGTGCATTCGAACGGCTTTTCTTTGGTGCGTAAGGTGTTTCCGATGGAATTGGACGCGCTCCATACATACCATGAGGAGCTTGGCGCGACGCTTGGGGAGGCGCTTTTGACGCCGACCAGGATTTACGTGAAGGCGCTGAAGGGCATAAAGGACGCGGGCGTTAAGGTGAAGGCCTGCAGCCATATCACTGGCGGCGGCTTTTATGAGAATGTGCCGCGGATGCTGCCGGAGGGGAAACGCGCGGTGATTGAGAAGGGCAGCTATCCGATCCCCCCGATTTTCTCTTTGCTGGCAAGCGTGGGGCAGATTGAGGAGAAGATGATGTACAATACGTATAATATGGGCCTTGGGATGCTGGTGGCTGTCGCGAAGGAGGACGTGGATCGGGCAATGGCGGCGGCAAAGGCCGCGGGAGATATGCCCTATGTGGTCGGCGTGATAAAAGATGGGGAAAAGGGCGTGGACTTATGCTAAGGATTGCGGTGTTGGTGTCGGGCGGCGGCACGAATTTGCAGGCCATTCTGGATGCGATTGAGGAGAGGCGGATTACGAATTGCCAAATTGAAGCCGTCATCAGCAACAATCAGAATGCCTTTGCCCTAAAGCGCGCGGAGAGTAAGGGCGTCCGCGCCCTGTGCATCTCCCCGAAGGCGTTTGAGAGCCGGGACGCGTTTCATGCGAAGCTTCTTGAGGCATTGCGTGAGGCGCAGGTGGATTTGATTGTTTTGGCGGGGTTTTTGGTCGTGATCCCGCCGGAGCTGATTGCGGAATATAAGAACAGAATCATCAATATTCATCCGTCGTTGATCCCCTCGTTTTGCGGAACGGGCTATTATGGCTTGAAGGTGCATGAGGGCGTGCTGGAGCGCGGCGTGAAGGTGACGGGGGCGACGGTGCATTTTGTGGATGAAGGCACGGACACCGGGCCGATTCTTTTGCAGAAGGCGGTTGACGTTTTGGAGGGCGACACGCCGGAGACGCTGCAGCGGCGGGTGATGGAGCAGGCGGAGTGGACGCTGCTCCCGCAGGCGATTGACTTGATTGCGAATGGACGCGTGAAGGTGGAAGGCGGACGGGCGTGGGTTTTGGATAGCGAAGGAAAGGAGCGGACATGAAAGTACTGATTGTAGGGAGCGGCGGGCGTGAGCACGCGATTGCGGCAAGCGTGGCGAAGAGCAGCCGTGTGGATCAAATTTACTGCGCCCCGGGCAATGCCGGGATTGGCAGGATTGCGGAGTGCGTGCCGATTGGCGCGATGGAGTTTGAGAAGCTGACGGCGTTTGCCAAGGAGATGGCGATTGATTTTACGATTATTGGGATGGATGACCCGCTGGCCGGGGGCATTGTGGACGCGTTTGAGGCGGAGGGCCTGAAAGTGTTCGGCCCAAGGAAGAATGCGGCTATCCTGGAAGGCTCTAAGGCGTTTTCTAAGGATTTGATGAAAAAATACGGCATTCCGACGGCGGCGTATGAGACGTTTGACGACCCTGCGGCCGCGTTTTCTTATTTGGAGACGGCGAGGTTCCCGATTGTGTTGAAGGCGGACGGCCTTGCGCTTGGCAAGGGCGTGCTGATTTGCAATACGAAGGAAGAGGCAAGGCGCGGCGTGAAGGAAATCATGGAGGATAAGAAGTTTGGCTCTGCCGGGAATCAGATGGTCGTGGAGGAGTTTATGACGGGACGTGAGGTTTCCGTGCTGTCATTTGTGGACGGCAAGACGATTCAGATCCTCTCTTCCGCGCAGGACCATAAGCGCGCCTTGGACGGCGACAAGGGCTTAAACACGGGCGGGATGGGGACGTTTTCGCCAAGCCCGTTTTATACGGAGGAGGTGGATCAGTTCTGCAAGGAGCGGATTTACCAGAAGACGGTAGACGCGATGGCGGCTGAAGGAAGGGAGTTTAAGGGCGTGATTTTCTTTGGCCTGATGCTGACGGAGGACGGGCCGAAGGTGTTAGAGTACAATGCGAGGTTTGGCGACCCGGAGGCGCAGGTGGTGCTGCCCCGGATGAAGAATGACATCATTGACGTGATGGAGGCTTGCGTGGACGGCACGCTGGATCAGTTGACGCTGGAGTTTGAGGACAATGCCGCGGTCTGCGTCGTGCTTGCGTCGGAAGGCTATCCCGTTTCCTATGAGAAGGGCTTTGCGGTCACCGGGGAGGAGCAGTTTGAGGGCAGGGACGGCTATTACTGTTTCCATGCCGGCACGAAGCAGGGAGAGGACGGAAGCGTTTTGACAAATGGCGGGCGCGTGCTTGGCGTTACCGCGAAGGGCCGGGATTTGAAGGAGGCGCGTGCGAACGCGTATGTGGCTGCGGAGTGGATTTCGTTTGAGAATAAATATATGCGCCATGACATTGGGAAAGCCATTGATGAGGCGAAAGAGTAGAAGGAGAGTAGGGCATTCATGAAGCAAGGCATCATTTTCGATATGGACGGCACGCTGTGGGATTCTTCGGAGAATGTGGCGAAGTCCTGGGATGAGGCTGTGCAGAGGCGCTATCCCGGGCTGCGCAGGATTCGGGCAAAAGACATTAAAGACGTGATGGGGCATACGATGACGGAAATTGCAAAGCTGCTGTTTCCCATGCTGGAGGAGAAGGAGGCGCTGCATTTGACGGATGTGTGCGGAACGGAGGAGAATGCGTATCTGCGGCTGCATGGCGGGGTTCTGTACCCCGATTTGCAGGCCACGCTTGCCCTTCTCGCGAAGCGGTATCCGCTTTATATCGTGAGCAATTGCCAAAAGGGATATATTGAGGCGTTTTTGGACTATTATCGGCTGTGGGATTTTTTTCAGGATCGGGAATGCTTTGGGAATACGGGCAGGGAGAAGGCGCATAATATTGCTTTAGTTGTGGAGCGGAACCAGTTGGACGCTGCGGTTTATGTGGGCGACATTCAGGGGGACTATGACGCGAGCAAGCAGGCGGGCGTCGGCTTTGTGCATGCCGCATACGGCTTTGGGCGCATTGACGGCTCCGTTTTGTCGATAGGGGCGTTTTGTGAGCTGCCGGACGTGGCGGCGGCGTATTTTTGTGACGGCTCAGTCGGGCATTGACAGTAAGGGCGGGGCTTGCCGGTGAAGGGCGCTATGGCGAGGCTTTATGGCAGGGGGTAGGGAGATGGCAAAAAATTTACGTCTTGCGGATATTTACATTAAAATATACAATAAGCAGCCGCTTATGATGGAGGATTTGGTGTTCCTTGCCAAGTATGACCGGGAATGCTTTGAGAAGACCTGTAAGAATCTTTTGTATAATCTCCCGGAGGCGGAGGAAATCATGCAGCCCGCAGGGCAGATGGAGCAGGACGGCGCGAAGGGGCAGGAAGAGGCGGCGCCAGAGGCGCCGGTTTTGCAGAAGGAGGCGCCGGGGATTCGCGCGCTGCTTGATAATTTAAAGCGGATGGAGTGGGAGGAGCTTAAGGTGCAGAGCCTTGACGCGGATCATGTGAAGAGCCTGCTTGGAAGCCTGTATATGGAGCTTTTGTTTCCGCATAATGACAAGTGCCGTTATTTTCAGTTGGAGGAGCAGTCGGATTGCTCTATTTTCAACCGAAAAGCGTGACGGATGACAGGGGAAGACGCATGAAGATTCTTTTGACGGCAATCAATGCCAAATTTATTCATTCCAATCTTGCGGTTTACAGCCTGCGCTCGTTTGCGAAGGAGTGCAGGCAATGGATTGAGGTTGCGGAATATACCATTAATCAGCAAAGCGGGGCGGTGTTGCGGGAGATTTATAGGAAGATGCCGGATGTCCTTTGTTTTTCCTGTTATATTTGGAATTATGAAATGGTGCGGGAGATTGCCGCTGACTTTCATAAGCTTCGGCCGGATGTCCCTATTTGGGTGGGCGGGCCGGAGGTTTCGTTTGAGGCTGAGGGGACGCTTGCCCAAAACCCGGCGTTTTTTGGCGTGATGATGGGGGAAGGGGAGGCGTCTTTTGCAAAGCTGGCGAGGCATTACTGCTTGGGGGAGGGTTCCCTTTCTGAAATTTCCGGCATTTCGTACCGCGGATCGGACGGGGAAGGCGGATTTTTTGGGACGGATGAAGGGATGCGCCGGATTTGCCGGACGGCGGCGGGGGAGCCGCTTCCGATGGACAGCATTCCGTTTTGTTATGAGGATATGGCGGATTATAAACACCGGATTGTGTATTATGAGTCGAGCCGGGGATGCCCGTTTTCGTGCAGCTATTGCCTTTCCTCGATTGATAAGAGGCTGCGGTTCCGTTCGCTTGGCCTGGTGAGGAAGGAGCTTTCTTTTTTTATAGAAAAGGAAGTCGCGCAGGTGAAGTTTGTGGATCGCACGTTTAACTGCGACAGGCGGCGCGCCCTTGCTATTTGGCAGTTTATTCAGGAGCAGGATCGGGGGAAGACGAATTTTCATTTTGAGATCGCCGCCGACCTTTTGGGGGAGGAGGAGCTTTTGCTGCTGTCAACGCTTCGGCCGGGCCTTGTGCAGCTTGAGATTGGCGTGCAGTCCACAAACCCGGAGACGCTTGCGGAAATCCGCAGGACGATGGATATGCCGAAGGTTGCGTCGGCGGTGAGGCGAATCCAGGCGGCGCATAATATCCACGTCCATCTGGATTTGATTGCGGGCCTGCCGTTTGAGGGGTATGGGCGGTTTGCGGAGTCGTTTCGGGACATTTATGCGTTACAGCCGAATCAGCTGCAGCTTGGCTTTTTGAAGGTGTTGAAAGGCTCCTATCTCTATAAGCGTCATAAGGAGTATGGAATTTTGTTTCAGGAAAAGCCGCCGTATGAGGTTTTGCGGACGGACTGGCTGTCGTTTGAGGAGATGGATGCCATTAAGCTGGTGGAGGAAATGCTGGAGGTGTATTATAACAGCGGCCAGTTTGAGGTGACGATGAAGCTTTTGGGCGCTGTTTACCCAGACGCGTTTTCGTTTTTCCTGGCTTTGGGGCGCCATTATGAGAATGGCGGCTATTTTGGCAGGAGCCATTCGAGAATGCGGCGATGTGAGATTTTGCTGGAATTTTTGACGGAGGATGGGGCGGCGCCCAGGGACTTGATGGAGGAGGCGCTGCTGTATGATTTGTATTACAGGGAGAATATGAAAAGCCGTCCTTCTTGGGCGAGGGATCTCGCTGCTTTTGCAAATGTGGCGAAGGCGTTTTGCGTGTCCAAAAGCCAGATGCATATGGAGCCGTTTTCCTATCATTTTCCAAAAACGGGGGAAAGGGCCTTAATGCGGCTTCCAGAGAAGCAGTCGGAGCTGGCTTACGTGCTGTTTGATTACAGGGAGAGGGACGCGCTGACGCATCAGGCGAAGGTGACGGAGTTTACGGAACGGGAGGTAAGGGTGCGGTGCGAAAACGTACAAAAGAAATTTTAGGGCGGCTGGACGAAGCCTATGGAACGGAGTATGTCTGCTATTTAAACCATGCTACGCCGTGGCAGCTATTGATTGCGGTGATTTTGAGCGCGCAATGCACGGACGCCAGGGTGAATATCGTGACGAAGGATCTGTTTGTGAAATATGACACGCTTGAGAAGTTTGCCGAGGCCGATTTGGAGGAGCTGGAGCAGGATATCCATTCGACGGGCTTTTACCACAATAAGGCGAAGAACATCATTTCCTGCGCAAAGGCTTTGGTGGAAAAGCATCATGGAGAGGTGCCGCGCTCGCTGGAGGAGCTGACGGCGCTTGCCGGCGTGGGAAGGAAGACGGCCAATGTCATCCGCGGCAATGTGTACCATGACCCAAGCATTGTGGTAGACACCCATGTGAAGCGGATTTCTAAGCGCCTGGGCTTTACGGAGAACGACGACCCTGTGAAGGTGGAGATGGATTTGATGAAGGCCCTGCCGAAGGATCATTGGATTTTATATAATATCCAGATTATTACGTTTGGGAGGAATATCTGCTCTGCGAGAAGCCCCAAGTGCGCGGAGTGCTTTTTGAGCGACCTCTGCACGTCGGGGGATAAGAAGGGGTAGGCGTTACAGCCATTCCCTTTCAATGTCTTGCTTTAGCGTGCAGAGCATCTCATAGTAACGCCCTTTCACTTGCCGCACAATGTCCAGAGCAATTTCCCTGTTGTAGGAATGCGCTACATTGTTCCGGGTCCGCAGGGCGTTTAGCCAAAGCTCTTCCTCTGTAATCATAGATGCCTGATAGGCAGTCTTAATGATGAATTTGGGCGATCCGGTCGCCGCAGATTCAAATCCATGCTCCTCAAGGAGTTCTTTCATCATTTTCCAAGCTTGCTCAAGGCAAATTTCGTACAGCCCGACTAAGCCTGTGATGGTCACATTATCATAAGGCTCCTTGTAGAGAAAAATATCTTCTAAATTTTTTAGGGCTGCGCAAAAATTATCATATTTTTTCATATAGAACCTTCCCTTCCTTTTGAATCGAGTCCCGAAGCTCTTTCTGTACGCATCCATCCAGATCCACAATGTCAAATTTAAGCAATGTGGAGGTCTCTTCTTCCGCGTCCAAGGCAAATCGGCCGATGTCGCCGCCGCTTACGGCCAGGTCGATGTCGCTGGCCCGTCTGTAATCGCCCCGCGCCCGTGAGCCGAACAGGAGGACTTTTGTTAGGTTGTATGTTTGCGCTAGGGCGCGCAGTTCCTGTATGACGACAGGCTTAATTCCTGAATGTTCCATGGCGTGCCTCGATTCTGATTTTGTCTCAGTGGATGAGCTTTGTGAACCATTTGCTCTGCGTTAGGATTCGGTTCAGCCGCGTCGCGATGTCCGCGAACAGATAAATCAGCATAAATACGGCGATCAGCAGCGCGGCCTCCTGCGCGATGGTTAGGCTCTGCTGCGAGAACATCCCGATCACTTTTCCCATGACGACGTGCTGTAGGAGGAAGATTGCATAGGAAATCCCTCCGGTGTAGCGGAAGAACCGCCTTGGCAGTTCAAATTTCATTACAGCCTCCCCCATGCGGTAGAACAGCAGGAACAGGCCGATGGAGATGAGCTGCGCGCTAAAGAACGGGTCGATGGGCGCTTTTACAAAAATCAGGATTAGGGCGATTCCGCCGAAGACGGCGGCAATCCATGCCGCGCGCAGCTTTTCCCGGAATTCCATAAACAGCATCCCAAGCCAGAAGGCGAACAGGCACACGATTAGGTTCCGCTCCCGCTGGATCTGAAAGAACGGCATTGGCCAGTGGAGGGCGGCCGTCCCCGCGCCAAGCGCCAGGGTGATGAGCAGCTTGCAATGCCTCATGCACCAGGCCAACAGCGGGTACAGAAGGTAAAGGCAGACAAGCGCGCCTAAAAACCATTCCCCGATGATATAATAGTTTTGCGGGTAACGGTAATAGAGGTAGCCGTCCATGCCAAAGAGCGTAAGCAGCATGGATTTTGGGCTTCCGTGATAAAAAAGGCTGCCTGCGTTCGCGGCGTTCTGGTAAAATAAAAAGAGCCACAGCATATAAAACATGGGGAACAGCCCCTTGAAGCGGGAGACGTAGTAGCGCTTTAAGGAAGGCTCCTTTGGATTTGGGTAGTTATAAAATAACGACGCGCCGGAAAGCATGAAAAAGATGTTCACGCTTGTGTTCTCGCCCCATACGCCGTTCGCGTGCATATAAAGCAGCGGAAAGCTTGCGTGTTGGGGGGCTGCGTTTAAGATGCCTGAAAAGTGGTAGATGACGATGATCCATGCCGTGACGGCACGCATAAAGTCAAAGCTGTCGATGCGCTGTTTTTTCATAGCCTTTCTCACTCCTGTCATTGGTGATGTATGTTATTGTAACATATCTTTTTGGAAATGCACAGCCGAAAAGCGGATTTCCCTTAGAGCGGCCGTTTTCGCCACTGCTTGCGCCAGGCATGGGCAGCAGCGCGTTTCTTGCTGACAAATCTACGGCGGCATGATATAATATAGAAAGAATGCGTCACAGGAAAAGGTGATGATAAAAAAGGCATGGAAGGATGGAAAAGCAGTGGACAAGACAATTATAACTGTGGTAGGAAAAGATACGGTTGGGATTATCGCGAAAGTATGCGCGTATCTTGCGGAGAGCAAGATCAATGTGCTGGACATTTCCCAGACGATCGTGCAGGGGTATTTTAATATGATGATGATCGTGGACATGAACGCGGCGAAAAAGCCTTTTGGCGAATGCTCGAAGGATTTGGAGCGGCTCGGGGAGGAGATCGGAGTCGTCATCAAATGCCAGAGGGAAGAGATTTTTCAGAAAATGCATCGGATTTAAATGAGGAGAGTGACATGATTAATCTTTGGGAAGTGAAAGAGACCAATGAGATGATTGAGCAGGAAAATTTGGACGTGCGGACAATCACGTTAGGCATCAGCTTGATGGACTGCATTGATTCAGACCGAAATGCTTTGAATCGGAAGATTTATGATAAAATCACGACAGTGGCGAAAGATTTAGCGTCTGTTGGCGAGAAGATTGAAAATGAATTTGGGATACCGATTGTGAATAAGCGGATTTCTGTCACGCCGATCGCGCTGGTTGGCGGCGCGGCCTGCCAGACATCGGAGGATTTTGCCACAGTCGCAGGCACAATGGACGCGGCGGCGAAGGCCGTGGGGGTGAATCTGATTGGAGGGTATTCCGCGCTGGTTTCAAAAGGGATGACGAGGGCGGATGAGCTTTTGATCCGGTCCATCCCGGCCGCGCTTTGTGAGACGGAGCGCGTGTGCAGCTCCGTGAACCTGGCCTCCACAAAGACCGGGATCAATATGGACGCCGTCCGGCTGATGGGAGAGATTCTTTTGGAGCTGGCAGAACGCTCCAAAGACCGGGATTCCGTGGACTGCATGAAGCTGGTGGCGTTTTGCAATGCGCCGGATGACAATCCGTTTATGGCGGGGGCGTTCCATGGCGTGACCGAGGCCGACGCCGTCTTAAATATCGGCGTCAGCGGGCCGGGCGTCGTTAAGACTGCGCTTGAGAAGGTGCGGGGGGAAAGCTTTGAGACGCTCTGTGAGACCATTAAGAAGACGGCGTTTAAGGTGACGCGCGTGGGGCAGTTGGTGGCGCAGGAGGCGTCCAGGATGCTTGGAATTCCCTTTGGCATCATAGACCTGTCTTTGGCCCCGACCCCGGCGGTGGGGGACAGCGTCGCGGACATCCTCTGTGAGATTGGCCTTGAGTATGCGGGCGCGCCGGGGACGACGGCTGCGCTTGCGCTGTTAAACGATCAGGTGAAAAAAGGCGGCGTGATGGCGTCTTCTTATGTTGGCGGCCTAAGCGGCGCGTTCATCCCGGTCAGTGAGGATCAGGGCATGATTCACGCGGCGCAGGCGGGCGCCATCACGCTGGAGAAGCTGGAGGCGATGACCTGCGTCTGCTCTGTTGGGCTTGACATGATCGCAATCCCGGGCGATACGCCCGCGTCGACAATTTCCGGCATCCTGGCGGATGAGATGGCGCTTGGTATGGTAAACCAAAAGACGACGGCCGCGAGGCTGATCCCAGTCGTCGGAAAAGGCGTGGGCGAGACGGTGGAGTTTGGTGGGCTGTTCGGCTATGCGCCGATTATGCCGGTCAATCGGTTTTCCTGTGAGGCGTTTATTGGAAGAAAAGGCAGAATTCCGGCGCCGATCCATAGCTTTAAGAATTAAATACGTTAAAGTGACGAAATATGACAAAAATCTTAATTTTTTATTAGGCAATTATTATAATTTTTGTTGTAAAAGAGATAACCGTATGTTATAATTCCTATGAAAATAAGCTTGGCACGTGGTCAGGCTAAATAATAAGGAGGATATGACACATGAAAAAGAAAGTTTTGGCGGCATTTTTATGTGCTGCAATGACAGCGACGATGTTTGCTGGCTGCGGCGGAGGAGATGATAAGAAGGATGACAGCGCAAACAATGCGGCAGGCAACGAGGCAGGCAGTGAAGTTGCGGGGGGCGCGAATGAAGAGGAGAACCAGACGGGCGACCTGTCAGATGCGAACGTAGCAGTCTTTTACTACACATACGCAGATCCGTACATCACATCCGTGCGTACGGCATTGGACGCAAAGCTGGACGGGCTTGGCGTCAAATACCAGAATTACGATTCCAATAATAACCAGACGACGCAGAATGAGCAGATTGACACAGCCATTCAGACAGGCGCGAACCTTTTGATTGTAAACATCGTGACATCCAGCTCGGTGGAGTCCTCCCAGGCAGTTGTGGACAAGGCCTCCAATGCCGGCATTCCGGTGATTTTCTTCAATCGTTCCGTAGAAGATGATAAGAGCGAGGGGACAGTGCTTGGCTCCTATGACAAATGCGCATTCGTTGGAACGGACGCGCCGGAGGCGGGCCATATGCAGGGCCAGATGATCGGCGAGTACCTTGTTGAGAATTATGATAAAGTGGACTTAAACAAAGATGGAAAAATCCAGTACGCGATGATGATGGGTGAGTTAGGAAATGCTGAGGCGATCGCCCGTACGCAGTTTGGCGTAGAGGATGCGAATAAAGTGCTGACAGAGGCAGGAAAAGAGGAATTAGAGTACTTTGACGCTGGGAACGCCAGCAAATATCAGGTGGATCAGACGGGCGGCTGGAGCGCTCAGGCGGCGACCGATTACATGACGACGAACCTGGCTCAGTATAATGAAGGCAACAATAACATGATTGAGCTTGTCATCTGCAACAATGACAGCATGGCGGAAGGCGTGGTCTCGGCGCTTAGTGATAAAGGCTACAATACAGGCGACGATAAATTCATCCCGGTATTCGGCGTTGACGCGACGGATTCTGCAAAGCAGCTGATCGCTGACGGCAAGATGGTAGGGACGATCAAGCAGGACGCAGAAGGAATGGCGGATTGCATCGCGTTCTTAACAGAAAACTGCGCAAGCGGAAAAGAGATTATGGATGGAACCGACAGCTATAACATCTCTGAAGCAGTTTCCAACAAGATCTTCATTCCATATGCAACATATACGGGAGAGGAATGATCTTGCGTGACGCATAAGGAGGCAA
This sequence comes from uncultured Roseburia sp., assembly GCA_947652855.1. GTDB lineage: Bacteria > Bacillota > Clostridia > Lachnospirales > Lachnospiraceae > Roseburia_B. The sequence goes on along the minus strand of CANTEO010000014.1, from coordinate 24,889 downwards.
TGGAGGGGAGTCGCCCATGGGTGGCGGCTCCCCTCTATATGTATATGGGCGCTTGAGAGAGGTGTAAATATAGATTGGAGGGTAAATCATGGGACAGGACGTACTGCTGCAGATGACGGACATATGTAAGGAGTTTCCCGGCGTAAAGGCATTGGACCATGTTTCCCTGACGGTAAGAAGGGGAACGGTGCACGCGCTGATGGGCGAGAACGGCGCGGGAAAATCGACTCTGATGAAATGCTTGTTTGGCATATATTCCAAAAACAGCGGGCAGATTTTTCTGGAGGGGAAAGAAGTAAATTTTAAAGATTCCAAAGAGGCGCTTGAGAATGGGGTAGCGATGGTGCATCAGGAATTGAATCAGGCATTGAAACGGAATGTCATGGACAATATATGGCTTGGGCGGTATCCTAAAATTGCCGGGGTCATGATCAATGAGAAAAAAATGTATGACGATACAGTGGCGTTGTTTAATAAGCTTGAGATTGATGTAGATCCGAAAAGGATTATGAGCACGATGCCAGTGTCGCAACGGCAGATGGCTGAAATTGCGAAAGCAGTTTCTTTTAATTCGAAAATTATTGTATTTGATGAGCCGACCTCTTCTTTGACGGAGCAGGAGGTGGAGCATTTATTTAAAATCATAAATATGCTGCGTGACCAAGGATGCGGAATTATCTATATTTCCCACAAAATGGCGGAAATACTGCGGATTTCGGACGACATTACGGTCATGCGCGACGGCCAGTACGTGGCGACGAAGCCGGCGAAAGAGCTGACAATGGATGAGATCATCCGCCTGATGGTGGGGCGTGAGCTTGGCAATCAGTTTCCGCCGAAGACGAATAAGCCTGGCGAGGTGGCTTTGGAAGTGGAGGGCCTGACGGCAGAGTATTCGATGCTTAAGGACGTCTCCTTTCAGGTCCGTCAGGGGGAAGTGGTCGGCATTGCGGGCTTAGACGGCAGCGGGCGCACGGAATGCCTGGAGAATATTTTTGGCGTCGCAACCAGAAAGAGCGGAGTCATCAAGCTCCATGGCAAAGAGGTGAAGAACAGCAACGCCAGGGAATCCATTAAGAATGGCTTTGCGCTGCTGACGGAGGAGCGGCGCGCAACCGGTATTTTTGGAATTTTGAATATCCGGGAGAATACGGTCATATCCAGCTTGAAGAAGCATAAAAAGCACAATTTGTATTTGAGCGAGAAGAGCATGCGGGAGGACACGCAGTGGTCGATTGACGCGATGCGCACGAAGACGCCGACGCAGGAGACGAAGATTCGCTCCCTTTCCGGCGGCAACCAGCAGAAGGTCATCTTGGGCAGGTGGCTTTTGACGGAGCCGGAGGTGCTGCTTTTGGACGAGCCGACGCGAGGCATTGACGTTGGCGCGAAGTACGAAATCTATCAGTTGATCCTGGATCTGGTGAACAAAGGCAAGATTGTGCTTGTGGTTTCTTCGGAGATGCCGGAGCTTCTTGGCATTTGCGACCGCATCCTTGTCATGTCCGGCGGAAGGCTGGCGGGTGAGGTCAACGCGGCGGAGACGACGCAGGAAGAAATCATGTCATATGCGGCAAAATATGTATAAAGGAGGCAGAGTGAAATGAAAGTTGTTGCGAATATGAAAGACCGCTATGCAGCATATCAGGAGCTGGATGGCAAAGAGAAAGGGAAATTTTGGAAAGAGGCGTTGTTAAATAACGCGCTTTATATCCTGCTTGTGATTGCAGTAATTTATACATATGTGCAGAATAAGCAGTTTTTATCCGTGGGCTCCATTGTAAACATTGTTTCCTTATCGGCTACGAGCCTTCCGATTGCCTGCGGCATCGCAGGCTGCATCGTGCTGACGGGAACGGATCTCTCTGCGGGGCGCGTTGTCGGCCTTACGGCCTGTGTCTCCGCATCTCTTCTGCAGTCCGTGGATTATGCGGGCAGGATGTTCCCGGATTGGCCGGTGTTCCCGATCCCTGTAGTTATTTTAATTGTCATGGCGGTCGGCGGCTTAATTGGCTTAATCAATGGATTTTTCGTCGCCAAGTTTGGCTTGCACCCGTTCATCGTGACGTTGGCGACGCAGCTCATCACGTATGGGCTCTTAACAATGTATATTATGTTAAACGGCAATAACGGCCAGCCGCTTTCCGGCTTGGATAAGGGCTATAAGAAGTTTGTGACGGGCAGCGTGGTTGGGATTGGCGGGACTCCCATCCCGAACTATGTGTGGTATGCGGTTGTCATTGTCATCATTATGTGGTTTATCTGGAACAAGACGACATTTGGAAAAAATATGTTTGCGGTTGGCTCAAACCCGGAGGCGGCGAACGTATCCGGCGTAAATGTCGCATTGACGACGATTTTGGTACATACGCTGGCTGGAGTCACCTATGGAATCACAGGATTCATAGAGTCGGCGCGTATCGGCTCCAACAGCGCGAATACGGGTCAGAACTACGAGTGTGACGCGATTGCGGCCTGCGTTATCGGCGGCGTCTCGTTCGTCGGCGGCACCGGTAAGATCAGCGGCGTAATCCTCGGCGTGTTTGTGCTCCGCATTATCTTTGGCGCGCTGATTTTCCTGGCGATCAACCAGAACTTGCAGTTTATTATCAAAGGCTTGATTATCCTTGTCGCTTGCGCAATTGACATGAGGAAATATTTGGCAAAGAAATAAGAGAAGCAACGTCAGTTTTACAGATTTGGAATGCCATGGATTTTGCGCAGAATCCATGGTTCTTCCATTTTGGGGAGGAATACGTATGAATGAGATTGCAAGGAAACGGGTGCGGAGCGTCATCTATATGTTAGCCGGCGTGTACCTGATTTATCTGGCATATGAGATTTTTAAGGAAAATACGAAAAGCGCAGGAGAAGGAGCCGTGCTGTACTTGATTGGCGCGGGGGCGTTTCTGGTAATTGGCCTTGGCTTGATGGGGTTTGGCCTGTTTATCATGTATCAGGTGCATAAAGAGATTGAGCAGGCTACGAGGGAGCTTGAGGAGGCTTCAAAGGAGAATTAGCGCCGCAGAGGAGACGGTGATTTAAGAGGGCTAATTTAGCGAGTGTTGATAGATTGGCGTTTTTTGTAAAGCATAATGTGGCGAATCCGGCAATGCCGGATTCTTTTTTTGCCTTTGAAGAAAGTGACATATATTTTTTTCATTTATTGTATTTTATACATCATATCTGGAAAGTTCTAATTAATAAATGATTGACAGAAAATATAGAGAAGTTATGATATTTGTGGGATATTATCGAAAAAAATCTTTTATGACAGAATATATTTTGTATTGCTTCCTGTTTTGTCCAAATGAGGATGCAGGCATTTGGAATGGGAGAATGTGGGCGCATGGATCAGAGTGGAGGATGTCTGGGGAAAAGGGCTGTATTTGGCGATCACGAACTTAGTGTTGGCGGGCGAAACGTCATGGGGTATACTGACTATGCAGAGGTTCATTTTTTAGCAAATCGCATAGGAGGTCTTACTATATGAGGGCTGTGGGAATTGTAGCAGAATACAATCCATTTCACAATGGGCATCGTTACCAGATCCAACGGGCAAAGGAGCTGGCCCAAGCGGACTGCTGCATTGTGGCGATGAGCGGGAACTTTGTTCAGCGTGGGGCGCCGGCGGTTCTGGACAAATTCAGCCGGGCGTCTGCCGCTCTTGCCAACGGAGCGGATTTTGTGTTTGAGATTCCGTCGATCTTTGCGGTTTCCTCCGCAGAATATTTCGCTACGGCCGGGATCGCGCTTTTTCAGGCGCTAGGCTGCGTGGATGCGGTCAGCTTTGGGTGCGAGACGGCGGATGAGACGCTGTTGTTGGATGCCGCAGGCGTTTTGGAGGAGGAGCCGGAGGAAATGAGGCATATTTTATCGAATTATGCCAAACAGGGACTTCCATTCCCGGCGGCAAGGCAGCAGGCGGCCTTGGATTACCTGACGGAATATAAGGGGGCTGATGCTGAACGGAGGGACAGGCTCTCTATGGCGCTTCGCGCGCCAAATAACATCCTTGCCCTGGAATATTTAAAAGCATTGAGGCGGCTTTCCTCGCCGATCCTCCCAATTCCCATCCAGCGGGAGGGGAACGGCTATCATGATCCCGGCTTGAGCGGCGCGTTCTGCTCCGCTACGGCGATCCGGCATTTTCTAAAAAAAGGGGAGTGGGGGCCTGATTTTCGCAAGGAGTTGGGCAGAAAGCTCTCAAGCTATGTTCCGCCGGAAACGGCTTCGCTCCTTTTGGGGCAGGAGGGGCATTTTTTGGATGAGAATGATTTTTCACAGATGCTGTACTATAAGCTTTTGATGGAGCGGGGGCAGGGCTTTTCGGAATATGCGGATGGCACAAGGCAGCTTTCAAGCCGCATATGCCGCAAGCTGCCTGAATTTTCGGACTTTAAGGGCTTTTGCATGGCGCTAAAAAGCAAGGACATGACATATGCCCGCATCAGCCGCCTGCTCTGGCATATCTTGCTGAACATCAGGCAAGAGGATGTTAGGGCGTCGAAAGGCTGTGGCTTTGTGCCGTATCTGCGGCTTTTAGGTTTCCGTAAGGATGCTTCTGGCGCATTCCGTGAAATAAAGGAGAAGTCGGCGGTTCCGATTGTCTCAAAGCCGTCAAGGGCCTTAAGGCAGCTTTCCGGAACGGGGCTTGCCATGCTTCAGCAGGATGTGCTTGCGTCGGATTTGTATTATGGCGTATGGGCGTTAAAGCAAAAGAAAAAGAGTTCGTGCGAGCTGCAGAAGGAAATCGTTGTTTTGTGAGGATAGTGCGCCAGGGCAGTATTCCATGCATTGGGCGGTTTTTGAAACGGCCTGGACAAACAACGAATTTGGCAAGGCAGAGAAATGATAGGAGATGAGATTGGTAATGGATAATGCTCCGACGAATGAGGGGAAAACGGAATTATATACGGGTATGGTCATATCTGCATATACAGTTGAGGCGTTTAAAGAATATCAGCTGCCGGCTTTAAAGGATGCGAATTACTCTATTACGCTGCGCAGTGATTTTTTCTGCTTAAAAAATAACTTAATATTAGATCTTGAAAATTTGGGCGGTCAATGGCGTTTTAGGAAAAGCAGCCATTATACGCTGCATTTCGAAAAGAATAGGCCCTATTCGAAAGAAAATTTGAAAAATGGAATGCTTATATATGTAAAAGCGAAGGATGAGGCAGAGATCGCGTTGATTGTAAAATCAGTAGGCTCATTGTTCCATGCATATGAAAAAATAAGCCTTTCTGAAGTGGACGAACTTACCATTGGAAGAAATGCGCATAATGATATTTCATATAATTATGAAATTAAAATAGGGGCTGATAAAAGAAAATTGGTGTCTAAGCATCATGCAAAAGTGAAAAGGTCGAAGAAGGGATATCAGATTATTGACTGTAGCGGGAGCGATCATGGCAATGGCGTATATGTAAATTTTCATCGCGTGGAAAAAGAGCAGGAATTGGAATTTGGGGATTTTATTGACATCATGGGACTTCGGATGGTTTTCCTGACAGATTGCCTGGCAGTCGATCAGAAAGGAAGTAAGGCGGACTATGATAAAGAAAAATGGAAGAAATGGGTTCCGTTAAAGGAGGATTTTGCAAAAAGCGATCCGAAGGGCGCGGCGTCTTCCGGAAGAGACATCTATCACAGGGCGCCCCGCATCTTGAAAGAGGCAGTGAAAGGGACAGTGGAGATCGAAGCCCCGCCTCAGATGATCGCAGAAAATTTGCAGCCTCTTTGGATGGCGGTCGGGCCGTCTTTCACGATGGCGCTTCCTACATTGATTGGATGCATCGCGCTGACCTTATCTATGGGAGGCGGCCAATTTTTGTATTCCGGCCTTATGGTTTCAGGGACATCCGCATTTTTTAGTATTTTTTGGATGCTGATGAACAGGTGCTATCAGAAGAAAGAGAAAGAGGAGCGGGAAAAGAGAAGAGTTGAGCAGTATCGGGCATACCTGTCTGAGAAAGAGGAAGAGGTTTGGGATGCGTATAAGGCCATTTCTGCGGATTTGCTGGAGATGTATCCTAGCGCGTCGGAGTGCTTGGATTTTGACAGAAAAGGAGGCGTTTTATGGAATAGGAACGCTACGCACAAGGATTTTCTGAAATACCGCCTCGGCATTGGCACAGTTCCGTTTCCGGTTGAGATCCATGCGCCCAAAAAGAGGCTTACGGCTTTTAAGGATGATCTGGAAAAGGAGTGCCGCTCGATACAGGAGAAGTTCAGTAAGCTGCGTAATGTTCCGGTTGCATTGGATTTATTCAGCCATCATCTGATCGGCGTGATTGGCGGGAAAGGACGGGAAGGCGCAATTGCCGTCGGGCAGTTGATTGCGGCTCAGATTGCCGCGACAAATTGTTACACGGATGTAAAGATGGCGTTTTTCTATAATGACGGGACTGCTAATGAAGAGGAACGCTGGAAATTTGCAAAATGGCTTCCTCATGTGTGGTCGGAAGACAAAAGAGTCCGGTATATGGCCTCTAATTCGGCGCAAGCCAATGACGTATGCTACGAATTGGCGAAAATATTTCGGAAAAGGGCGGAGGAAAAGAAGGACGCAGACGTTCAGGCGCAGATCCCAAAGCCGTATTACGTCGTATTTGTTTCTGACCCGTCCATGCTGGAGGGGACATTGGCTATAAAATATTTATATGAGATGGGAGGCGCGGTTGGGCTTACCGCTTTCATATTGACGGAGCGCTATGAGGATTTGCCGAACGCCTGTGATTTCATAATTGAGAACACACCGGAGTATCAAGGGATGTATAGCATAATAGAAGGTGAAGGGAACAGGCAGGAAATTACGTTTGACAGCTTAGGGGAAGCTGCCCTGAAGGATTTCTCGCGCCGTCTGACTGGCCTGCGGGTGCATGAAATAGAGACGGGAGCTGAGATGCCAGGCGTCCTGACGTTTTTTGAGATGTATCAGATAACCAGGCCGGAGGAGCTGCCTGTGAAAGAGCTTTGGGCCAAGAACCGCACATATGACAATATAAGGGGCGTGATTGGAGTGAAGGCAGGGGGAGTTCCCTGTTATTTGGATTTGCATGAGAAATATCATGGCCCGCATGGAATAGTGGCGGGGATGACGGGCTCTGGCAAATCAGAGATGATGCAGGCGTTTATCCTGTCCTTAGCCGTAAATTATAGCCCGGAAGATGTGGTGTTCTATATTATCGACTATAAGGGCGGCAGTATGTCGAATTTGTTTGACAAGCCGACGAGACTGCCTCATTTAGTAGGGCAGATTTCTAATCTGTCGGGGAATCAGGTGAAACGCGTCATGCTTTCTATTAAGAGTGAGAATCGCAGAAGGCAGCGTGAATTTGCGAAATATAACGTGAATAGCATTGATCTTTACACGCAAAAGTATAGGAATGGGGAAGCTGAGATTTCGATCCCGCATCTTTTCATCATTGTAGATGAGTTTTCGGTATTAAAGAGGGAACAGAAGGATTTCTTGCAGGAGCTGATTTCCGTCGCGCAGTTGGGGCGGAGCCTTGGCGTGCATTTGATCTTGACAACGCAGAGGCCGACGGGCAATGTCGATGACGACATTCGATGCAATTCGAAGTTTTCCCTATGTTTTCGGGTGCAGGATACAGGCGACAGCATTGACATACTCCATAAGCCGGATGCGGCATACATAACGCAGGCTGGGCGCGGGTATCTGCGGGTGGGAAACGACGAGGTATATGAATTGTTTCAGTCGGGCTATAGCGGAGCTGTGTATGAAGAGCAGACGGATGGCAGCAATGTTGAGATTGTGAAATTGCTGAATTTGAACGGAAAAGTAGAAATGACAGGCAAATCCGTGAAAGAATCCCAAAAAGGGAAATCCTCACGGAAGGAAGAGAAGACTCAGTTTGACGTAGTGAAGGAAGAGCTGGCTAGAATAGCGGAGGAGAGCAATTGTCAGGCTAATATGAAGCTGGTGCTTCCGATGCTGCCAGAGCAAATCTATTTAGACGATATGGACGAGTTCAAAAAGAGCTGCTATCAGGAGGGGGCTTGGCCGGAATGCGGAGAGGAGGAAGGATTAGAGCTGATAGTTGGAACAGTGGACGACCCGGAAAATCAGAGCCAGATGCCATTGTCGGTGGATGTAGTAAAAAGCGGGCATATCGGAATTTATGGGGATATCGTCAGCGGGAAGAGCACAATGATGCAGACGATGGCGTATGCGGCCATACATAAATACAGCCCGAAGACAGTGAGCATATATGTGTTGGATTTCGGCGGCGCGATGATGTCGGCATTTGTAAATGCGCCTCATGTTGGCGGCGTAATGCTGGAACATGATTTGGATAAGATTAAGAAATTTTTTCATATGATGATGGATGAGCTAGAAGATAGGAAACGTCAGGATGAAGTGAGGGACGGCGAGACACAGCCGCAAAAAAGCGATCGGCCTATGATTCTGATTTTCATAGATGACTATGCTTCTTTTATGGAAAAAACCGATGAACAATATGAGGGCGATGTGATTGCTCTATTAAAAGAAGGCATTGGGCATGACATTTTCCTGATTGTGTCGGGCGGCGGGGTAGGCACGGGTGACATCCCATCCCGAATTCGTGTAAATATTGCGAAAGCATTGTGCCTTCAGTTAAAGGATTCGTACATTTATAAGGAATGCCTGAGTGTCAATCAGCTTAACGTGCTGCCTGAAGGCGGCATAAAAGGGAGGGGCCTGGCCGAGCTTGACGACCGTATTTTGGAATATCAGGCAGCGCTTTGCTTGAAGGAGAAAAACGAATATCAAAGGCTTAAGAAAATTCAAAAAAGGTGCATGGAAATGAGCGCTGCATGGCAGGGGAATAAAGCCAGGCAGATTGTGTAGGGAGCCACAATAGCAAACGTGGCCGTTCGTTTTTAAAAAACTGGAGGCGAGGAGGGAAAACATGATACTGACGGAGATTTACATACCTGCGGTAGACAGTGAATATGATTTTATGTTGGATGAAAATGTGCCGGCAGCCCAGATCATGGAGGAGATCACCAGCGTTATTTTAAAAAAAGTGAACGAAACCGGAAAAGGGGACTTGGGGGAGTTTTTGCTCTATTCACGGGATGAAGAGAAGTGTTTGGATTTGAAAAAGAGCTTACATAGGAACGGCATTCGGGATGGGAGCAGGCTGCTTTTTGTATAGGGGGGAATTATGGATTGTGTGGTTGAGGTTGATACAGAAAAGCTTGGGGAAGGCGCAGAGCGTGTGAATAGCTGCATCAAAGCTATGATACAAGAAATAGAAGGGATGACGCAGAGCATAGGCCGCATTCGTTGGGACGGGGATGGGCAAGACGGCGGGCCGGTAAAAAAAGCCTTTGAAAAAGATCTGAACGCTATTTGGGTGGCGGTCAGGAAATTGGAGCGCATATATCGCTATGCAGTGAATGCAAAGGAGAAATATGAGGGCTGTGAGCAGAGCGTCCGTGCGCTGATTTCAACAATGCATTGACAGAGAGGGGATGGGAGGAAACGATGGAGGATATCCTGTGGACAACACAGATGGATGAGGAAGAGAATAAGCTAAATCAGATGAAGCGCAGTCTGAATGAGATGGAAGGGCAAATTCATGCCATAAAAAATAATTGGAATGAGCTAAAGGAGGAGGTGAATGCATCTGGGGCTTATTGGAAAGGAGCCGCGGGGGAGCGTTACAGAAATTTCTTGCGGGAAAGCGAGGAGGAGCTTGAGGGTTCTTTCATCCAGTTGGAGGGGCATCGGGCTGCTCTTTTGGACAAGCTGAAGCATTCTTTGGATGTGGAAAAAGAGACGGCTGAGATAGCAAGAAATTTGAGAAATATATGATTTCCTAAAGGAGGGCGGGATGGCGCAGCCATTGAACGTGTTATGAATAGATATTTAGAAGCCAAAGAGCAGGCGGAGGAGCTGGAGGGGATCGCAAGGAGGCTGAAAAGTGTCTTAGATACGCAGTATCAGCCTTGTATGAAGAGTCTGTATTCATGCTGGCAAGGGGAAGGCGCGGATCTGTTTTGTGAAAAGGGAAATTCGCTGTATGGAGAATTTTCAGAAACTGCGCAGAAGTTAATGAAAGCAAGCGCCGCTATTTACGATATTGCAGAAAAAAAGCATCGGGCAGAGATACGTATGTATGAATTATGATGACCCTGGGCCTTAGGGCAGAAGAAACAGAGGCGATGGGGCAATAGGCAAAAACAGGCGAAGGAGGGAACAGGCATGGAGCGGAATTCATATTTGCCCATAGGCTCTGTTGTTTTGCTTGAAGGAGCAGACAAGAGGGTCATGATTGATGGGCGAAGGGTCATTAAGGACAAAAAGGAGTATGACTATCGGGGGTGCTTTTATCCGGAAGGCGTGACGGGAGAAGGCGAGGGCGTTGTGTTTGACAACTCTGACATCAGCATGATTTATTTCATAGGCTTTCAGGATATTGAAGAGCTGGCTTTTCGGGAAATGGTTTTAAATGACGGGCATTTCAAGGACTCAAAGGAGTGACGGGCCATGGCGAGGTTTGTAATGAATCTAGAACAGGCAAAAGGCTGTGAAGAGGCTTTGGAGAAATGCATGAGTCAGATCAATAGATACGCAGGATGGGTTGAGGAGATTTGTGATTCTTTCAGGGGACTGGGAATTGCCGATGCGGATATTCGGGCAGCTCTTAGGGACATTTCAGAAGAAATAAAGAGTAAGCAAAAGAATATGAGAGAGCAATATGAAGCGCTGAGACGCATTTTGACCATCTATGAAAGAACGGAGAATGGAATCTGTGAGATGGCAGAAAGCAGCTTTGTGGCGTATGCTCCCATTGGAAGGGAATGGGACGGGGAGCCTGTTCAAGAGGATGACTGCGAAGGGGGCAATGATGCATACAGCTATGTGGCAGATGCGTTTCAACAGATGTTCATGGGCGATTTCACAGAAAAGAGCAATTCTTTGGGAATTGCCTTAAAAGCTATGGCGGGCTGCATTCCTGTTGTAGGGCAAATCGCAGACGTCAGGGATTTGACGGCAGACATTATTTGCCTGGTAGATGGCGGCCCGTCTTTCGAGGAATGCCTGACGCTTGGCCTGACATTTGTAGGCTTAAAGCCAGCCGTAGAGAATGTTTTCAAGCGGGGGGATGATATTGGGAATGCCGTGAAGGCGATGCTTGGGCATACAAAAAAGGCGGAGCATACAGCCGATTTTGTGAAAAGGACGCTTTATAAAGGGGACGAGGCGTGTTCAGCCGTTGGGGCGAAAGTGGAGGAGTTTCATGCTTTTTTCCGTCAAACTGTGACGGATCGAATAGATGGCTTTATAGAGGGGCATCCAGCGGGCAGGCAAATAAGAGAAGGATTTGCGGACGCTGTGGATGCAGTGAAAGGCAGCGGCGCTTTTCAGGACGCGGATCGGATTTTAAGCCGCCTGACGTTTTCTAAAGGGAATTGGGAGCTGTCCGCAAAAGCAGCCATGCAGGGAATTGCCGAACAATATCGGGACGAAATTGCGCAGTCAGCAGTGGTGGAGCTGTTTGCGATGATTTCAGAGGCATCTAAAGATCATTTGCTTTTGTAAAAGGGATGTATATGTTGTGCGCGGGCGCTTTTGAGATGGAGAGGCTGCCTTAGTTCAGGAGGGGAGAGGGCATGGAAGAAAAAAACGGAGAATGGAATGCAGATGCCGCCAAAGATTCCCAGGAAACATATGCGTTATTTTCACAAAAAGATGGCGACAAAAAGAAGCGTAGGCGTGGAGATAAAGAAGGTGGTACAAAGCAGGGCGAGTTGCCTGAAATAGGGGATGGAGAATCTGGCGGAAGTGGGGATGGGCCTGGACCAGAAGACAAGCAACACAAAAAGAAAATAAATAGAAAAAAGCTTTTTGGCATTTGTGCGATTGTGATTAGTGTGATTGTGATTAGTGTGATAGCCTTATTTGTCTTTGTCAAAAAAGCATTCTTTAGCGACGCGCCTCTGCCGACAGAGACTGAGCTGCCGACAGAGTTGGAATTGCCGACAGAGGAGAAATTGCCGACGGAGGAGAAAATGCCGGTAGGGACGAAAGTGGAATTCAACGTCAGATCCGGGATAAAAAAAATAGAAGTGCCAAAAGTGGTAGGGCTTACCTTGGAGGAGGCGCAGGAGAAGCTGAAGGCGGCTGGCCTCACATACAGATGCGTAAAGGAGTTTCATAAGACAGTTGGCGAGGGGATTGTCATTTGGCAAAGTGAAGAGGGGGGCCAAATGGTTAAGGAAAAAACAAAAGTGGAGCTTGGGGTAAGTAAAGGAGCCGAGCCGCTTAAGGAGGAGAAGAAATCGAGCGGAACGAAGGGTCAGAAAGCTTCAGAAGCAGTAGATCACCAGGATGTGGGACCGCAGCCACAGCCTCCTGCGCAAGATAACGCTGATTCTAATCAGGAACCTACAATCCCTGTGACTAATTCCGATGACCCCCCACCAGAAAAGGAAGCGGATGCTAAATGGCTAACAACAAACTAGAACCGCAGTTCCATTGCGTATTGGGAGGAAACAGTTATGGATAACGTAAAGAGAAGCGTGAATATTTTTGTTTTTTTCTGGGTTTTGATATCTGTTTGCATGGCTGGTGGAGAGGCGCTTGCGGCTGATTACATGGCGCCGACTGTCAGCAAAGTGCCTGATGTTACAGTAAAAGTGGGAGAAGAAGCTTCATTTATCATTTGGGCGGCTTCTGGCGTTCCGGATGTTTATGAATATCAGTGGTATGTGGCATCTTCTAAATTGGAAAAAGGGGAAAAAATTGAGGGAGCGACTTCTTCGAGGTATGTTATATCCGCGGAGGAAGTTACAATGGATTTGGACGGAAGATATTATTATTGTCAGGTCAGCAATGGCGTTTATGACGTAATGAGCAATTATGCCCTTCTGACAGTGGAGGAGGAGGAAGAGATCATTTATGTGGCGCCGACCGTCAGCAGATTAAATGATGTGACAGTGAAGAGTGGAGAAGGCGTCACATTTTCGGTTCAGGCGTCTCAGGGAGTCCCGGATGCCTATACATATCAGTGGCATTGGGCGCAGGGCATATCTGAGAAGGGGAATGAGATTGAGGGAGCTGTGACGCCGAGGCTTGAAATTCCTGCAAATGAGGTCACTGCGGGGTTGAATGGGAGATATTATTACTGTGAGGTCAGCAATGGCATCTACCATGTGACGAGCAATCGGGCGCGCCTTATCGTGCAGGAAAACAGTCAGGGTAACGGGAGCATTTCGGACAATAATGGGTCGGGCAAAGAAGAGAACGGAAATATAGGATCGGGGAATCAGATTGAAATAAAGGATCAGGAAATTCTGGGCGTGAAGTCCTTTTATGCCTTGGAATATGGGAGAAAAACATTTACGTTAAAGGCAAAGTCAAACGGGAATGGGGAGCTGTCTTATAACAGCAGCAATAAAAAAGTAGCGGAGGTTTCTTCTAAAGGAAAGGTTCTTATAAAAAGCTGCGGACAGACAACGATTACGGTTAAGGCGTCTAAGACCGCGGCATATCGGAAGGCTCAGAAAAAAGTAAAGATTAAGATACGTCCAAAAGCTGTAGAGATAAAAAGCTTTACTTCTCCCTATTCTGAATGGGTTGAGCTGAAATGGAGCAAGGTTAAGGCTGTGGATAAATATGAAATTGAGATTTGGCTTAATTCTACATATAAAGAAAAAATGACCTTACAATGCGGCAATTCAAAGAAAAAGCTGACGATAGAAGACTGTCCAAGCGGCAAAGTGTTTTATGCGCGGCTACGCACGATAAAATATGTTAAGAAGAAGCCTTATTACAGTCCATGGAGCAAGAAAAAAAAGGTGAGGGTAAAATAGCGTAAGCGGATGTGAAATATGTGAAGGAGGCAGAGAGGATGAGACGTGGGATAAAGCGCTTTATATGTCTTATGGCTGTTGCGGCCATGCTGTGTTCCGGTGTGGAATATAATGCTTTTGCAGCTCCTGCAAGGAGCGTGAAGTCTGTCGCTATCAAAGTTGGGAATAAGAATTATGCCAAAAAGACTTATCAAATGGAGGTGGGCAAGAAAATTACGGTCAAGGCAGTGGGCAAGCCGGCGGCCGCTGTGAAAAGCATTTCCTACTATTCTTCACAAAAATCGGTTGCGTCAGTTACCAAAAAGGGCGAGGTGAAGGCGAAAAAAGCCGGGCAGGCAAAAATCACCGCGACAGTAAAAGGGAAAAATAATAAATCGAAGAAAGTTTATATGAAGGTTAAAGTTGTGAATGCGGATTCGACGGGGCAGGCTTTGGTGTCTTCTGTAACCCTAAGCCCGGCTTCGCTTTCTATGGCCGTGGGGGAATCGGCGCAGCTTAAGGCGAATGTCCGTCCGGCGGGCCAAGGCAATCGGGAGGCGCTTTTTTCAAGCTCCAATCCGGCAGTCGCGGCGGTAAGCGCAGCGGGGCTTGTGAGGGCCGTGGCAAGCGGAACGGCGAAAATAACAGTGTCCGTGGGAGGGAAGTCGGCGCATTGCATGGTGGCTGTAAGGGAAATCCCGGCAGAACGGATCAAGCTGAATATGGAGGCCGTTACCCTGAACAAAGGGCAGAGCGCGGAATTGGTGCCTACCGTGCTGCCAGGGAACGCGACGGAAAAGAAGGTCACTTATTCCAGTTCGGATCAGGGGATCGTCTCTGTGGACAGCCAAGGCTTAATGACGGCAGTTGCAAACGGGACGGCGGAGATTACCGTCAGGTGTGGAAGGATTGCCGCAGTCTGTAGGGTGACTGTGGTGACTGAGGTGACGGAAGTGCGGCTAAAGGCCGACAGCGTCAGATTATATCCCAATGATAAGGCGGTTTTAGAGGTGATTGTCTATCCGGAAGACGCGTCGAATACAGAGGTTTTTTTCACATCCAGCCAGGAAGAGGTTGCGTCTGTGAGCATGAGCGGAGAAGTGACGGCGCATAAGCCCGGTTTGGCGGTCATAACGGCAAGGACGCAAAATGGAGGGTTTGAGGCATCCTGCACAGTTGAAGTAAGGCAGCAGACGTCAAAGTTCGAGATCACCCCATTAGAAGGCGACGCTGTCTATTTGGAAGAGAAAAATGCTTATGAAATGTATGTGGGGGACACGCAGGAGTTTGAAGCAAGGTCGGATATCGGGGCGGAAGTCTCGTTTGAGAGCTCAGACGAGAGCGTATTGGAGATTGAGGAGATAGAAGGCGGAAAAGTTCGCGTCATAAGTAAGAAAAACGGCATTGCGTCTATGACCGTGTCTTCTGTGGGGGATAAATCCAACGTCACGGATTTAGTATTGTTTTATGTGAATATAGACCGTATTTTGGTGAGCCAGCCGACGCCGATTAGAAAAACTGGGGAGCATATATATGAGCTGACAGTATCTCTTATGAAAGGCTCAGGGAATGCGGTGCTGGAAGAAGAGTTGACAGGATCGTCATTTGGCTTAAGGTCAGAAGAGTATTTGTTTGACGCGGAGTATGTGGAAGGCAGCTACGACAGCCAGAATGGCACGGCAGTGTTTCGCGTCGGCAATGTTGGCCATGTCATTTTGGATTCGGGGACTGGCGCGCTTACCTACCGCATTGCTTCGTTTGATGGAAATTTGGCAGATGGATCTGAGGAAGGGCAGGAGCTTTTGACCTCGTATGCGGAGCTGGTAGAGGGCATCCATCTGCTGCCTTTCGATGAGTCAGGAGAAACGCAGGCAAAGGAGCTGTATGTGGGACAGGATTTTTTGCTTGAGGCGAGGCCTGTGAATGAAAATGCTACGGTAAAGGCATTCCGTTTTACAGTGGAAAATCAGCAGCCGGCAGAGGAAGGCGGGGAAGTAGCCTCCATTGCGCTTTTAGATGGGAATAAGGTGGAGGTGAGCGCGTTAGGGGCCGGAACGGCTGAAATTTTGGTGTCTGCGACGGATGGTTCCGGCATGGAAAAGAGGCTTACTGTGACGGTTCGTCAAGACACGATTCTTGCAGACCCAAAGACAATAGGAAGAGTTGTCAAGCACGTAAGCGCCAACGGGAGCTTTTCTTTTACGGTGTCAATGAGCGTGTCTTTGGAATCACAAAATGAGGTCAGTACGTCGGAGGATTCTTCATTGCTCGCTGCCAGGATTATTTTAAGGAAAGAAGGGGATGAGGGGCGAGAAGTTTTGCTGCGTTGTGAGAAGTGCGAGGCGGCCTCTGATCCGCATTTGGCTACGCTGACATTCCGAACGGAAATATATGAGGCTGGAAAGGATGAAAGCAGCGCAGTGGCTCCATGCCCGCTTGTCACAAGGAACAATGCGGCGACAGGGCTTTATCATTTGGTCAGCCCGTCGCTTGCCCTCATCCGGTTTGTGGGATATCCTGATGAGAATGGGGAGAAATATCCAAAGACCTCTTACCGTGAGACGGCGACGTCGCAAAGCATTGAGGGATATGTAGTCAACAAGATAGGGGCCAGGCTGCCTGGTATGCAGATCAGGGTGGGAAATAACTATAATGCGACGACTGACAGTGACGGCTATTATTTTATTGATTTGGGCACCAGCCGGGTATCCGATGTGGTCGCGTCAGATCCGACTGGCACATATTGGGATGCGTCTTATAGTGGAAAAATGGACGTGTCCGCAGGAAAAAAAGTTGCGGTGAACTTTGTGATGGAGGAGCAAAAGTCAGAGGAAATTTATCTATATGGCTACGTGAAAGGAAGGGAGAACGGCGCGGTTTCTGCGCTTGGCGGCGCGACTGTAAAGCTGCAGCGGAAAGAAGGCGATTCCGAATGGGCCACGATTGCAGAGACGATATCCAGTGATGAGCCTGAGATAAAGGGAAGGTATGTGTTTGAGAACAGTGAGGCGAATGTGGACGGGTATTCGGGGGAAGGCGCTTTGCCGCCGTACATACATCGGTTTGAGGCGGGCGACATCTATTGTCTGAGCAATGATGCGGCCTGTTCCTATCGTGTGGTGGCAGAAAAGCCAGTGACGTCAGAAAATTTGTCGGATGTTTATAAAGAGGCGACCGGAACCCAAAAGGCATTGAACGCGAGGCAGGCGTCTACCAGCTTAGGAGATATCCTTTTAGAAAAAACGCCGGAGACTTATACAGATGTCAATATAAATAATGGAAAGGAGTTCCGATACCAAATTTCTTGGGATAATGAGAAATATATGGAGGCAGGGTCTGCGGGAAATTTAAAAGCGCAGCCTGACATTGTCAATAAAACGGCGGCGACAAATGTGACAGGGAATGCCAGCGGGATAGGAATGGCCCGATATAGGCTGTTCTTTATCGCGCCGGACGGAATAACCGTCTTAAAAGAAGAAGAGTTTTCCGATTCGCTTGTGGACACTTCGGAAGGGGGAGTGAAAAGAAGTCAAATGGAAACGGCCAGAGATCTGACCGCGTCGGGATTCTTTGGCGCAAATAGCGCAAAGCCTACATTGACAGAAGGAATTTATTATTTCGTTGTGGACGATGGCATAAACGCGTACACGATTGTTCCAGTAAATGTAAATTCTGACGGAGCGGCGGCTATTGATAACAGTCGGTGTGTTGTCACCATACCATTTATACAGGAAATTCATACACAGACATTTATTGAAGCCGGCTCCGTTTCCATGAAAAAGCTGGAGGCGTCGCAAAGTTCAGGGAGTAAGCTGACTAGGGTGTTGGATAGGAAGGGAACGCCAGTACAGACAAAGCAGATAGAGTCTGTCGTGTATGACGTGTTTCAGATGGAAGGTGACGTGCGGGTGTATTTGCGCAGCTCCAGGGATGAGGCGAGCAATCAAAACGGCATGACGGTGCAAAAGGACACGTCGGGTGTCAGCGCTCTGCATAGTATGCGATTGGGCAGGCTGCAGCAGGGAAAGCAGTACTGTATGCAATTGACGGGAGATATGATTTTGGGGATGCTGGATCAGCAGACAGGCGCGTTTGTGAAAAAAGATGAGATTTTATTTATTCGGGCTGACGCGACGGGAACAGCGATTTTCGACTGCAGGGTGAAGGGGACAGCGAACATCAACTGCGTGGAGCTTCCGTTAAGCGCGTTTGATCAAATTGTGGATTCTTCTATTTGCGTAGAGTCGGTCACTTTAAAAAAGGGGAATGCGTTGATTGGGACATATGAAGTGGAAGAGGAAGGCCAGCCCATAGCGGCAGAAGGGGGATGCTTTCGGATCGAGATTCCAGACACGGCAGAGGAGTTTAAGTGCCTGGAAGAGGGAAATGATTATTCTATAAAGGTTGAAGTGAGTGGGTATGCGACAAATTACGAAGAGGCGTTTGGGCTGATTCAGTATGGGGAGAAGACGGTCGTATATCAGTATGACGAAGAAACGGATAAGGACAGCGGCATACCGTGCTACAGCATGATTGGGGAAAAGAGGATCAGCGGGACATTGACGGATACGGAAGGCAATGCGGTGGTGGACGATAAGGCAGATACCATTGACGCAATCATTTATCTGTATGATGCGAATAAGCGGCTATGCGGCATTGCGCGCATGGGCTGCGGGGACGTCAATGGAGACACAAAAGCGTTTCAATTTGTGGATGGGATAAATGCGTCGATTGAAGGGGATGGAAACTATACGCTGTTGGCCCGCTGCAGTATGTGTGGAAGTGACAAGGGGACAAAATTTCAGGTGACAAAGAAAGAGATTGCAGTCACGGACGGCAGATGTGAGGGCGTCAGCGTTAACGTGACGGCGGGGAATAAGCCAGGAGCGACAATTTCGGCAGTGATTTTGCAGGAAAATCCAATAGGGATGAATGGGGAATATGGCAGCAATGCCTCGGTCCTGCCCTCCGGCGCAAAGGCGTATGCATATGAGAGATCAGCGTATTATATCGCTTCGCCGCTTGACTGCCCCACAGAGGAAATGATGGAGGGCCGGTTTGCAGATGGGATGCGTGAGCTGTATGAGGGGCTTGTGAGAGATTTGGGAAGGAATTTGGCGGGAATCGGCAGATATGAAATGCGTCAAAACGAAAATGACCGGATTTACTGGGAAACAGACGCGGAGGTCGCAATTGGGCATTATGCGATTTTTGCGCAGACAAAAATGATGGTGATCAGCCAGGACGCGCAGACTGAGCTTCGTGAGGTCAGTAAAACGTTTTTGGGGGATAATGACGCGCTTGGGTATTTTGTGGTTCTTGACAGCATAGGGAGGTATTCGTATGCTTTTGAAATTGCTTTAGAAACGAACCAGATCGAATTTATGCGTGAGATTACGGTTTCCTATAGCTTTGACGATGAACTGGAGAGAAACGGATCTTATGACATGGTTGTGCTGTATGACGCAAATACTCAGTTGCCGATTGCGTACTATTGCGACAAGGGCGAAACTGACTTAGCAGGGGAAGGAAACAGCCGTAAAGTGACATTTAAGGTTTATAACAATGACGCGAAATACCGGGCGGTTGTATACCGGAATGGCTATTATGTGAAAGAAGACACATTTTCTTATTCGTATCAACAGACGACGAACGACCCAACTGGAAACATAAAATTGTCTTTGGAAAGATGTATGTAAAAAAGAATTGAGCAGAAACGGGAGTGAGTGGAGGTGAATTTGCCGCCATCCACTCCTGTTTTTGCTTATAGAGGTTCTTTTTGCAATTAGTGATGGAACAGCCGAAGGCCCGTAAAGCTCATCACCATCCCGTATTGATTGCAGGTTGCGATGACATGGTCGTCGCGGATGGAGCCGCCTGGCTGCGCCACATAGCTCACGCCGCTTTTGTGCGCGCGCTCGATGTTGTCCCCAAATGGGAAAAATGCGTCGGATCCAAGCGTAACGCCCGTCATTTGATCCAGCCAGGCGCGTTTTTCTTCCTTTGTGAAAACGTCCGGCTTCGTCTTAAAAATCCGCTCCCACGCTCCGTCGGCAAGCACGTCCATAAAATCGTCTCCAATATAGAGGTCGATCGCGTTGTCCCTGTCCGCGCGCCGGATATCGTCTAAAAACGGGAGGCTCAATACCTTTGGCGACTGGCGCAAAAACCAGTTGTCCGCTTTTTGCCCGGCCAGGCGCGTGCAGTGGATGCGGCTCTGCTGGCCTGCGCCAATGCCGATGGCCTGCCCGTCTTTAACGTAGCAGACGGAATTGGACTGGGTATATTTTAACGTGATCATAGAAATCGCAAGGTCTAGTTTGGCCTGTTCGGTCAGTTCCTTGTTTTCCGTCACAATATTGTCGAAAAATGAGCCGTCGATTGTAAGGTCGTTCCTTCCCTGCTCAAATGTAATGCCAAATACCTGCTTGCGCTCAATGGGATCCGGCGTATAGTCCGGGTCAATGGCAATAACGTTATAGTTGCCGCCCTTTTTCGCCTTTAAGATCGCAAGGGCCTCCGGTGAGAATCCGGGCGCGATGACGCCGTCGGAGACTTCGCGCTTGATTATGAGGGCCGTCGCTTCGTCGCAGATGTCGGAGAGCGCGATAAAATCGCCGAACGACGACATACGGTCGGCGCCCCTTGCCCTGGCGTATGCATTGGCCAGCGGCGTAAATTCAATGTCCATGTCATCCACCCAGTAGATTTTTCGTTCCACGTCCGACAGCGGAAGGCCCACTGCGGCGCCTGCGGGGGAGACGTGCTTAAAGGAGGCCGCCGCGGGCAGGCCTGCCGCAGCCTTTAGTTCCCGTACCAGCTGCCATCCGTTAAAGGCGTCCAGAAAGTTAATGTAGCCGGGCTTTCCGCTTAACACCTGAATGGGCAAATCTCCGCGCTCCATATAAATGCGGGATGGCTTTTGGTTTGGGTTGCAGCCATATTTCAACTCTAACTCTTTCATAGCGTCCTACCTTTCATTCTTATTTTTGATTCTGGATTCAAAGGCCCCGGTCGCGAGGTCAATATAGCGCACGAAGAGGGAAACCTTGTTCTCTTCGTTTAATGCATTCCATATGGAGTCCGTAAATGCGTCTATGCCGCCTTCCATCCGGATCCATTTTGGCTCGCCCTCAAAGCTTGGCAGCGGGTTTCCGTCCCCCATATAGGTATGGATGAAATGTCCCTCTCCGCTTTTGGGATGCTCATAGGCAAATGTAAATCGGCTGCAGGAGCTGGGATCGCCGTTGTTGCTCTTTAAAATGGACATGGCATAGTTGAAAGAGGCGTCTTCCATATGCAGGATGCCGGAGATCCTAGGCGTGTAGTTAGGCGCGTCCGGCTCAAATTCGCGTGTGCGCAGCGCCTGCTCAAACGTCTGCTGCCTGTCCATCAGGCTGTAAATCGTGTCCGTCTGGTCTCCGTTTGTGACAATCGTTTTATTTCCCAGGACGCGGACCGGGGCGTAGATGATTAAGCTTGGGTCGCTTAGCTTTGCCGGGTCAAACGCCTGTGTGCGGATGCCCGTTTTGTCCTCTGCGAAAATGCGGTTGCGGCTGTTTTCGCTTCTCCCCATAATAAAATAGGCGGCGACGGCCGATTTGCCGTCCTCGCTTTTTCCGATCACGATCCCGCGTCCCGGATAGGCGTTTTCGGAAAGCAGTGATTTGAGTGAAAGCAGTTCCATATGTCTCCTCCTGTTCTTTTACGTTGCTTTGATACAAAAAAAGCCAGCATTTCCAGGCGGTTCGCCCAGACGGCCGGCATTTAGCTAGTTATACTTCATGTGGTGTCCTCCACGTTCCGTCAGTCATATAACTGCCTTTATTAAACCATGCCGTTGTCAAATTGTCAAGTTGCGCGTGAAAGCTTATAGGGAAATCCTTTTTCAGATTTAGCCAAGGCGTCCGATGGCGCGTAAATCTATAAAAAGGATTTCCCTATAAGCTTGAAAGCGAGAGGGTTTGATAGTATACTGAACACGATGACATTTGCCTCCCTCTCTTTTTTGTGCAGGAATAGAGAGGAAAGTTTAGTGGAAGGCTCTTATAATGACAGAAAAAGAGGAAAGAAGGAGGAAATGGAATGGAGTGGGTGGATCGGCTGAATCAGAGCATGGCATATTTAGAGGAGCATTTGACAGAAGGGATTGATTATGGGCAGCTTGGAAAAATTGCCTGCTGCGGCACATATCATTTTCAGAGGATGTTCACATATTTAGCGAATGTCACTTTATCGGAATATGTCCGAAGAAGAAAAATGTCGTTGGCGGCGGTGGATTTACAGAATGGGGAAAAGGTCATAGAGGTAGCGGAAAAATATGGATATCGCTCTCCCACGGCGTTTAACAGGGCGTTTTGCGGCATCCATGGCGTCGCCCCGTCCCAAGTCAAAAAGGAGGGCGTTTCCGTAAAGTCGTATCCGCCGATCACATTTTCTGTCGCGGTCAAAGGCGGCCAGGAGCTGAATTACCGGATTGAGGCGAAAGAGGCGTTTCAAATCATTGGCATCTCTGCGCCGCTGTACAGCAATGTAGAGGACAATTTTACGATTGTGCCAAGCCTATGGCAGAAAGCGGCGGAGGATGGGACGATGCAGAGGCTGGCGGAGAGGATGGATGCGCAGCCGATGGGCCTTTTAGGCGTGAGCGCCTGTGAGGAAAGCGAAAGCTGGAAGTATTTTATCGCCGTCTCCAGCACGAAAGAGCGCGGAGAATTTGAGGAATACATCGTGCCTGCGTCTGTATGGGCGGTATTTCCGGGCGCGGGGACGAGCCGGTCCATTCAGGAATTGGAGCGAAGGATTGTGACGGAATGGCTGCCGACGTCCGGCTATGAATATGCCGACGCCCCGGACATTGAGGTGTATTTGAATCCGGATCCGAACGACGCAAAGTTTGAGGTGTGGATTCCCGTTGTTAAGAAGCCGTGAGCGCTTTGAAAATACAAAGATAAAATTAGGAGAGAATGCGTATGAGGCGACCGGAATTATTGATTCCAACAGGAGATTTGGAGACGCTTAAGATTGCCGTCCGGTATGGGGCGGACGCGGTATATTTGGGCGGGGAAGACTTTAGCCTGCGGGCTAAGGCAAAGAACTTTTCCATGCAGGAATTGAAGGAGGGCATTGCTTTTGCGCATGCACACGGCGTTAAGGTGTACGTTGCGGTTAATATTTTCGCCCATAACGAGGAGCTTGGCCGAATCCGTGTCTTTTTCGCGCAGTTAAAAGAGCTTGGGCCGGATGCGCTGATAGTTTCGGATGTTGGCGTTTTGATGCTGGTAAAAGAGATCTTGCCGGATGTGGAGATCCATATCAGCACGCAGTGGAGCAATTCAAATTATGAAACGTTTCAATTTTGGCACAGGATGGGCGCAAAGAAGGTGGTTGCCGCGCGGGAGCTGACCCTTGAGGAGATCAAAGAAATCCGGCGCAGCATACCGGATGAGCTGCAGATTGAATGCTTTATCCATGGCGCCATGTGCGTCGCCTGTTCCGGGAAATGCCAGCTGAGCAATTATTTTACGGGAAGGGACGGCAATCATGGCGAATGCACCCATCCCTGCCGATGGAATTATGCGGTCAGGGAAAGCGGGACGGACGGGACGGCCCGGCAAATCGAGGATGGGTACGCGCATATTTTAAACTCGAAAGACCTTTGCATGGTCGGCTATCTGCCAGAGCTGTTTGACGCGGGGATTGACAGCTTTAAGATTGAGGGCCGGATGAAGACGATTCTGTATGTCGCGACGGTGGCGCGGACATATCGGATGGCGATAGATGATTTCATTAAAGATCCGGAATGCTATAGAGAGAACCGGGATCGGTATTTGGATGAAATCTCAAAATGCACCTACAGGGAATATTCCACTGGGTTCTTTTTTGGGCAGCCGGATGACGCTCTGCAAATTTACGGCCATAATACGTACCTGAAAAATTATACCTATTTGGGCTATGTGGAGCGTGTGGGGGAAAACGGGGATGCGTTCATTACGCAGAAAAATAAATTTTGCGTGGGCGATGAGATTGAGGTCATGAAGCCGGATGGACGGAATCTGTTTGTGCGGGTGAAGGCGATTTGGGACGAGAATGGGACGGCAATGGAGAGCGCGCCGCATCCAAAGCAGAAATTGCGCCTGGATTTGGGCGTTCCGACGGAGGCTTATGACGTGCTTCGTCAGAAGAGTGGGCCGTCGTTCAGTGAGTAGATGCAAAAAGGCATCAAATGTTTTCAACAATCATGAAAGCATAGCAAATGGAGCCATATCCGCATCAAGGCTCTTATAAAACAAAAGGAAGCTAAAAAGTAGTGGAGTCAGTTCCTATGTTCATTATAGGCTGTGATAACCCTTCCTGATTCGTTGACAATTAATAAAGGCTTTGCGCCAAATTCATTTATTTGGTATACTGAAGCTATCAAATAAGTGGAGCATATAGAAGGTGGTGATTGTATGGCTGAAAAAGAAATGATAAAAGTATCTATTGAAGGTTTTTTTGCAAATTTCAGGCGTAAATCTTACAGAACTTGACAAAATGAAAGAGTAACAATTGAACATATGTGTGATTGCCTTTTTGATTACCTTCTGATTACACAATCAAAAAAACCCTTGAAAAACAAGGGTTCCGAAATGGAGCATACGGGATTCGAACCCGTGGCCTCAACAATGCGAATGTTGCGCGCTCCCAACTGCGCTAATGCCCCATGTCCTTATTATAGCACACGACAAATCAGAAAGCAAGCATTTTTTCAAATGCTTGCTTTTTTATATTTTGTCAAGCTTTTGCCGCTGTTTGGGCAGCGCCAGGTCATTCTTCGGATGGGCTGTCAGGCGTTTGGATAAAGCCGTTTGCAGCGGCGAATTCGCCGATTTTTTTATCCATATGCAGGATATGCACGGTAAGCCAGTCCAGAAGGAATTGGACGATATGCTCCAGGTAGTCCTGTTGATGCTCGTCCACGTCTTCCAGGTTAATCTTGGAGATTTTATCAATAAATGCGGAATGCGCCTTGTGCTGAGCCTCTAAATGGGGATACTCTATTTTTTGCATATAGACCTCTTCATCGTAGAAATGCTCT
>CANTEO010000013.1 GCA_947652855.1 uncultured Roseburia sp. | reverse complement strand
TCTTGCTACTTTTGAAAAATTCTGATTTGCTTCTGTAATAGAAACCATTGTATTCGTATTTATTGTCATCATCCATACCTCCTCATATAATACTTATATTATATCCAATTTATAGGATGAATTCAACCTATTTCAACCCTCAAATACTTTTTTTACATAGTTTGCTACAAATATAATAATTAACCCGAATTATTCACCTTCAAAAATATATAGCAAAATGAAATTTATCTTTTTCTTCTCCAATAAACATACATCTGTATATCCCTTTATATTTAGAAGATATTAAGTCAAGTGGTAACTCCATATAAGCTTTTTTATAACAATACTTTAAATCTTTCGTATACACTGGTACTTTATTTGCTTCTAAAAATGGAAAATATCTTCTCTTTCGTTCATCTGCTAATGGGTATGCTCCATTCCCAGTCCCTTTGAATGAATTGCAAAAACCCCTGCAAATGGCATTCCCACACCATTCACAAGGGTTTCTTCATTCAAAATAACCAGGCAAACTTCGCCTTACGCATTCATCTGCGCCGCGACCTCCGCCGCAAAATCCTCATTCTTCTTCTCCAGTCCCTCGCCCGTCTCAAAGCGGATAAACTTCTTCACGGACACCTTCGCGCCGACTTCTTTGGAAACAGCCTCCAAATACTTTCCAACCGTCTGCTTTCCGTCCTCTGCCTTTACATAAACCTGATCTACCAGGCAGATTTCCTTTAACTCCTTATTCACTCGGCCTTCAATCATGCCGTTGATCACCTTCTCCGGCTTTTGGGACTCCTTCGGGTCATTCATGATCTGCGCCAGCAGAATCTCCTTCTCATGCGCGATATATTCTGCGCTGACCTCGCTTCGGTCAACATACTTCGGGTTCAGAGCCGCAATCTGCATTGCGATATTTTTCATTGCCTCTTTTACCGTGTCATTCGCGTTGTCCGTCTCCGCAACGACAACCACGC
The DNA here is from genome assembly GCA_947652855.1 of uncultured Roseburia sp. Classification (GTDB taxonomy): domain Bacteria; phylum Bacillota; class Clostridia; order Lachnospirales; family Lachnospiraceae; genus Roseburia_B. The sequence goes on along the minus strand of CANTEO010000013.1, from coordinate 48,623 downwards.
CGATGCGGCCGCCGCCGTGAATGTAATCCACGATGCATCCGTTCTCCGCAGACACTTTCTCAAACCTGCGGATCTTCAAGTTCTCGCCGATCACGGCAACCTGCTCCACTAAAACGTCTTTCACGGTCTTAGAGGAATCCTCCATCCACGCCTCTTCCATGAACGCATCCATGTCCGCCGCGCTGGACGCCAACGCCTGATCCGCAACCTTGCCGACAAACGTCTGGAACTTCTCGTTCTTCGCGACGAAGTCCGTCTCAGAGTTCACTTCCACAATTGCCGCCGTGCTGTCTTTCACGGCAACCTTCACAATGCCCTCCGCAGCGATGCGGGAAGCCTTCTTTTCCGCTTTCGCCTGGCCGTTCTTCCTTAAGAACTCCATCGCCTCGTCCATATTTCCATTTGTCTCATTTAACGCTTTTTTACAATCCATCATGCCTGCGCCGGAAATCTCGCGCAGCTCCTTCACCATTGCCGCTGTAATCGCCATTTCTGTTTGCCCTCCAAATCTATTTATGCTTCCACTGCTTCTGCCGCGGCTTCCTCCGCCGGCTCAGCCTCCGTATCCATCGCTCCCTGATTCGCCTCCACGACCGCGTCAGCCATCTTAGAAACGATCAGCTTCACCGCGCGGATCGCGTCGTCATTGCCCGGAATGACATAATCCAATTCCTCCGGGTCACAGTTCGTGTCCGCAATGCCAATCAACGGAATCCCAAGCGTATGGGCCTCCTGAATGCAAATCCTCTCTTTTTTCGGATCCACGACAAAAATCGCGTCCGGCAGCCGTTTCATGTCCTTGATGCCGCCCAGGTTCTTCTCCAGCTTATCCCATTCTTTCCGAAGCGCGATGACTTCTTTTTTCGGAAGCACGTCAAATGTGCCGTCTTCCGCCATGGCCTCAATCGCCTTCAGCCGGTTAACGCGGCTTTGAATCGTCTTAAAGTTCGTCAGCATGCCGCCAAGCCATCTCTCATTCACATAGAACATACCGCAGCGCTCCGCCTCTGCCTTAATCGCGTCCTGCGCCTGCTTCTTCGTCCCAACGAAAAGAATGAAGCCCCCGTCAGCCACAATGTCCGCGACCGCTTTATATGCTTCGTCCACTTTCCCTACTGACTTTTGAAGGTCAATAATATAAATCCCGTTCCTCTCCGTATAAATGTACGGAGCCATTTTCGGGTTCCACCTTCTTGTCTGATGCCCAAAATGAACACCCGCCTCAAGTAACTGCTTCATCGTGATAACGCTCATTTCCTTACCTCCTGTTGGTTGTTGTCTTCCATATGCTTCTTCTCCTGAAACACCGTCTCCGGCACCTGTTCCATCATCCGCATACGTGTTTGCTGCTTTGGCAGTCGCCAAACCTATCAAATGATAGCATAACTATGCCCTATTTGCAAGTGTTTTGAAGCATAACTGCCAATTTGACTTTCCAAAAGCGCACCAAAAATCCAGGCTTACGCACAGCCAAAACGACTCCAAATCCCCCGCTCTTATCTATTCGTCCTGGCAAATCACTTCTTTTGTGTACTTCCTGCCCATGTCATGCCGGATTTTCCTGTGCTCTGCCGTGTCAAAGACAATGGAAAAATCGTAATCCTCCTGATAAAGCTCTGACGCCGCCACGTGAAGCTTCACTCGCTTATGGTTGATCCAGATTTTTCTGCCGGGAAGCTGCACCCTTAAGACGCCCTTCTCATTCGCCGGCTCACAGACAATCCCAATTTTCTTCTCCGGGTAAACAAGCACGCTGTCCCCTCTCTTCCACTTCTCTCCAAAAAGCTGGCTGCTTTTTTTCTTTTTGACCCGGGAAATCCGCATTCCTTCCTTTGGGCCGGCCGCAGGCCCGTCCGGCTGATACGCAAAATCTTCCGCCGCCTTTCCGCCATACGCGGCGCGAATGGCAACCTGCAGCATCGCTTTGGGCATCCCAAGCTTTTCCGCTATATAAAATGCGCAGCTTTCCCCCGCCTCCCCAATCACCATCTGATACGTCGGCCGAAGCGTCTCCCTGTCAAACGTCATCCTCGCGTTTACAATCCCTTTCGTCTGTTCGGCATATTCCTTCACCTGCGGGTAATGCGTCGTAACCAAAAACAGCGCGCCGCTCCTACGAAGCTCCTCCAAAATCGCGACCGCAATCCCCATGCCTTCCAACGGATCCGTCCCCGATCCAAGCTCATCCAAAATTACAAGGCTCTCCTGATTGGCCCTGCTTAGCGCGTCAAGCACATTTTTGATATGCGCGGAAAACGTAGATAAATTCTCCGCCATATCCTGGCCGTCCCCGATGTCAGTAAGGTACGCGCCGTTCATGCAGACGTCCGCTTCTTCGCAAGTCACATGAAGGCCGCATTGCGCCATCATGCAGCAAAGCATGACCGTCTTAATCGCCACCGTCTTTCCCCCTGTGTTTGGGCCGGTAATGACGATTCCCTGAATGCCTTTCCCCATCTCAAACTGCAACGGCACATTTTTGTCCCGCTCCATCAAAGGATGCCTGGCCCCTTTGAGCGCAATTCTCCGCTCCAGGTTGACGGACGGCTCCACCGCGTCCATATCTATGCTCAGCTTCCCTTTCGAAAACAAGAAATCCAGCTTCTCCATTGCCATGATATTCCCGGCCATCCTCTCAGCCGAATCTGCGGCCATAGCGGTCAGCGTATACAAAATGCGGTAAACCTCATTTTCCTCGTTTATTTTCAAAAGCTGCAGCTCCTCAGAATGCCTCTTTACGCCCGCCGGCTCAATGAACAGCGTATTCCCGCTCGAGGACGCGTCAATTACGCTGCCAGGCACCTTGCCCCTGCACTCCTTTTTGACAGGCACGCAAATCCTCCCGTTCCGAACCGTGCAAAAGCTGTCCGCCATGCACTCCCGGCCGGCGCGCATGGCCTGCTCCGCCTTCTGCCGCATCTGCTCCTCGCATTTTGCGATCCTTCCCCTGATCTGCAGCAGCTCCTTCGTGGCGTAATCATCCACTGCGCCGTTTCTAATTGTCCGGTAAATCTCCTCCCGAAGCTCCTCCATCTCGATCAGGCTCTCCTCATAATAGGCGGTGGAATTTTCATATAATTTCCCTTTCCTCAAATATCCCTTCAGCCGGCTGACGGCAGCCAGCGCCTGGCCAAGCTGCTCAAGCTGCTCAACGAAAAGGCATCCTCCTTTTTCCGCAGCCGCCAGGACCTCCTTTATCCCCGTCACGTCCTGCAGCGGCGGCGTGCCCAAAAGCTCCAAAAGCTTCCTGCTGTCCGTCGTGTCTTTCAGCTGTTTTTTCAGCGCGCCCTCCTCCAATATCACATCCATGCCCAAAATCTTCTCTTTTGCCCAGTCTGTGACGGCAAGGAGCGCCCATCGTTCTTTTATTTTGTCAAATTCTATCTGCTGCTCTGTCTTCATTTCAAACCCTTCCTTTCCAACCGTTCCCTGTCTGCTCCTCCATCTCCGGCCTCTCATCCGCTCCCTGCCTTGCAGCGCAAAAAAACCATGGCAGCCAAAAAAAGCATAGCTACCATGGTTTCCTCTCTATCATGCACGGTCTTCCTCCACGCATTCCATAATATGCAGCAATTGTAAGGCGAAACTGCCAACGGCAAACGCCATCGGCAAATGGGCAGACGGATACCGTAAAACCATCGTCTCCCTGCAATATTTATTTTGCAGCCCGCTCCATTACAATCGCAATTAACATCCAAAGTCCTCCTAAAAATATTTTGTCTATTATATCCCGCAAAACAGCCGCTTGTCAAGCCCCTCTCATGTCCGCGACGACATACTTCACCTTTTCCGCCACGTAATCCATTTCTTCCTTCGTGTTTTCCGGCCCCAACGTGAAGCGGAGCTCGCCCTGCGCCCATTCTCCCCCAAGGCCGACCGCCGTAAGCACATGGGAATCCTCTAGGCTCCCCGTCGAGCAGGCCGATCCGGACGAGACGCAAATCCCCTGGGTGTCCAGGAGGATCGCGGCGGCCTCCCCGGTGATTCCCTTAAAGCAGAAGCTGGCGTTGTTTGCAAGACGGAACTTCCGGTTCCCCGTCATCATCACGTCTGGGATTTCCTGCAGAATGCGGTGCGCAAGGTAGTCCCTTAGATAGCGCACCCTCTGCCGCTCCATGCGCATCCTGCGGTGCGCAAGCTCCGCCGCCTTTCCCATGCCCACAATGCCCGGCACATTTTCCGTCCCCGCCCTGCGGTTGCTCTCCTGCGCCCCGCCATGGACAAACGCCGGAAGGTTAATCTCACTGCGGATATAGAGAAAGCCCACCCCTTTTGGCCCGCCGAATTTATGCGCGCTGGCGCTTAGCATATCAATATTTTCCCGCTGCACATGAATGGGCAGATGCCCATACGCCTGCACCGCATCCGTATGGAAAATGATGCGGCGCCGTCTCGCCATCCTGCCCAGCTCATCAATCGGCTCCACCGTCCCAATCTCATTGTTGGCGTACATCACGGACAAAAGGCACGCGTCATCACTTTCCATGATGGCCCGCTCCGCGTCCGAAAGGATGACCCGGCCCGTAGCGTCCACGCTTAGGTAGGAAATGCCGCAGCCCATCTGCTTTAGCTCCTCGCAGCTATTTAACACCGCATGATGCTCCACTGGCGTCGTCAAGATGCCGCCTTTTTTGCCATGCATCCTTTCATGCAGATGCACTGCCTCTTTTAACGCCCAGTTGTCCGACTCCGTCCCGCCGGAAGTAAAAAAAATCTCCTCCGGCCTGGCATGGATAGTGCGGGCAATAACCTCCCTGGAATGCTCTATCGCCTCCCTGCTCTTTTCCCCAAACTCATAAATGGTAGACGGATTCCCGTAATAAACCTCCAAATAAGGCTCCATCGCCTCCGCGGCCTCCGGCATCGTCTTCGTGGTCGCCGCATGATCTAAATAAATCATCCTACTCATTTTTACACTCCATTCCTCATATAATGCACAAACCCATCCTTAATGGTGATTTCGTGAAGATCCAGAACAAACTCAAAAACCCCGTCGTTTTTGGCACGCTGCTGCTTTCTTTTGCCGGCATCTTAAGCAAAATCATAGGCTTCTTCTATAGGATATTCCTATCCCGTACAATTGGTGCAGAGGGACTTGGCATCTACCAGCTCATTTTTCCAATTTCCACCATCTGCTTTGCCATTACCGTCTCCGGCATCAGCACGTCGCTGTCCAAATTCGTCGCGGAATACAAAGAACGCGACCCATCCGCGCCAAAACGCCTCCTGCGCTTTGGCCTGTTGCTCTCCAGCCTGCTTTCCATAGGGGCCATGCTGATTTTATTCCGTTATTCGTCTTTTATCGCGGCAAATATATTGCTTGAGCCAAGGTGCGAGCCGTTAATCCCCATCCTTGCCCTCTCAATCCCCCTGGCGTCGTTCCACTCGTGCATTCATGGGTATTATTACGGCAAAAAAAAAGCGGGCATCCCTGCCGCATCCTCCTTTATTGAGCAGTTTGTCCGCGTAATTTTTGTGTTCCTCATCTATCAAATCCAGTTAGAGCAGGGAAAGCCCATTGACGTCTCCATCGCCGTTTGGGGACTGGTGTTCGGCGAGGCCGGGGCCACTTTGTTCTGCGCCACATCCCTTCTGATCTCCTCTGGGGAATGGGGCAAAAAAAAGCGGGGCCAGGCGCAAGAAGCGCATCCCGCGAATCACTTTCGGGTCTCCTCACCCGGAAAAAAACTGCTCACCTACTCCGTGCCGCTTAGCATGAACCGCCTGGCGCTCACCTTATTCGCAAGCTTTGAGTCCATCCTGATCCCCTCAAGGCTCTGCCAATTCGGCTACAGCCAGTCCGACGCGCTCGGCGTCTACGGCGTGCTGACCGGGATGGCGCTGTCCATCGTCACATTCCCCACCGTATTCACCAATTCCGTCTCTGTCATGATCCTTCCGTTCATCTCGGAAGCCGACAGCCGAAACGACGCGAAGAAAATCAGCCTCACCATTTACCGGACGATCTTCGGCTGCCTGCTGTTAGGCTCCCTTTGCACCGTCAGCCTTTGGTTTGGCGGGGACTGGATTGGCAGCGTCCTGTTTGGCAACGCCCTGGCCGGGAAATTCATCTGCTTGCTAAGCTTCATCTGCCCGTTTTTGTTCCTTTCCTCCATCCTCTCCAGCATCATGCATGGGCTTGGGATGCCGGGATACCCGTTCGCCTTAAACCTCTTAGGCTGCCTGGTGCGGATCTTCTTCGTCTACGCCCTCATCCCGCTGTATGGCCTGAAAGCCTACTTAACCGGGATGCTCGTAAGCCAGGTCTTAACCTCCGTCCTGTCCGTAAGGATCTTATGGAAAAAAAGGCTGCGCTAAAAACGCGGCGCCCATCCGGCACATCTGCCTGGGCTAAAAGCGACGCGCCAGAGCCTGGGAAGAGCATCCGGCAAAACGCTAGAGAGTAAATGGCTTCTCAGCACGCCCTAGCGTCCCCTCACATAAATTTCAGAGAGGTTATTTAAAATTTCCCCGGCCACGTCCGGCTTATTCATCGTGTAAATATGCACATGGCTTACGCCGTTCGCAATCAGGTCAATGATCTGCTCCGTGGCATACGCAATCCCTGCCTGGCGCATCGCCGCCTTGCTGTCCCCAAACCGATCCACAATCGCCTTAAAGCGCGGCGGGACCATATTTCCAGACAGGGCGATGATCTTCTTCACCTGCCCGCTGTTCGTCACCGGCATGATCCCCGCGACGACCGGGACATGAATGCCCTTCCTTAACGCCTTATACATAAAATTATAGTAAATATTATTGTCAAAAAACATCTGAGTCGTCAAGAAGTCGCATCCCGCCTCCACTTTTTCCTTCAGATGATCCAGATCCTCCTCCATCGTGGCCGCCTCGGGATGTCCCTCCGGGTAGCAGGCGCCGCCAATGCAGAAATCCCCCTGGCTCTTAATATCGTAAATCAGCTCGCTTGCATAGCGATACTGATTGGGCAGCGGAAAATCCGCCTCCGCAGGGATGTCCCCACGCAGCGCAAGGATGTTCTCAATCCCCTTCTCCTTTAACTGCGCAATGACGGAACGCACCTTCTCCTTCGTGGAGGATGCGCAGGTCAAGTGCGCAAGCGCGGGGATATGGCAGCCATTCTTGATCTCATCCGCCAGATCCACTGTGTACTCACTCGTGCCTCCCGTCGCGCCATACGTGACGCTCATATAAGAAGGGCTAAGCCCTGCCATCTCCCTTACGACTTCCTTCGCATTCTCAAGCTGGCTCCCCCGTTTGGGCGGGAAAAGCTCACAGGAAATCCCTACCTTATCGCTGCTTAAAATCTCTGATATCCTCATTTGTCTGCCTCTCTCATCTCAATGCGGCCCGCGGTTAACGCAAAGCCGCTTTTTCTCATTCAAACTCCAATTCCGCAAAATCTATGGAAAAATCCTCATAAATGCCGGCCCTCACCTGATCCTGAAACGTATAAGCCTCCAGCTGAAAGCTTTCCTGCCCCAAACGGTAGACAAGCACGCTCTCCCGTTCCGGATCCACAATCCAGTATTCCCTCACCCCGGCGTCGGCATACAGCCCCAGCTTTCGGATATAGTCATGCCTGGCATTGCTCGGCGAGGCAATTTCTATAATCCAGTCCGGCGCGCCCGTGCAGCCGCGATCCGTCAGCTTGTCCGGGTCGCAGATCACGGAAATGTCCGGCTCCACGATGGTCTGCCTCTCTTCCTTAAGCTTCACGGAAAATGGGGCCGGATAAACGCGGCACGGCCCCTTCTTCCCCCGGATATAATTTCGAATCACCGCAGATATCTCCATAAGCATCGCCTGATGAATCCGTGAGGGAGCCACCTGACAGTATACCAGATTCCCGTCAATCAGCTCCGCCCGGACATCCTCCGGGAGGCTTAAATATTCTTTTTCCGCATCATATATTGGCTGCATCTTATATGCTGGCATACTGCCCACTTCCTTTCTCTGTCCCAAAACCCATTGCCGGACGGCACTTCCAAAGGCTTCCATCCCAATCCTGCCCTGTCACTGCCCGCTAAGCCCTTTCGCCGCCTCAAACACGCCGTCCGTGCTGCGCTCCCCCAAAATTTTCCGAATCTGCTCCTTCGTCACCGGATCCTCCACGGCCGTCGTCCCATACTGGGACGAGGGGATGTCCGCATACCGCTCGTCGGCCTGAAACGCCGCGTCAACGCCTGGCTTCTTCGCCTCCTGGCCCGGCTCTTTCTCTTTTTCGCCCGCGTCCTTTTGCTTCTGCGCCTCTTCTTTTGTCAGATAGCGCACATTATAGCCTTTTACAATGCTGCGCGCGCATCTTTCCTTAAAATTCAATTCGTCAATTCTGTCTCTCATCCTTTTATCACCTCGTTTTCCCATGAATAAAAATAGACAAAGATGAGAATGACTTTACATATACGTAACAGATCCCATTCCCTCACTGTTACAGAATACTACTTAAAAACTGGAGGTCTTCTCATGGCTGTCTATAAAGTCGAAATCTGTGGTGTGAACACATCCAAGCTCCCCATCCTAAAGGAAGAGGAAAAAGAAGAATTATTTAAAAAAATTAAAGCTGGCGACGCCGCCGCCAGGGAAACCTACATCAAAGGCAACTTGCGGCTCGTCTTAAGCGTCATCAAGCGCTTTTCCGGCAACAACGAAAATGTGGACGACCTGTTCCAGATCGGCTGCATCGGCTTAATCAAATCCATCGACAATTTCGACGACACGCTCGGGGTAAAGTTCTCCACCTACGCCGTGCCAATGATCATCGGAGAAATCCGCCGCTACCTAAGGGACAACGCATCCTCGATCCGCGTCAGCCGCTCCCTTAGGGACACCGCCTACAAAGCCATCCACGCCAAAGAGGAGCTTGCGAAGACTTCTTTTAAGGAGCCGACCATTCAGGACATATCCGAATCCACCGGCATCCCAAAAGAAGAGCTTGCATTCGCCTTAGACGCCATCCAAAGCCCCCTCTCCCTCTATGACCCGGTCTACACCGACGGAGGAGACACGCTCTACGTCATGGATCAGGTCAAGGACAAGAAAAACAAGGAGGAGAACTGGATTGAGTCCCTCTCCGTAAATGACGCCATGAAGCGCCTGAACAAACGCGAAAACTACATCATTAAGCTCCGCTTCTTCGAAGGCAAAACGCAAATGGAAGTCGCGGAAGAAATCCACATCTCTCAGGCCCAGGTCAGCCGCCTGGAAAAATCCGCCCTGAAAAGCATGCGAAATTACCTCTCATAAGCTGCAAAACGGCGTATTTTGGGCGCGCAACAGACAGAGACGCCATTTTTCCTGATACGCCGCGTCACCTCTCCCATTTGTCGCAAAGGGAATTGACTTGGCTGGCGAACCGGCCAAGCTCCTTGTTCGGCATCCCTTCGCTGCGCCGGATGACCGACAGCAGGCGCTGCCCCGCCGCAAGGAGCTTCGCAAACGCGTTGGATTTTGCCCGGGACTTCACCGCGCCCCGCTGCCTGGCGCGCTCCTTTGTCCCCTGCGCGACCTGCTTACCTGTCAAAAGGTCATAGCAGTCGCCGCTATAGGGCGCCTCCGCAGGCACGCCAAGCTCCTGCCTCAAATGCGCCGCGAACGCGTCGCAGGCCGAATCCTCCCCATGCACCACAAAAATCTTTTTGGGGCGCCGGATATGGGCGGCCCATTCCGTCAGGTGCGCTTTATCCGCATGGCTGCTGACGCCTGGCAGATTCACGATCTTTGCGCGCACCGAAATCTGCTCGCCAAACAGCTTCACTTCCTTCGCCCCGCTTAACAGCACGCTCCCCAATGTCCCCGGCGCCTGGAACCCCACAAAGACAATGGAAGACTCCTGCCGCCAGAGATTGTGCTTTAAATGGTGGCGGATGCGCCCCGCCTCGCACATCCCTGAGGCGGAAAGGATGACGGCCGGCTTCTGTAAAAAATTAATCCGCACGGACTCCTCGCTTGTCACCGCAATATGCAGGCCGTCAAGCCCAATCGGGTTCTCCCCCCGCGAAACCAAAGACAGCGCCTCCTCATCAAAGCAATCTGCCACGTTCTTATGAAAAATATTCGTCGCCTCAATCGCAAGCGGGCTGTCTAAATACACCTCAAAATCCAAAAAACGGCCCATCCTGCGCTCTGACTTGATTTTCCTTAAGAAATACAGCATTTCCTGAGTCCTGCCCACCGAAAACGCAGGAATTACCACATTCCCGCCCCGCGCAAAGGTATCCTCAATCAATTTTGCAAGCTCTCCTGCAAAATCCGGCATAGATGCATGAATTCTGTCGCCATATGTGGATTCCATCACCACATAATCCGCATCCTCTATGAATTGCGGCGATTTAATCAGAGGCTTTCCGGCATGGCCGATGTCGCCGGAAAACACGACCTTCACATCCCTGCCCGCCTCGTTCGCCCACAGCTCAACGCTTGCAGACCCGAGCAAATGCCCCGCGTCCACGAAGCGGATGCGAAGGCCCTCCTCCACCGAAATTTCCGTTCCATATTCACAGGGAACAAAATGGCCCATCACATCCTCCACGTCTTTTAGGCCATACAGCGGCTCCACGGCCGGCTGACCGGCGCGCCTGCCTTTCCGGTTCTTCCACTCCGCCTCAAACTTCTGGATATGCGCGCTGTCTTTTAACATGATGCTGCACAGCTCGCACGTCGCCTTCGTGGCAAACACCTTCCCGCGGAACCCTTTCAGGTAAAACAACGGCAGCAGCCCAGAATGGTCAATATGCGCATGCGTAATCACGATATAATCCACTTCAGACGCGTCCGCCGGGACTTCCTGATTGACATATAAATCCGGCCCCTGCTCCATGCCGCAGTCCACCAGCAAACGCCTCCCGCCAAATTCCAGATAATGGCAGCTCCCCGTCACTTCATGGGCGGCGCCCAAAAATTGCAGCTTCAATCGCACCATCCCCCAAACATTTATACTTTCAAAAGTATAACACATTTCGGGGAATTTTGCAGTCTTTTTATTCGAATCGAACCATTTCTTTTTTTAGCCGGCGCATAATCTTTTTCTCCAGGCGGGAGATGTACGATTGGGAGATGCCAAGCCGGTCCGCAACCTCCTTTTGCGTCAGCTCCCTGCCATTGCCCCTGCCAACGCCGTAACGCAGCTCCACAATCAGGCGCTCCCTGCCAGAAAGCTTATCAATCGCCTTACCCAAAAGATGATGCTCCACCTCCGCCTCAATGTCCCGGTAAATCACATCCTCGTCTGTCCCAAGAATGTCAGACAGCAGAAGCTCATTCCCGTCCCAGTCCACATTTAGCGGCTCATCAATGCTGACCTCCATTTTCGTCTTGCTGTTCCTCCTTAAGTACATCAGGATCTCATTCTCAATGCAGCGGGACGCATACGTCGCCAATTTGATATTCTTCTGCGGGTTAAACGTATTGATAGACTTGATTAAGCCAATCGTCCCAATGGAAATCAAATCCTCCACGCCAATCCCGGTATTATCGAATTTTTTCGCGATGTAGACGACCAGGCGCAGATTATGCTCAATCAAGGTGCTTTTTGCCGTTTCCGCCCCATGCTCCCCCAGGCAGCTGATGCAGGCGGCCTCTTCCTCAGCCTCAAGCGGCGGCGGCAGCACCTCCGCCCCTCCGATATAGTGAATGTCATTCTTTTCCCCAAACATCATCCGGCAAATGGACGGCATCCACTTAAACCGGAATTTTCCTGGAATATTGATTTTTATGTACATAAATTTTCCTCTCTTTTTCTATTTTTTACAATTGACCCGCAGCTGCCCGGCCCCCTCTCCGGCGCGCTCCTCCTTCTGTAAAAACGATTCTGCCACGCTGCTGTGCAGGATCATCTGATACGGCCTGCCGCAAAACAGATCATCCTGCGCCCATGCCAAAACTGCCGGGGACGCTTCATGCACAGCCCCGTCCCCATTGACAAGCGCCCGCTCCACCGTAAACGCCTCCACCATCCCATGCCTGCAGCCTACGGAAGAGAACGGGATGAGGCGCACGGGAAACGCCACGTTCCCTCCAAGCGCCTCAAACACCCCCTTTGACACAATATGCACCGGCGCATTGACATACGGATCCGTCAAACGGTTTCCTGTGTCAAGCAAAGCCGGCAATTCCACGCTTTTTTCTCCGTTCCAGATCGTTACCTGATAAAAACAATGCACATTTTTCCGTCTCCAGCGTAAAATAAATAGAAACGCAATGACCGGAACTGCAGACAGAAGCAGGCACAGCTCATAAAAACGCCGCTTCGCCACCGTCACATACAGCCATTCCACGCTTCCGCCAAGCAATAGGATGACAAAATACGTCAGGCAGTAAGCCTTGATGCAGACCTCTTTTTTCGCCGGATAAAAACAGGCCGCCGTCATGATTGGGTTTATCATAAAATGCACGCACAGCGCGTAAACGTCAAAGTTTGGTATGTACAAAAATAAAATGCAGCCCGCCAGGCTGGACAGGGCGCAGCAAAGCAGATAGCGAAGCGTCTTTTTCTTTTGCAAGAGAATCTCCCCGACCGCATACACGGCCAGAAAATCCAGATAAGCGTTCGTCAGGAAAAACACATCTGCATAGAATCCATAGTTCACCACTCACCTCCAGCTTAAGCTCCTAACAGCCATTATAGAAGAAGGCAGGCTTATTTTTTGTCAAACCACGGCACGCAAAGCCCAAAATCCATCCCAAAAAAACGACAAAAAGCCCCAGGCTTACGCCTGAGGCTCTATGTAACATTTTATCGGCTCCCTTATCTTCTTGGGTTCTTTAAGAAAGTCGGAATCTCAATATTCTTTGCCTTCACGTTGCTTTCCGGAGTAGGCGGCTTCTTAATCCCGCCATAATTAAATGGTGTCGAAGACGGCGGAGGCGTCTGAGTCCCTCCCATGCCCGTCCTGCGCATCTCTTCCAGCTTGCTCGCCTGCGTGCCTACCACAAATCCATCTGGACGGAGGCCCTTTAACGTCGGAGGCGTCTTCATCGCTGACCGTGACCCTGACATCTTATTTGCGGACGCCTGATTCTCAAGCCCCGTCGCAATGACGGTGATCGTCGCCTCGTCCGTCATGTTCTCATCAAACTTCGCGCCAAAGATGATGTTCGCGTTGTCCCCGGCCAAATCCTGCACATAGCTTGCCGCGTCGTTTGCGTCCATTAAGGAAATGTCGCCGGAAATATTGATGATGACATGGGACGCGCCCGTTATCGTCGTCTCAAGCAGCGGGCTCGCGACTGCCAGCTTCACGGCCTCAATCGCCTTGTCGTCGCCCTTCGCTGAGCCAATGCCGATATGCGCCAGGCCCTTATCCTTCATGACGGTCTGCACATCCGCAAAGTCAAGGTTAATCAGAGAAGGAACGTTGATTAGGTCCGTAATTCCCTGCACCGCCTGCTGAAGCACTTCATCCGCCTTCTTTAGGGCGTCCGGCATCGTCGTGCGCCTATCCACAATCTCAAGCAGCTTGTCGTTCGGGATCACGATTAAGGTGTCCACGCACTCTTTTAACCGGTCAATGCCGGAAATCGCGTTCACCATGCGGGTCTTCGCTTCAAACTTGAACGGCTTCGTGACGACGCCTACCGTCAGAATGCCCTGCTCCTTGGCAATTTTCGCGACGACCGGGGCCGCCCCGGTTCCTGTCCCGCCGCCCATGCCGCAGGTGACGAAAATCATGTCGGCTCCCTTAACCGCGGCGGACAGCTCCTCTGCGCTCTCTTCCGCCGCTTTCTCCCCGATCTCCGGCTGAGCGCCTGCCCCTAAGCCTTTCGTCAGCTTTTCCCCGATCTGAATCAACGTCGCCGCCTTGCAGAGCATAAGCGCCTGCTTGTCCGTATTCACCCCGACGAACTCCACTCCGCCGATGCTTTCATCAATCATTCTATTTACCGCGTTATTGCCAGCCCCTCCCACGCCAATCACAATGATCTTGGCGCTGGAATCCGCGCTGTTCGTTTTAATCTCAAGCAAAGTGTTTCCTCCCTCTTCCTACCCTAATTTCTCTTTCTCATTTATCTATCTTATCAATATGCATGCCGTCCGGCATTTCATAAAGTCTGTCTATAAAAAACATCTATGCTGTCGCAATAAACCCTATATTATATAATATAGTTTTTCGTAAAATTAATCAATAAGAAATTTTATTAATTTTCATTTTCTTTCTTCGAATATGATGTCTTTTGTATTTTCTGTCCAATTTTCCACGTGCAAAATTCCCGTCTTTCCGGAAATTTCCGGCAAAATATACGGGAGCCTTAAGATTTTCTGCGAAAGGCTGTCCGTATCCCCAAGCAATACTTCAATTCCTCCATAAATTAGGGAAATTTTCCCAAAATCGTCAAATTGCACCTTCTGCGGGACGATTTCGTGTTTTTTCAGCGCCAATGTCGCCGTCAAAAGCCCCCTAAGCAGCTCATTGTCCTTCAAGGGAAGCTTTTCATAAAGGACGACCTTATCGCATTCTAAGCCTTCCACCTGCGGCACATCCTCAATGATGTCCCTGGAAGTTTCCACCACAAACCCATCCTTGTCAAAATATGCATATTGATTGATGGCCGATATGTACAGATACCCTAATATCCCCTTCTCATACACCGAAACCTCAAGCGTCTGCGGATTTCTTAAAGAAACCTCCATAGAATCCACAAAAGGCAGCTCCTCCACATTTAAAAACCGGTATTTCAGCGCGACATAAAGGGAGTTCCAGGAATGCTCGTCGCTTAAGACGAATTTCTCAATCTGCTCCTTTGAGTAGTGCTTATTGCCCTTTACGACGACTTCCTTCACGACAAAGACTTTCCAAATGATAAGAGCCGCCAGCGCGGCGATAAAAAGCAGCGAAAATATCACCGAGCACACCATTTTCAGCCGGTTTTTCCGCCGTTTCCTCTGGCGGATCGACTCTTTTTTTCTTCTCTTCCTCATTGACTTACACCTTCTCCAGTCGTATTCCGCGGGACACGCTAAGCGCCAGGCCCATTTCCGTCAGCAGAATCGCCACTGACGTCCCGCCGTAGCTGATGAACGGGAGCGTGATCCCTGTATTGGGGATTGTGTTCGTCACGACCGCAATATTTAAAATGACCTGAATTGCGATATGCGCCATAATCCCGACGACAATCAAAGCCCCAAACAAATCTGACGCGTTATTCGCAATCACAAGAAATCTCCAAATCAAGAGCAAAAACAGCAGCACGACGCAGATCGCGCCAAACAGGCCCAGCTCCTCGCAGATGATGGAGAAAATCATGTCGTTCTGCGCCTCCGGCAAAAACCCAAGCTTTTGCATGCTCTCCCCCAAGCCCTTCCCGAACAGCCCGCCGGAGCCAATTGCATATAGGCCCTGCAGCGTCTGATAGCCTTTTTCAAAATTCTCCGGGTGCAGCCAAATCTTAAGCCGCTCGGCGCGGTAGCTCGCCATCGCGATAAAGATGGCGCCGCTGACTAACACAAGGCCCCCCATTACAATGAACTGCAGGTACTTGGGGCTTGCCACAAAGATCAGGCAGATAGCGATTCCAAGGATGATGATTGCCGTGCTTAAGTTGCTGTACGCGACAATGGCAAAAATGGGAAGGACGACCACGATAACCTTCACTACCGTCCGAAATTTCCCCATCTGCTTTGGGATGCGGTTAATCATCGTCGCAAGGAACAAAATCACCGCAAGCTTCGCAATCTCCGATGGCTGAAAGGAGAGAGGCCCTATCTTCAGCCATCTTGTGGAACCGTTTAAATTGCTCCCCACAAAGATGACGGCGACGCAAAGCCCCATCGCTCCCAAATACATCATCCCGCTTAAGTGCTGCCAGACGTGGTAATTGATATGCGCCATCAAAAACATCCCTGCAAAGCCCAAAAGTGACGCAAAAAGCTGCTTCTTTAAGTAATACGCGGAATCCTTAAATTTCAGCTGCGCATTATAGGAGCTTGTGCTGTACAGCATGACCAGGCCAAAGCCAACCAGGAAAACAATGATGAACACGAGCGTATAGTCAAAATATTCCATCCTTTTTTCCCTGGCTGGCGCCTTTCCCCTATAAGCCGCCGCCCCTTTTGCCCCACGGGTCATAGCTTCACTCCTTTATGCCGCGCACAATCTCTTTAAATCTTCTGCCGCGCTCTTCATAATCCTTAAACATTCCCCAGCTCGCGCAGGCCGGAGAAAGCAAAGCCGCCTCTCCCGGCACAGCGTTTTTGCTGCAGATTTCCACCGCCTCCTCTAAAGAATCCGCCAACACGACCGCAGTAAACCCACGCTCCATGGCCGCCTTCCTGATTTTCTCCTTTGTCGCCCCAATCAGCACAAGTTCCTTCACTTTCCCGTCAAACGCGTCGATCCATCCTTCATAGGAAGAATCCTTATCATAGCCGCCGCCGATCAGGTGCGTCGGCCACTGCATCGCCCGGATGCCCTGGATCGCAGCGTCCGGGTTCGTCGCCTTTGAGTCATTGTAAAACCGCACGCCGTTTTTTTCAGCCACAAACTCAATCCGATGCTCCACCGCCTCAAACTCCCTTAGCGCCTCCTGCACCTTTTCAATCGGAGCCCCAAACCCAAGCGCCATAGCCGCCGCCGCCATCACATTCTCATAATTGTGATTGCCCAACAGATTCAGCTCCCGTGTCGCTACAAGCCTCTTTGCCGTCCCTGCGCTTGCCGCATAAATCACGCCATTTTCCAAATACAGCCCATCCGTAAGCTTTCGTTTGCTGGAAAACCACGCCACCCTCGTCTGCAACGACTCTCCAAACGCCCGTAAGCGGTCATCCTCGTAATTCAGCACGCACAGATCCTCCGCCGTCTGGTTTGCCGTAATGCGCTCTTTTGCGGCAATGTACTCTTCCATCGTATGATGCCTGTTCAAATGATCCGGCGTGATATTTAATATCGCCGTCACCTTCGGCGCGAACGTATGGACCGTCTCTAGCTGAAAGCTGCTGATTTCCGCCACGGTAACGGTGTCCTCCGTCGTCTCCAAAGCGACCGAGGTGTATGGGATTCCGATATTGCCCACGACCTTCACGTCCGAAAAGCAGCGCTTCATAATCTCGCCAAGCAGCATCGTCGTCGTCGTCTTCCCGTTCGTCCCGGTAATCGCAAGCGCCGACCCTTTGGAGCATACATACGCCAGCTCAACCTCGCCCCATATCAAGGCGCCCCTGTCACGCAGGCGGCTGACGACGGGAAGATCCGTCGGGACTCCCGGGCTTAGCACAAGGATGTCGGTCTGCCTCTCCTCCTCCTCTGAAAGCATCCCAAGGATCAAAGGCACGTCGCTAAGCTCCCGGTGCCTCTCATAAAAAGCCCCGACATTCAGCTCCCTGTCCTCGTCATAAATGCGGATAGGGCAGCCTTTTTCCTTTAACAGCTTCGCCGCGGCCGCGCCGCTTCTTCCCGTCCCCATGACAAGGACTCTTTTTTCTTTCAAATTCATGATTTCCTCCTATAACGCCAAAAGCCCCACCAGGCAAAGCAGCGCAGTGATGATTGCAAACAACGCCACCACCTGCGTCTCCGACCAGCCGCCCAACTCAAAATGATGGTGGATTGGCGCCATGCGGAAAAAGCGCTTTCCATGAGTAAGCTTAAAATATCCAATCTGTATTATGACGGAAATGACCTCCACCATATAGATAAATCCAACCATCGGCAAAAACAGGGGCATCTGCAGCATATATGCCGTGGCCGCGACAAAGCCGCCAAGGGCCAGGGAGCCTGTGTCTCCCATGAATACCTTCGCCGGATACACGTTAAACAGCAAAAAGCCCAGAAGGGCGCCCACGACCGCGCACGTAATCGGCTCAATCCCACTGTTCGTTCCTACCGCAACTGTGCCAAAGAAGGTCGCGACAAGCACGGTGATGCTGGAGGCCAGGCCGTCCAGGCCATCCGTGAAATTCACTCCGTTCACTACCCCAATCACGACAAAAAACAGAAGCGGAACCGCGGCGCTTCCAATATCCAAGTACTTCCCTCCGGAAAATGGAAGGCGCATGGTAAGCGAGATATCGGTGAAGTTCAAAATATAAAACGTGAAAATCCCGGTGACAAGAATCTGCAGCAGCATCTTCTGCCAGGCCAAAAGCCCATCCGATCGCCGAAGCACGACTTTTAAATAATCATCAAAAAATCCGATTGCCCCAAAGCCAACCGTCAAAAATAAAATCGGGATAATCCTTGGATAATCTTTTATGAAGACAAGGCTTGTGGCCAAAATGCCCGCCAATATGATCAGCCCGCCCATCGTCGGCGTCCCGGCCTTCTTCAGATGGGATTTCAGCTCCTCCCGTTCCGTCTGCCCTACTTTCAGTTTCCTTAAAAACGGAATAATGACCGGTCCTGACAATGCGCTGATCGCAAAGGCAATCAATACCGGCGCCCATACCTGATAAGCCATAACTCTTTCCCTCTTTCTACATACTGTACATCTGTCCTGTAACAGCTTCTATGCCTTCACTGTCACAAAGCTTCACCGTTACCGCTGCTTCTCCTCTTCCGCTTCAGCCCTGGCAGCCTCTTCCTCATCAAACGGGATCCCAAGGTATGGGAATATATCCTCAAAAATCTCTTTCGCCACAGGCGCCGCGATCGTCCCCCCATAATAGACGCCCTGCGGGTTATTGATAATCACAAGCGCAAGCGCCTTCGGGTCATCCGCCGGCGCAAATCCCAAAAAGGAAGAAATATAGCGGTTTGCGCTCCTTGGGAGCGTCTGGGAGGTCGCCGTCTTCCCTCCAATGGAGTATCCCGCGATTTTCGCGTTCTTGCCTCCCCCTTCCGACACCACCTGCTCTAACAGATAGCGCACCGTGTCCGAGGTCCCCTTGCTTACAATGCCCTCCGCCGCCTCATAAGAAAACTGCTTCACCACATTTCCGTCGCCGTCCTGCACCGCGACGCCAAAATGCGGCGTAATGCGCCTTCCCCCATTGATGATAGAGGAGATCGTCGTCACAAGCTGAATGGGGGTAATTTGAAACGACTGCCCAAACGACATCGTGGCAAGCTCCACCAGGCCGATATTCTCCTTGGAATGCATAATCGTCGCCGCCTCTCCCGGAAGGTCGATCCCCGTCTTCTTAAGAAGGCCAAGCGAGCTGAAATAATCATAAAACCGCTCCGGCCCCACGCGAAGGCCCACGTCAATGAACACCGGGTTGCAGGAGTTCATAATGCCATGCACAAAATCCTCCGCCCCATGCCCGGTGCGCTTATGGCAATGAATCTGGCGGTCCTCTACCGTAATATGCCCGGGGCAGAAAAACTGATCCGTCGTCTTTACGACGCCTTCCTCCAAAGCCGCCGTCGTCGTAATGACCTTAAAGGTCGAGCCTGGCTCATAGGTGTCATTGATGCACTGGTTGCGCCACATGCCATTCAGCAGATTTTGCTTTTCCTCATCCGAAATTCCCTCCGGCGCCTCAAAATTCAACGTAAACGGGTCGTTTAAGTTAAATTCCGGGACATTGACCATCGCGTAGATCTCCCCGTTGGAAGGGTTCATGACGATGACGGAAACCGAATCCGCCTGCTTTTGCTCCAATGCCTTTTTCGCCGCCTGCTCTGCATACATTTGTATGTTATAGTCCAGGCTGATGCGCAAATCATTCCCATCCACCGGATCCAGCCTGGATTCGCCCGCGTTCTCCATTTCCACGCCCCTGGCATCCGTCAACGTCAATATTTTTCCATTTGTCCCCTGCAAATATTCATCATACTTCACTTCTAAGCCAATGATCCCCTGATTGTCGCCCCCCGTAAACCCAAGCACCTTCGAGGCTAACGTGTCAAACGGGTAATACCGCTTGTAATCTTCATCCACCTTTACGCCGGAAAGCCCATAAGCGCGGATGCGCTCCCCGGTCTCTTTGTCCACATTGGACTTAATGCGCTCTATAGAGCTGACCTTCTCCACCCTTGCCCGAACCTTCTCCTCCGGCATAGAAAGCTCCTTCGTCAAAGCCGCGATCACCTTCTCCGGCTCTTTGACCTGATTATGGATCACAGATATCGTGCAGACTGTCTTGTTCGCGGCAAGCACCACGCCCGACGCGTCCAGGATCTTTCCCCGCGCCGCCTTGATGTCACGCTCCCTCTCATGCAGATCCTCCGCTTTCTTCCCATAATATTCCGAGCAGAACACCATCAAATATACCAGCCTGCCCACCAAAAACAGCATGACAAACAGGACGGTCAAAAATATAATCATGGATTTCTTCCGATTGAAGGTCTTATATCGAAACATAACGTTTGCCTTTACAACAGCGCCTTTCTACCATTGTATTACTGCTTTTCTAAGGTTATGATTCTTTCTTCGCCGCGCCTTACGCCCTCCTCCCCCTCTCTTTATTCCTCAAATACATCCCCTCCCTCTTCGGGGGAAGGCGGGGTCACGGCCGCATCCTGGCCCTCCTCTCCTTCTGGAAGATCCTTTAGCTCCTCATCAGGAAAAATGTTCATATAAGGAAGGATTTCCTCCAAAATCTCCCTCACGACCTGCTGTGCATAGCTGCTGTGCGCCTGCTCCTCCTTGTTCGGCTCATCAATCACGACATAAATGACAAGCTGCGGATCCTCCTGCGGCGCATATCCTATAAAAGAAACCAGATATTTTTTGTTTCCCCTCGGAAGCTTCTGCGCCGTCCCCGTCTTTCCGCCCATTGAGTACCCGTTCACCTTCGCCTCAGACCCGGTTCCCTCGGACACCGTCGCATATAAATAGCCCTTGACCTTCTCTGACGTTTCCTCCGACGTCGTGTTCTTCAAGACCACCGGCGCGACGTTCTCAATGACGTTCCCCTTCGCGTCCGCAATTTTCTTCACCACATGGGGCTGATAGTACCGCCCTCCGTTAATTAAGGAAGAGAACGCGCTCGCCACCTGAATCATGGTGCAGTTGTAATTCTGCCCAAAGGAATTCGTCGCTAAGTCGAGCGCCTGCCGGGAAGAATTGAGAAGCCCCCTCTCCTCTCCCGGAAGGTCGATCCCCGTCTTCTGGCCGAACCCATAAATATGCTGATACCTGTCAAAATTCTCCTTCCCGATCACATAAGACATCTGCATTAAGGCGTCGTTGCAGGAATCCATCAGGGACTTCTCCACCGTCTCAATCCCATGCCCCGCCCTGCTGGAGCAATGTACGTCCGTACTCCCGTTAAACGTCTCCTTCCCGTCGCAAAGGTACGTCTCTAAGCCGTTCATCGTCCCCGTATCCAAGCCGCAGGCCACCGTCATCGGCTTCACTGTGGAGCCTGGCTCAAACGTATAGGTGACGCAGAAATTCTCCCATAGCTTATTGAGCAGATCCAGCTTTTCCTCCTCGCTTTTGCCTGCCAGCTCCTCTTCGGTAAAATACGCGGCAAGCTCCCTGGGGTTGTTTAAGTCAAACGTAGGGTAATTCGCCATCGCGTATACGTCGCCGTTCTGCGGGTTCATCACAATCGCCGCCGAGTGCAGGCTCCCGTCCCCGGTCAGATAGCCGTCCGTGTTCTCCTGATTGAACTTCGCCAGCTTCTCCTCCACCACCCTTTGGATGTTCACGTCAATGGTGGACACAATCATGCTCCCGTCTTTCGCCTCTTTAATCGTCTTCTCAAAGTTATTGTCGGAGTTTAGGTAGCCATACTGCCGCCCGTCCAATCCGTTTAACGTGCTGTTATAATAGTTCTCAAGGCCGATCGTCCCTACGTTCCCGCCAGACACAAACCCGATCAAAGACGCCGCCAGCGACCCATTCGGGTAATTGCGGATATATTCTTTCTCAAACCAGACGGCGTCCTTGTTCACGTGCGGATGCTTTTCCGTGTCCGCCTGCATCTCCACAAATTTCTGCACGTCCTCATACGGGAGCTTCTTAAGCAGGACCGTATATTGATTGTTCGGCTCCTCTTTCAGCTTCTTCCGCAAATCCTCTTCCTTTACGTCAGGAAAGCAGGATGTGATGGCGGCGATCGTGTCGTCGATGTCCTCCTTATTCCGGCTTAAGACAAAGCAGTCCAAAATGACGTTATACACGTCCACGCTGGACGCCAAGGGCGTCCCTTTAATGTCCACGATGTCTCCCCGGCGGTAGGGGATGATCCGGCTGTCATACTCCTGTTGGGACAGGACGATTTTTTCGTATTTATCCCCTTTGGTATATTCAATATACATCAGCCTGACGATCAGGCCAATCAAGGCGGAAGTAATCAGAAAAAAGATCAGGATCAGCTTCTTTTGCATCCTCCTTAAAAATTTTTTTACGTTTCGCTTTTTATTCCTCATGCCTCTGCCTCTTGCATCCCAAAATTATTTTTCCGGGATATCTGAATACTGATTCATGAAATCATTATTTTCTATATGATAGTAGACAATTTGATCTTTTCCGGCATACCGCATGCCGAATTCCAGGGCCTTTTGCTTCACCGCGCTCAAGTCCGTGGACAATTCCAGCCGCTTCATCGCCGCGTCGTTGTCCGCGCGTAAATCCACAATCTGGCTCTCCAGCTTTGATATGCTCTTTGTTTTATTGATAATGTCAGACTGCAGGCGGATATAGGTCACGCAGACGCCGCTGATTAACACAATGGCCATCGTGCAGAACAGAAGATAGCCAAAATTGACCCGCATCTCACGTTCCCGGTTCCGTTTCGCCGCGTGGCGGCGGCGCCTCTTTAATTGCTCCTGCTCTTTCTCAAGCTGACGTCTCCTTCGTTCCTCCGGCTCTCCCTCCAAACGACGTACCGTATTGCCGTCTACGTAATAATTCGTCTTGATTTCGCTCCTGTGACGGTTACGAGCTGATTTACTTCCCATATTTGCCACTCCCTTTTGACTGTTTCACTTACTCCGTCCTCTCAAATACCCTCAGCTTCGCACTTTTGGATCTGCCGTTTCTTTGCAATTCTTCCTCCTTCGGTACAACCGGACGGCGCACGACGCGCCTGCCCTTTGATTTCTTGCCGCATACGCATTCCGGAAAGCTCCTTGGACACGTACACGGATCCTCATTCTCCTTAAAGCTCTCTTTTACAATCCTGTCTTCCAGCGAATGGAACGTAATCACGCAGAGCCTGCCATGCGGATTCAACAAATCCACCATCGTATTCAGCGCATCCCTTAGCACGTCAAGCTCCCGGTTCAATTCAATCCGAATCGCCTGAAACGTGCGCTTCGCCGGATGCCCTCCCGTTTTCTGAACCTTCATGGGAATGGCCCCGGAAATCACCCTGGAAAGCTCCCCGGCTGTCTTGATGCGTTTCTTTTCCCGCGCCGCCGCGATATGCTTCGCAATGTTCTTCGCAAAGCGGTCTTCCCCATAATCCCGGATCACGCGGTAAAGCTCCCTTTCGCTGTATTCGTTTACAATGTCCTCCGCGGTAAGCGCCTGCGTCCGGTCCATGCGCATATCAAGCGGCGCGTCCTCCACACGGTAGGAAAACCCCCGTTCCGGCGTGTCAAGCTGAAACGAGGACACGCCAAGATCCAGCAGAATCCCGTCCGCCTTATCTATCCCGGCCTCCGCAAAGGCGCCTGCCATGTCACGGTAATTCCCATGAACGACCGTCACCCGGTCCCGATAGGGGATGAGGCGCTCCGTGGCCGCCCTGACCGCGTCCATGTCCTGATCCATGCCAAGCAGCCGGCCGCCCTGGCTTAGCCTCTTTGCGACCTCAAAGGCATGTCCGGCCCCGCCAAGGGTGCCGTCCGCATACACTCCATCCGGCTTTATGTTCAGATATTCGATTGCCTCATCCAATAAGACGGATGTATGATGAAATTCCATGCCTGCCCACCTGCCTGTTAAATGCTAAGACCAAGCTGCGCCATATGCTCCGCGGCTTCATCCATGTCGTCATACGCATTCGCGTCCTGCCATCTGTCTTTGCTCCAAATCTCTATCCTGCTTAAGACGCCGACCAACACGACGTCTTTTTGTAGTTTCGCAAATTCCCGAAGCGCCCGGGGCAGGAGGATCCTGCCCTGCTTGTCCACCTCGCAGCTTGCGGCCCCTGCGAAGAAGAACCGGGAAAACTTTCTTGCATCTTTCGTCGTCAGTGGAATGCTGCGGAATTTCTCTTCAATGTTTGCCCATTCGTCATTCGGATACACAAAAAGGCAGCCGTCCAGCCCCTTTGTCACAACAAATTCATTGCCCAATAATTCCCGGAACTTGGATGGTACGATCAGCCTGCCCTTAGCGTCAATTGTATGGTTGTATTCTCCCATGAACATAACGGACACCTGCCATCAGGGAACCCTTTTGGGGGCTTTCGCCCACTTTAAGCCATTTCCCTCCACTTTCCTCCACGATATACGTATTCTATCCCATATTGAGAAAAAATGCAATACGAAATTCCGGGGTTTTGGCATACCAAAAAGAGGCCCGTTTCCATAGGAATGCCCCCGTTTTTCCTGCATTTCGGACAAAAAAATGCTGCCAATCCTCTTCTAAGATTGGCAACATATCCCCAAAAAGCGTATGTTGTTATGCTTATTGCACAAATCAAACGCCCATATGACAACTTTTTCTATTCAATCTGCCTGATACATTGTTGAATGCTCCAGTTCTATGTACTCTTCAATCAACTGATCCAGCTTTCTATTCTCCTTAATAAACGCTTCCGTATCCATTCCATTCTCAACCATTGCGTTTACCCGGCTCCTTTGCCGCTCAATGGCTTCCTGTAATCTCAATAATTCTCTCATATATCGTTCTCCATGTTGTATTTTATCAAGATAATCCCGCAGGCATATTTGCAGGACACTGGCTTTCCCGTGTGCAACCAAATTTTACATTTTCTCTCCCATATAGACATTTTACCCTTATATGCCACAAAAATCAAACAGAATCCTCATACAATTTTCTCCATTTTTCGACAATAGTTGCCGTATTTTCCCAAAAACGCTCAAATGAGCCGGAGGGTTACCCTTCCGGCTCACTTGACCCATGACAGGGCCTTTCGTCAGGGTCCCTGCTTATTTACAGTAAAACGTCATGCACTCCGTCTCCTGACACTTGCAGGCGTTGCTGCCGCCGCCGATCCCTATGTGATCCGCCGCGCATTTACAGTCCTTATTATGCACGCAGTTGCATGCCTTGCAGTCCACGTCAATATTCTTGCTTGGCTCACGCACCGCGTTGCTCATTGCGTTCCCTTTCCGCTCCTTAAAGCTGGAGCAGCAGGTTCCGGAGGCGTTCGTCGCGTCTTTCCCCTCCACCTTTATATCGCCTTTGCAGCAATACCTATCCTCATTGTACATACAATTCATCGCAGAACATTCTAATCTTGTCATGGCCGCAATCTCCTTTTCCATCCATATTTTTCTAATCGGGGACAAGCGGGCAAAGCCGCTTCCGCTCCCTAAGCCCCTATTCATGAAGGGGCTGGCCGCTTTGCGCGCCGAATGCCGAATCCTGTCATATCGTGTCCTGACCCATTCGTAAAAGCGCGCATCCTGCGCCTGCGGCGAGCCGCTTTGACGGCAAAAACCCTTCTGCCGCAAAGCGATTCAGCCCGAACATAGTATTTGCCCGATTCCAAAAAATATGCATCGAAGGCTTCGGCCTGCATTGCGTAATACGCGAATTTATGCTTTATTTTCTCCTGAAATTTCTTCTTTGCGGATTTCTTTGGAATCAATTTCCTTTTTTATCGCAGCGATGAACTCCTCTAGAGATTTGCTCCCTTCGTCCCCGGCAAACCGGCTTCGGACGGAAACTGTCCCCTCTTCCTCCTCTTTCTGCCCGACGACAAGCATATAGGGCAGCTTATCAAGCCTCGCCTCACGGATTTTAAACCCGATTTTTTCGGAACGGCTGTCGCACGTCGCGTCAACGCCATTTTTAAGCAGCTCGTTTTTAACTGTCTCGGCATACGCCTCATATTTATCAGAAATCGGCAGCACGCGCACCTGCTCCGCGCACATCCAGGTCGGGAACTTGCCTGCGTATTTTTCAATCAGCCAGGCCAGCGTCCTCTCATAGCAGCCCATGGAGGTGCGGTGGATGATGTATGGACGCGCCTTCTCCCCATTTGCGTCAATGTAATACATATCAAACTGCTCCGCAAGCAGCGCGTCCCATTGAATGGTAATCATCGTGTCGTCCTTGCCATAGACGTTCCTGGCGTTGATGTCCACCTTCGGCCCGTAAAACGCGGCCTCCCCAACGTCCTCCACAAACGTGATGCCAAGCTCCGTTAAGATTTCACGCATATGCTGCTGCGTCTCCTCCCAAACCTCCGGCTCCCCGATGTATTTCTCTCTGTTGTCCGGATCCCATTTGGAAAGGTGATACGTCACGTCTTCCTCCAGCCCGAGCGTCTCAAGGCAGTATTTTGCAAGCGCGAGGCAGCCCTTGAATTCCTCCACCATCTGATCCGGCCGGACGACCAGATGCCCCTCCGTGATCGTGAACTGGCGCACGCGGGTCAGCCCATGCATCTCGCCGGAATCCTCGTTACGGAACAGCGTCGAGGTCTCGCTCATCCGGTATGGAAGGTCACGGTAGGAGCGCTGCTCGCTTTTATAGACATAATACTGGAAGGGGCAGGTCATCGGGCGCAGCGCGAACACTTCCTTCTCCTTCTGCTCATCGCCTAAGACAAACATCCCATCCGTATAATGATCCCAATGACCGGAGATTTTATACAGATCCGACTTCGCCATAAGCGGCGTCCGGGTGCGCACATAGCCCCATTCCTTATCCTCCAGATCCTCAATCCAGCGCTGCAGCTTCATCAGCATCTTTGTGCCTTTCGGGGTAAAGAGCGGCAGGCCCTGCCCGATCACGTCCACTGTGGTAAACAGCCCCATCTCACGGCCAAGCCTGTTATGGTCCCTGCGCTTTGCGTCCTCCAATTTCTCCAAATGCGCCGCAAGCTCATCTTTTTTGTGAAACGCCGTCCCATAGATGCGCTGTAAGCGCGCTTTCTGTGAGTCGCCCCGCCAATAGGCCATGGACGACGAGATCAGCTTAAACGCCTTGACGCCTTTTGCGGACATCAAATGCGGGCCCGCGCATAAATCCACGAAGCCTCCCTGATCGTAAAATGAGATGACCGCCCCCTCGGGCAGATCCTCAATCAGCTCCACCTTAAATGGCTCTCCCTTTTCCTTCATGAACGAAATGGCCTCTTCTTTTGGGAGAGTGAACCGGGTGATTTCATGGCCCTCTTTGATGATTTTCTTCATCTCAGCTTCAATCTTGTCCAAATCCTCCCTGGAAAACGGCTCTGCGTCAAAATCGTAATAAAAGCCGTCCGCAATGGCTGGCCCAATCGTAACCTTTGCGTCTGGGAACAGCCGCTTCACGGCCTCAGCCATCACGTGCGCCGCCGTATGGCGGATGACCTTTAGGCCCTCCCCATCCCCCGCTGTGACGATGTTTAAGCTCGCGTCGCGATCTACCACAGTACGCAGATCCACAATCTCACCGTTCAGCTCTCCGGCGCAGGCCATCCTCGCCAAGCCCTCGCTGATGTCCTTTGCGATTTCATATACGGACTTCGCCTCACTGTACTCCTTTACGGAACCGTCTTTTAACGTAATTTTCATTTCCTTTCCCTCCTGTTTCTATTTGAACGCCGCTGCACAAAGCGAAAAAATCCCTGATGCACAACATCTGTGCATCAGGGACGATATTCCATACCGCGGTTCCACCCTGGTTTGCCTCTCCCGCATAGGAGCTGCAGCCTCATTTTGACGATAACGGAGTCACCGGGCCGGATTAAGGCCGCTTGGAGATGGTATTCGGCTAGTTCCTGCAAGGGCGCTTTCAGCGCGTCATATGACGGCGCCCCTCTCTGATGCATTGCCCTAAGCTTACTCGTTCTCCGCAACGCGTTGCTTCTTATTTTAATTATCATACGGCAAAATGCAGAAGATGTAAAGCGCTTTCTAAAAATTATCGCAGAATCCTATTTTCCCGCACGCTTTAGAAATTTCTTCCAAAATCTTTAAAAAATTTTAAGATATCATGAATCCCATTGAATATAATGATAGAACTTGATATACTCTTTAAGAAGTTTCAAATCAGGAGAAAATCATGCATAAAATACCAAAGTTCCGAACGAAATACATAAAAAGCTACAGCCTGCCCCCACTTTTGCTTGCAGTGTCGTTCAATATGCTGGTCTATATCGGCTCCCGGGCGATCGCGGGCGGCTGGCCGCACCACAACATTGAAAGCGGCCTGGACCGTCTGATTCCGTTTTGGCCTCCGTCCGCCGTCATTTACCTGGGCTGCTATCTGTTTTGGGCCGCCAATTATATTCTGATCGCGAGCCGGAGCAAGGAAGAGGTATGCAAATTTTTTTCCGCAGACTTCCTTTCCCGAATCGTGTGCTTTGTCGTTTTCCTGGCGTACCCTACGACCAACACCCGCCCTGCTTTAAGCCCGGACGGCTTTTGGAATCAGGTGATGTCCCTCGTGTACTCCATTGACGCCGCGGACAATCTGTTCCCATCCATCCACTGCCTGGTGAGCTGGCTCTGCTACATTGGCATCCGGGGCAAAAAAGACGTCCCGGCATGGTATCGGGGCGCATCCTGCCTGATGGCGGCTCTCGTCTGCCTCTCCACCCTGCTTACAAAGCAGCATGTCATCATTGATGTCATCGGAGGCGTCTTATTGGCGGAAATCTGCTTTTGGATCGGAAAAAAGACGCCCATCTGGTCCGTCTACGAAAAACAATTGGATAAAATGTTAAAAACAGGAGGCAGCAAATGATCGGATTTTGGGACTACACGGTAATACTTACATATATCAGCTTTGCATCGGCAAGCCTTGGGATTTTCTGCACCCTCTCAGGCCATGTGCAATGGGCGGTGTTCTTCCTTGCGCTTTCCGGCTTCTGCGATATGTTTGACGGAAAGATCGCCCGGACAAAAAAGAACCGGACCGAAGAAGAAAAAAGCTTCGGCATTCAGATCGACTCCCTGTGCGACATCGTCTGCTTTGGGATTTTGCCCATCATCATCTGCTACAAAATAGGGATGCGCCAATTCTACGGCATCCTCATCCTGATCCTTTACGGCCTGGCCGGCCTAATCCGCCTGGCGTATTTTAACGTAAAAGAAGAAAAACGGCAGAATGAGACGGACGACGCAAGGAAATATTATCAGGGCCTGCCCATCACCTCCATGGCGATCGTGCTGCCCGTCCTGTTCGTCGCGTCCCCTCTGTTCCCAAGCTGGAGCGTATTTATAACGACGTTACATATCCTTGTGGCAGCCGTCGGCACGCTGTTCATTACAAACTTTAAATTCCGCAAGCCCACCACTATTGAAATCTTCATCCTTGTCCTTACCATCGCAGTCGCAATCGCGCTGCTTCTCTTTGTGGAGAAAAGCTGGTGGAGGTTTTTTCGCATACGTCACAGATAGGGAGGTAAAAAAATGCTCTTAACCGCAGACCGAAACGGAAAAATTCAACGTGAATGCTCTATGCAGGATCAATTTTTAAAGCAGCTTTATTCTCATGCGCTAGGGCGTATGCTGCTGCGCCCGCTCGTTTCCCCCGCAGTCTCAAAATTGGGGGGGAGGCTGCTCGACACAAGGGCGTCAACGTTATTCATCGGCCCATTCATCAAAAAAAACGCCATTCCCATGGAAGAATACGAGCCAAGGGAATACACGTCATACAACGACTTTTTCAAGCGGAATCTGCGTCCTGGCGCAAGGGAGATTGACTTTACGCCAAGCGCGTTCATCAGCCCCTGCGATGGAAGGCTTAGCGTCTACCGCATCAGCCGTGGGACGGCTTTTACCATCAAGCATACCAGATATACCGTAAAAAGCCTCTTACAAAATCCGTCTCTGGCAAAGCGGTACGCCGAAGGCTATGCCTTTCTCTTTCGGCTGCGCGTGGACGACTGCCACCGCTACATTTTTGTGGACGATGGGGCGGTGTCTAAAAATGTGAGGATCCCAGGATTCTTACATACGGTCAACCCAGTCGCAAATGACTATTTTCCTATTTATAAAGAAAATGCCAGGGAATACTCCCTGCTTCGCTCCGACCATTTCGGGACGCTGCTCCAGATGGAGGTGGGCGCCCTGTTCGTGGGGAAAATTGAGAATCGGAAAGGGCTGCGGCGCGTTTGGCGCGGGGAAGAGAAAGGGAATTTTGCCTTTGGCGGATCCACCATCCTGCTGCTGACTCAAAAAGGGGCCGTCCGCCCGGATTCGGATCTATTAAGGAATACCTTAAGGGGAATCGAGACGAAAGTGAGGCTTGGGGAGAAAATAGGAGAAAAGGAATAGCTGCCCTTGGCGGCCATTCCTTTTCCCCTATGTCTTCGCTGCCCTATCTTCCGCAGCAATGCTTATACTTCTTCCCGCTGCCGCAAGGACAAGGGTCGTTGCGCCCGGTCTTCTTTCCCACGATCACTGTTCCAGATTTCTTCTGCTCCAGATATAGGCGCTTTCTGGTCTCCTCGTCATAAATCTCTTTCCACATCGGAAGCTCATACAGCCAGTCCGCCTTTGCGTCCACCATGTTTTTGTACAGCTTCTCCTTGTCAAACGCAAGGCTCACCCTGGTGTCCTCTTCCATTGTCTCAATCGGGTTTGGCTCAACCAGGCTGTCATTGATGCCATCCAAAAAGCCAGTCATGTCCATGATGTCAAGGCCGTATTTCTCCGCCAGCTCTTTGACTGTGCCTTCCACTTTCTCATCGGGGTTCGCAAGCAGCTTCTCATAAACCCCTTTCTCCACCAAAAAATACCGCTGCCAAAACCGCTGCAGCGCCTGCTTGTCCGCCTTTTCATTATAGGCAATCTTCTGCCAATTTTCCAATAATGCCATATCCACACTTCCTTTTTATAATTTGTAAGCCTTCCTGCCGGCACTTGAAATGCCTAATCTCATACATTATATCAGATCAGGCCAGAGAATTCAAACAGAACCTTCAATTCGGCTATTTTCACAAAAATGCCATGCAAAGACACACAGCCGCCGTATCGCACCTACAGCAAAGCAGCGCACAAAAGCTCGGAAAGCACAAAATGATCTTGTCAAACCGCTTTATGCAAAACAATAGGGAGGGGAAGACAAAAGCTTCCCCTCCCAAGCCCTTTGCAAAAATATGCCTTAGAGCGGTCAATCAAATTCCCCTCTTACATTAATAGAGCCTGCATACTGCGGAAACGTCGCCATACATATTGTCCCAATCGCCTCCACCCGGCAATCCCGAGATTTTCCCATGAAGCACGATTGACCCGTTTTTCATAAGTTTAATTTTCATCGTGCGGTTTGTGATATGCTGAAGCACGCCCCACTGCCTGTTCTCGTCAAACTTGCTGTTTTCCTTGCAGCGGATCTTGGAAAACGTGGCCTTGACGGTATCCCCGTTTAGCCTTGCGGAGCCTTCCACACGCAGCGTAATGGGGTCGCTCGCATGAATTTTCTTTTTCGCCAGGTTGGAATTTTGGAAGCCGCCGATTTTCTTATAATTCAAATAAACGGCCCCGTTTCCCTTTGTGTCAAGCGTCATCATCAAATGATATTTCTTGCCAAGCTTTAACGACTTCCCGCTTGGCCTGGTGTATGACTGGCCGCCCGGCGCGTTGCTGATGACATTTTCAATCAATGTCACGGCTTTTCCGGTATAGGGCGCGACCGCGCAGGAATCATACTGAATCCCATAGGACACCGCCGACTGGCTCGTCCCCATCACCAGCTTGGCGTGGTATCCCGTCCCGCTGCCGGTCAATACCACGTCCGCCTCAATGCTCATCATAGACTTGGTATTGGAGATCGTGTTGACTTTCTTTAGCTTCAGTTTGGTCTTTGAGGTCAAATCTGTCCAGTCGCTGTATATCTGCTTGCCGCCTTCATTGCAATACGCGCGCATCCTGACGTAATGCATCTTCCCCGGCGTAGTGTCGATCAGCTCCACGCTCTTCGCTTTTTTGTCCAGCTTCTTTGTCTTAAGCGTTTTCTTTTTGTTAAATTTTTTGTTCACGGAATACTGAACCTCATAGCCGTCCGCCCCGGCCACCTGCTTAAAATTCACCTGAATCGTGCCGGGCGTCGCCTTTTTCACCTTCGTGATGACAGGCAGGCCCATCTTCCACTGGGCATATAGCGTAATCTTCTTCCCATGATTGGCCTCTGTCGCAAAGGAAAGCGCGTCGGCCTGATCGGCATAGCTTACGCCGGAGCCGTCCTTCTCGGTGTTCCAGCCAGCAAATGTAAAGCCCGTCCTCAAAAACGCATTCGCAGGCAGCTTCGCCCCTGTCAAATCTGAAGTGACCGTCAGATTTTCCATTGTCCCTGCGCCTCCGTTGGGCTTAAACACAAACGTCACGCTATATACCGCCGCGGCGCCCTCTTCGGCGTCCCCTGCCGCATCCACTGCCTCCGCCTCATATGGCGCCGGAGCCTCTAGGGCATACGCCTCCTTCCCGCAACACAGCATGGCAAATGCCGCTGCAAAAATCAGTAATTTCGTTTTCCTCTTCATCGTTTTCTCCCTTCGTAACATAAAGTATATTCTATATTCAACCAGGCGGCCTGCTTTGCCGTTTTGCCCGCTCTATAGCCGAAGCCTGCCCTGTGGGCAGACGGCGCATTTCCTACATCAACGGCGCGAACAGCCGAAGCACAGACTGCATCGCCTGAATGAAAATGCCGCGGCTCCTACAGAACTCCAGCGTCATTTCCCTGGATTGTCCAATGGTTTCTATCGCGTCCCGCTTCACCTGCATCACCGCCTGGGAACGGTATAAAAACACCCCGCATTCAAAATGCAGGTACAGGCTGCGGTAATCTAAGTTCACCGTTCCCACCGTCGCCACCTTATCGTCGCACACAAAGCATTTCGCATGGAGAAACCCGGGCTTGTACTGATAAATCTTAACGCCGTTTTGAATGAGCTGCTCATAATAGGACTGCGTCAGCAAAAAGACAAGCTTCTTGTCCGGTATGTCCGGCGTCACGATCCGCACGTCCACGCCGCACTTCGCCGCATTCGACAGCGCAACCATCATCTCATTGTCCACAATCAGGTAGGGCGTGAAAATATACACATACTCCTTCGCATGATTGATGATATTCAAATAAACATTTTCCCCAACGTTTTCATGATCCAGAGGGGAATCGCCGTATGGCTGGACAAATCCGTCCTCCGGGTTCTCCTTTTTGTTGTAAATATCGGGCAGATACTGAAAATAATCTTCTGACGAGCGCTTGATGTAATTCCACATCTCCAAAAACATCGTGGTGAGGCTCCAGACCGCCTCTCCCTTGATCTCAATTCCCGTATCCTTCCAGTAGCCAAAGCGCTTCTTTTGATTGATGTACTCATCCGCAATGTTGATCCCCCCGGTAAATCCCACCTGGCCGTCCACAACAAGTATCTTCCGATGATCCCTGTTGTTTAAGATGACGGACAGAATGGGCCGGAACGGGTTAAAGCCCGCGCAGTCGATGCCCATACGAAAAAGGCGTTCCTCAAAATGAGGGGGCAGCGTCTTGATGGAGCCAACATCGTCATAAATGAAGCGTACGCATACGCCTTCCTTCACCTTGCGGCCAAGGACGTCTAAGATCGCCTCCAGCATCTGCCCGCCCTCCACGATAAAATACTCCAGGAAGATGAACTTTTCGGCCCGCTCCATGGCCCCTAGCATATCCACAAACATCACCTCGCCGCACGGGTAATATTTTGTCTTGGAATTCCGATACAGCGGAAACAGCGCCCAGTCGCTGATATACTTTGACTGACGCGCCACTCCGGGATCCGCCTTTGAAAGCTCCTCCACCGCGGCCGCGTCCACCCTAAGGCACGGCATGACCTCCCGGTGTACGGCCTCCATGCGCGCCTGCGTCTTTTTCGTCAGCTGCGACCTCCCAAACGTAAAATACAGCACAATGCCAAGGACTGGGACCAGCAAGATAATAAACGTCCACGCCAGCTTATAATAGGGGTTCGTCCAATTATTCACCACTGTCAACGCGACAATGACAGCCAAAATCCGAAGCGCGTAATCCACAAACGTAAAGCGGATGCTGAAATCATACAGCAGATAAAACATCCAGGAAAACTGCATAAGCAATGCCAGGGCAATGATAAACACCCGGTTAAACAACACACTTACCGCACGTTTCATCTGCAGCCGCCTCCTCTCATCCTATGTACTTCGCATTCTCTATTTTACAACAATCTGTCTAAATATACAACACCCCAATACTCCCGCTCACTCGCCTCTTTTAAGACGACCGCCTTCTCATACAGGCGAAGCTTTACCTGCGCAGGCGTTAAGGACGGGTATTTCTGCAGCAAAAGGGCAATGGAGCCGGACACGATCGGCGCCGACATGGACGTGCCGCTTTTCACCTCATAGCCGCCTCCCCGCCCGGAGCAGCTCTTAATCGCCGTCCCGGGAGCCAAAATCTCCGGCTTCACCACACAGCACTCAGTCGGCCCCCTTCCGCTATAGCCGCTCTTTAGCCCCCTTCCCCGCTTCACATAGTCGTCGATGCTGCCCACTGTGATAATGCTTTTGCACTGGCCTGGCACGGTCACGCTGTTCTTATCCGGCCCATTGTTCCCTGCCGCCGCGACCACCACGATTCCGCTGCTCCATGCCTTCTCCACCGCGGCGATCAAATGCTCCCGCTCCTCCTCGTCCGCAGAAGGCAGCATCCCAACCGAGATGTTCATGACCCGGATGTTATATTCTTTCCGGCACTCAATGATAAAATCAATCGCCTTTAGCACCTGCGACGTGTTACCGTTCCCCTTCCGGTCCAGCACCTTTGTCACGAACAGGCCGCTTTCCGGGGCGATCCCCTGATAGCGCCCGCGGCTCATTGACCCGTTCCCCGCGATAATCCCGGCCACATGGCATCCATGCCCGTTGTCGTCATAAATCCTTTTCTTGCCATAGGTGAAATCCCGAAACGCCAAAATCCGGCTGTCAAAATCCGGGTGCGGCATAATCCCCGTGTCCATCACGGCCACTGTCACGCCGCGGCCGGTGATCCCCTTTTTATGGGCGTAATCCGCCCGCAATTTTTTCCGAACCTGATCCATATGATAATGCCTTTTGCTTTTTTTATTATCATATGCAGGCTGCTCTTACGCCGTTCAAACGGCAGGGCATATGCCCTGCCATTCCGCTAAAACGTCACTTCCCCATCCTGTGAAACCAATGACGCCGAAGTCACCCCGGAAAGCCGCATCAGGCCCTTTAACAATTCCCGCTCCTTTTCCGTGCGCACCTCCACTGCAAGATCCAACCGATCCTTCGTCACGTTCCTGGATCTTACGTCATACCGCTTACAGGCTAAATCCAGCTCCGCAAGTATCTTCTCTTCCTCTTCCAACGAGCCTGCGCTGACTAAAAGAACCTGCGGCTGCCTTACGTCCGGCAGACGGGAAAACACAAAAATCACCGCCGTCAGCACAGCAGAGGAAACTGCGGCAATCACCGCGAAGCCCGCCCCGCAGATAATGCCGTCGCTGATGGCCCAAAACAGAAAGACGAGATCCATCGGATCTTTGATCGCCGTTCGGAACCGGACAATGGACAATGCGCCCACCATGCCAAGCGAAACGACGATATTCGACTGAATCGTCAGGATCACGGCAGCCGTAATCACCGCCAGGGAAACCAGGGACAGATTGAAGCTCTTTTGATAAAATGCGTTCCGGCTCACCATCCGGTACACGGCATAAATATAAAACGCGATCACGACAGTGCAGGCCATGCAGGCCACGACCTCGCTTAGCTGCAAATCCATAGACGCATAGCCTTCAAACAGCGTCTTCTGAAACGCCTCGTTCCAACTCATACTCTCATTCCCCCATTTGTACTGTATTTTCTGCACAGATAATATTTGGAACAGCCGCTCCATTGCAGCGTTCCTGTGCTAAGCGCCTGCCTGACATAAGACGGAAGGATCTCGTCCCATTTCACCTCCAAAATACAGCTCCCCGTCGCAAGCGCCGGACGGAGCGGCAGCTCCTCCTTCAGAAAGCTTTCCACGGCGCTGGAGGAGGAAAGCTTGCGGTCAAACGTAACCCGCACGTTTCCAATCGGGCAGACAAACGGCTTCCGCTCATACGAGACAATCACTTTAGGGCGAAGCCGGCGGAGCTTAAGCTGAGACAGCAAAAATTTCTGCGTCCCGTCCAGCCCTTCCCCAAGGCGCGGATCCCTCCCGCCCATCAGGATTTCGCACACTTCCTTTGAAATAAAGCAGGACTCTTTTTTCGTCATCCCACGCATTTTGCTTTTTTTCTCCAGGGAAATCCGCTCCAGGGAATGGTTGTAGCAGCGAATCCGAAACTTTGACCGCGGATCTGTCCCATTCTCGTTTTCAAAAAAGCAAGTGTCCTCACTGTCATCAAAATACAGGCTTTTGATTTGATAGGCGCCGCTTTCATCCGCATGAGGATCCGGCTGCAGCATTCCGCGCATCCGCATCTCCAGGACGCTGGCCTGCGCCGAAGAAATCAGGTATTTATATTCATGGCGGTATTCACTCATCGTTCAGGCATCCCTTCTCAATAAACTGCTCGCCGCCGTAGAAGAGATCGGCATAAATGCCCTGGCAGGAAACGCTGCATTGCCGGATCCATAAGTCTGAAGCGGAAGAGAGCGCATACTCTCCGGCGATCACCGTAACCTCACCGCCGCATATATCCAAAAACCCCCGCCTCTCCTTCTTTTTTTTCGTCGTCCGAATTCCATTCCCTTCGCTTTCCACAGAAAGGGAGTCCGGCATGATGACGGCCCCGTCGCTGGCGCGGATCCCGTCCCGCTTCGACCAAATCCCAATCTTGCCGCCTAAAATTTTAATCACATCCTTCGAGCGGACCGCGTCTTTTCGGTAGCCGTACACCGAAAGGCTCCCCGACCCGTTAATAGTGAGGTCCGATGTGGAAAAGATGCACGCCTGCATCTTGTGATACTCCCCATAATTCGGCGTGTCCCTCACGGTATTTTCACTCCCTTCGGCCAGCGTCACGACCACCTTTCCGGCAGAGGCCACATAAATGGCGGGGCCTTCATTCGACTTGATGTCCACGCCGTCAAGAATCAAATGCACAATCTGATCCTCTGAATCCACCACTATGCGGCCCTCATAGCTCCCGGAAAGCACGTAGTCACCCGGCTCTTCAAACGTAATCAGGGGCGGCTGCCCCTCAAGCGGCATCGGGATCCGCTCCTTGCCGCCCGTCTCCTGATCCGCCTCCGTAATCCGGTAATATTCCTCCAGGCCATACGCCTCTGCCTCTGTCTCTGCCTTTGGCATGGCCCCATTCTGCCCTTCCATTTCCCCGCACCCGGCCGGCAACAGGGCCAAAAGCGCCGCAAGGCACAGGAATTTATTGCCGCTCCTTCTCATCTTCCTTCCCCTTCTTTTCAAAAACCGCCTGCAGCTGCACGCCCCCTTCGGAAAGGGAAACCGAAAGCTTTTCTTTTTTGGAAGAAACGCTCCCCACCCATCCCGCAAAACGGTAGCCGGCCTTTGCCTTTGCACGCACGGTGACCGGATAATCGGTATAATATGAGCCAGACCACGTCCCATTCCGAAACGTCGGCTGAATCGTATTTACCAAAACGCTCCCGCCGTCCTCGTTGTTTACAGAAAGCGTCAGCTCCTCAAGCGTCCCCGTCAACTGAAACTCCTTCGCCATAAAGGGGACGATATACTTCTCGCGCAGCGCAAAAAACGACCCGTTCCAGGAAAGATCCTTCCCATAGCGCAAAAGCGCCTCCGAAACCGTCTCCTTTGAGAAATTCTCATTCACCAAATCCAGGAACGTCAGGACAAACTGCCTTTGAAACTCCTTATTTTTTCGAAGCGCGGCAAAAATCCGGTGCTTTCGGTAGGAAACGCCCGCCGTGAGCATGACGCGCCGAAAGGAATTGATTGCCGCCGCTTTTGTCGCACGATATTTCTTTAAGCCCAGATAATTCCATTCTAAGTTGTCCATGTCATAGAGCATCCAACGCCATCGGCCATCGCTGTACGTCCCGTCCCCCGGCTCCCTCACCCGCCAAATATTGTAATTTTTCGTCTCTGAGCAGTCCATATTGCAAAGAAAGAGATTGGCGCACAGAAAGTCAATATAGCTCTGCACATCGGCCATCTTTGTAAACTCGCGGTATGCCTCCGGCTCCGAAAGGTCATGCGTCGCAAGGAACTCGTACAGCTTAAGGTACAGCGCATAATCCTCGCTGTTCCCCTCCTTTAAGAATCCGTCGCCAATCATTACGACGTTCTCTTTTTCCACGCCATACGTATTTAAAAGATACCGGCTGTCATAGCGCTCATGCAGATAGGCGTCGTACCAAAGCTCCCCATTCAAAAAAACCGTCACAGGAATGGCGCTCTGCACAGCCGCCGCCCTGTCCTTCACCAGCTCCTGGCACAGCACATTTGCAAAGCTGTCACGCAGCGTCACGGAATGCGTTTTTTTGTCCCCGAAAAAGCCCTTCTTAAAATAACGTTCCCCGCTGTATTCTTTTCTGGCAAAGACATTAAAACGCTTCTTTCTCCCAAGCCGGCTGGACGAGCCCTGAATGCGCATCCCCACTTTCTGCTCCAGCTCCAGCCGGCTTTGAAACCAATGCAGCGTGCCCAGAGCCTCAAACTCCCTTCCGTGCTTTAAGAAATTCTCCACAGGGTTTTTGCCGAACTGCCAGCCCAAATACCACCTGTCATACGCCTTCCCCGTCACATAAATGCCATCCTCCCCAAACAAATCGTCCGGGTCGTCGGCCACCAGGGAAATCACGTTTTTCTCTTTGTAACCGTCCATGCCCACAAAATACACCCCAATGGACGGCTCACTGCAATTTCCGGACGCATCCGCCGCAATGGCCCGCACGACAAACGCCTTGTCCACAGGCGTCGGATCCGGCGTGTCGTTCTTCCAGTCAGAAACTGTCCTTTGCACTGCGCTGTAAATATTCTCCCTGTCCGAGACATTCTCAACCAAAATCTCCCCACTGTACTTATTCGACTCCACCGAAGGGACGCTTGCGTCCAGCGTGTAATAGATGTCATGCCCTTCTTCAGAAGTCAGGCTAAGCGAAAATGACTGGCTATAAAAGCCGCTCCTCTTAGAAAAAACAGGCGGCGAGGGAGCGCTTTCCCATGCGGCGTTTTTCTCCCCCGGCGTGCAGGAAGCGACGGCCCATCCCCCTGCCCCATCTTCTCTTCTGGAATAAGAGGTGTTGCATTCCTGCCTGGGGCTTTCCACCTCATCTAAAATATGCCCCAAAGAATCGGAAAGATACACGGCTTCACCCGATGACTTTATGCCAAAGGCGCTGCTTCGGCCGTCGCCTTCCCCCAAATCCACCACCAAATACCCTTTGGCCGGAATCGTCCTGCCAGCCAAAGGAAGCTTCTGCAGATCCTCATAGTCATCCGACAAATAGAGCTTGCTTAACCGACAGGGCAGGCTCCCAGGGTTATACAGCTCAATATAGTCCCCTAACGGCCCATCCTGCCAGGAGGAGTCCTGATTCGCGCAAACCTCATTCAACCTCACCCTGTGCTGACAGTAATCGTCCAGGCAGTATAGCCCCGTAAGCAGGCAAAGCAGCAGCAACGCCAGAGCAAACAGAGCAAGCCGGAACGCGTTTCCATACACACACTTTCTCATAATCACCTCATCATTGCGCATCCTTTTGCGCAGAAAGGGATGACCTCGGCGCATAACCTCATTACTTGCGCAAAAAAGGGATGCCCAGAGGGTATTTCCTCAATCATAAGAAAAAGCCCTCATGCATGATAAGAGCTTTTTCTGCCTTTCCTTCACAGCTACTTTGCCTTCGGCTTCCTAGCTTATAGTTCTATTTTTTGGGGACATCCTTCATGGAAAAGCTGATCCTGCCCATCTTATCCTTCCCAAGGCAGACGACCGTCACTTTGTCCCCAAGCGTTAAGACGTCTTCTACCCGGTTAATCCTCTCTTTGGATATTTTGGAAATATGGATCATGCCCTCTTTTCCGGGGGCAAATTCCACGAACGCGCCAAATTCCTTGATGCTGACGACCTTTCCCTTCCAGATCTGCCCCGCCTCAAAATCAGCCGTAATCATCTGAATCATTTCAACCGCCTGATCCATCGCCGCCTGATCGGAGCCGCACACAGACACTGCTCCGTCGTCCTCTATGTCAATCTTCACGCCTGTCCGCTCAATGATTTCATTGATCGTCTTGCCTCTCTGGCCGACCACGTCGCCAATTTTGGCAGGGTCAATCTGAATTTGGACAATCTTAGGCGCGTAGGCGCTAAGCTCCTTCCTTGGCTCTGAAATCGCTTTTGACATACATTCGTCCATAATGAAGAACCTGGCTTCTCTGGTCC
This sequence comes from uncultured Roseburia sp., assembly GCA_947652855.1. Lineage (GTDB taxonomy): Bacteria > Bacillota > Clostridia > Lachnospirales > Lachnospiraceae > Roseburia_B. The sequence continues at coordinate 8,323 of CANTEO010000013.1, read as the reverse complement.
TTTTGATCGCCTCTTCCACAATCGGCCTCGTCAGCCCATGAATCTTGATGTCCATCTGAATCGCGGTGATGCCGTCCTTCGTTCCCGTCACCTTAAAGTCCATGTCGCCAAAGAAATCCTCAAGGCCCTGAATGTCCGTCAGCACCAGATAATCGTCGTCCGTCTCCCCGGTCACAAGGCCGCAGGAAATGCCCGCCACCATTTTCTTGATCGGCACCCCGGCCGCCATCAGCGCCATGCAGGAGGCGCAGGTGGACGCCATGGACGTGGAGCCGTTGGACTCAAATGTCTCCGACACGGCGCGGATCGCATATGGGAACTCTTCTTTAGACGGCAGCATCGGGATCAGCGCCCGCTCCGCAAGCGCGCCATGGCCAATCTCACGCCGTCCCGGCCCTCTGGAAGGCTTGGTCTCCCCAACTGAGTACGACGGGAAATTATAATGGTGCATATAACGCTTTTCGGTAATATTTTCGTCGATTCCGTCCACCTTCTGCACTTCCGACAGAGGCGCCAGCGTCACGACGTCGCAAATCTGCGTCTGACCCCTGGTGAACATTGCGGAGCCATGCACTCTGGGAATCAAATCCACTTCCGCGGCCAATGGCCGGATCTCATCAATCGCACGGCCGTCCGGACGCTTATGGTCTTTTAAGATCATCTTGCGCACCGTCTTTTTCTGATATTGATAAATGGCCTCGTCCAGAACAGAGAGCCACTCTTCCTTCTCTGCAAACGCCTCTGTAAGCCGCTCCGTAATTTCCCGTATATTTTCTTCCCGCACCTGCTTTTGGTCGGTGAACACCGCGCGCTCCATCTCTTCCGGCGGCACAATCCGACGAATCTCCTCAAACATCTCCTCCGGGATGGCGCAGCTTGTATAGGAATGCTTTGGCTTGCCCACCTCGGCCACGATTTGGTTAATGAACGCGATAATCGTCTGGTTCACGTCGTGCGCCATATAGATCGCCTCAAGCATCCGCTCTTCCGGCACCTCATTGGCGCCCGCCTCAATCATGATGACCTTCTCGGACGTAGAGGCTACCGTCAGCATCAGGTCGCCGTTATCCCACTGGGACTGGGACGGGTTGATGATCAGCTCGCCGTCCACAAGCCCAACCTGCGTCATCGCGCAGGGCCCGTCAAACGGAATGTCAGAGATGCTGGCCGAAATTGCGGCCCCAAGCATCGCCACAATCTCCGGCCGGCATTCCGGATCCACGCTCATCACCATATTGTTCAACGTGACGTCATTCCGGTAATCCTTCGGAAAGAGGGGGCGCATCGGACGGTCTATGACGCGCGCCGTCAAAACGGCGTTTTCCGACGCCTTCCCTTCCCTCTTATTGAACCCGCCCGGGATCTTCCCCACGGAATACGTCTTCTCCTCAAACTCCACGCTCAAAGGGAAGAAGTCAATCCCATCCCTCGGCCTGTCCGAAGCCGTCGCCGTTGAAAGCACGGTCGTCTCCCCATAGTGCATAAAAGCGCAGCCGTTCGCCTGCTTGCCAACCCTGTCCACATCCACGACAAGCTGCCTTCCAGCCAGCTCCATTGAAAAACTTTTGTACATATCTTTCTCCTTTTTATTTTTCTGCTTAACGGCAGAAGCTTCCGAAACTACTGATATAGGCGCTCTCCATAAAACGACGGCTGCGCAGGCAGGGACAATGCGCATATCAGTGGTCTCGGGAGCCGTCTTCTGCCATTCTCTCAGTCCCCAACCCAATTTTTCAAAAAACACGCCTAAAGCATACGCCGGGGCATGGGCTGCGCAAGCAGCCGCCTCCCCGCGCGCCGGACGCCCTAAAAAGCGCCCTATGTCACAAAATTAGAGCGGTGCATAACCCCGCTCTATTTTATGGCCTCGTTACTTTCTGATTCCCAAACGCTCAATCAAGGCACGGTACCTTTCGATGTCCTTTTTCTTTAAGTACGCCAGCATCCTGCGCCTCTGCCCAACCATCTTCAAAAGCCCCCTTCTGGAATGGTGATCCTTCGGGTTCACTTTCAAATGTTCCGTCAGCTCCTGAATCCTCGCCGTCAAGATCGCCACCTGAACTTCCGGTGAGCCTGTGTCCTCCGGCGTCCTGCCGTACTCTGCAATAATGTTCTGCTTCTTTTCCTTTGCTATCATTTGAAATCCTCCTAATTATTTTTACCGCCCAAACTGCCAGGATACTCAGAAGAAGGTCGGAGCGTCCTTCATCCGAATATGGGCTGAACTCATACCCAATTATATTATCACACAACCTGACCTTTGTAAACAGGCAAATTCCAGGCCGTTTCCTGGCAAAAGACAAAAAAAACGATGCTTTTTACAAAAAATGCAAACCGGGGCAAAAGTTGTTACAATGTATCAGTGAAGGGCAAACATAAGACGTCTTATCAAAACAGCAATGGAGCGTGCGCCAAATGACAAAAACAGAACTGGAAGCCTGCATTCAGGCATATGGAACAGACATTTATTCCTTCTGCCGACACTTAACGCGCTGCCTGCAGGAGGCCGAGGATTTATATCAGGATACCTTTTTGAAGGCGATTGAGAAATCGGGCAGCATAGACTATGAAAAAAACCCCAAAAGCTATCTGCTGTCCATTGCGCTGCGCATCTGGAAAAACAAGCGGAGAAAAGCCGCCTGGAGAAAACGGATCGCGGACATCCAGGCCATAGACGGCCAAATGCCAGAGGCGCCATTTGACTTAGGCGGCCAAGCCTTAGAGCATGAAGTCCTGAAAAAAGAAGAGGCGCTTCTCGTGCGTCAGGCCGTCAACCGCCTGCCGGAACGCTTAAAGATCCCAACGCTTCTGCATTATATGGAGGATTTGCCGCTGGCGGAGATTGCAGCCGTCATGAAAATCCCTGTCGGCACGGTGAAAAGCAGGCTGCATCAGGCAAGGAAAGCATTAGAAAAAGAACTGGAGGTTGTTTTAGATGAAAAACATTGACGATATTTTAAAACAAGCCCTTACTCCAACCGAAAAGCCCGATTTCTGGGTGAACCAGAACATCTTATCAAAAGCAAAGGAGGCACACCAAATGAAACAGAAAAGATTAAAGACGATGGCCGCCGCCGCCCTGTCCGCGGCGCTGATCCTTGGCATAGGCTCCCTCACGATTTACGCCGCGCGCAAATTTTTGCTCCTGGAGCATATCGCAGAAGAGATAAAAGACCCCAAGCTGGCCGCCGCATTCAAAAGCAAGGACGCCGTCTCCATCAACGAAACGCAAAGCTATGGCGGGTATGACGTCACGCTTATGGGCATGGTTTCCGGGAAGTCCATCTCAGAATTTTTGGTCTCCGACGGAAATGAAGTGCATGACGACCGCACCTATGCCGTCATGGCGATTGAGAAATCCGATATGTCGCCAATGCCCTCCACTTCGGACGACTCCTACAGCGCCTTTTTCGCGTCCCCGCTGATTGAGGGGCTGAACCCGGCCTTTTATAACGCCTTCACCTTTCAGGGAACGTGTATTGCAATGGAGAAGGATGGCATCCTCTACCACATCCTGGACTGTGACAACATTGAGTATTTTGCCGACCGCAGCCTCTACTTCTGCGTCTTGGAAGGATCCTTTTACAACAGCGAAGCCTACACATTTGACGAGGCGACAGGCCATATTGCAAGAAATGAGGATTTTGACGGGCTAAACGCCCTGTTCTCCCTTCCGCTGGATCCGAAAAAAGCAGATCCAGATAAGGCTGCGGAATATTTGAAACAAATTGATGAGGGACAAAACGCAGACGAGCCGAAAGATGAGCCAACGGACCTTGACCGAGAAGTGGAGGCTTTCATGGAAACGATCACGCCAGAAAACCTTCCAGAGCGCGCCACGCCCATTGAAAAAAGCCGTCAAACCGCCATGCCAGGGGAAAATGGCAATCTGGAATTTTCCTATCAGCTTGAAGAAGGAAGCGGGTCTAAAAGCACTGACATCGACAGCCTGTTCCCTGAAAAAAAGCCAGGCACGACGGTCATAGACGGATACAGCTATGAAGACTCCCTAAGCTCGCTTTTGATTTCCGCCTACACATTAAATGAGGACGGCTCCGTTACGTTTATCATCTATAAGCCAAACGAAATCCAGCCAAAATAAAAAGGAACCGCCCCCTGACACGGTAAATGCATTCAAAAGCCAGGCAATGCCATCCGCATCATACGAAACGAAAAACAAGCGCCGCCGCAGGCAGATTGATCAAATCCTCCCTGCGACGGCGCCTTTCTTTTGCCGCTACCTCTTTAATATCCGCGACATATAAGCCAGCACCCGGTCCACAAACGCGTCCTTCTGCTCCTTATTGCAGTTTGCTATATAATAATCCACGTCAAAATCATTCTTTAAGCATCCCCCAGTGATTAGGTAAGTGGGATCCATCCCATATTCATGATGCAGCGTCAGCAGCTTATCCGCAGACAGGCCCGTCGCGCCAGATTCATATTTTCGGTAATGCTCCTCCGAAACCTTAAGCTGCGCGGCAATTTCCGCCTGCGTGCGCCCAAGGTTGTTCCTGGCCTCCCTAAGCCGTTTCCCAATCTGCAAATTCGCTTCTTTTCTGTAATTATCCATATATTTTTACCTCCACATGAAAAAATCATAACAACACACAGATAAAACATACAGAATACAAAACAACCCAATTTTATTTATTTTTTAAAATTCAGCGGATTATTTTTTGAAGCGGCGCCTTTCTATTATTTCTGTTCAGGCAAAATTCTATTCTTCCTGCGCTAAATTGCGTTTCGCCGTCATGTCTGATATAATGACAAAAACAGACCAAAAAAAAATCAAAGAGCAATGCGAACGGAGGCTTTATGGAGCATAAAATTTTTGACGCGCTGCCCGTTGAGGCGGCGCGCATCCGAACAGAAGTATTCATTGAGGAGCAGGGATTTTCCCAGGAATTTGACGAGACCGACAAAACGGCCAGGCACATCGTCCTGTTCGACGGCGGCTCTCCTGTCGCCGTATGCCGCATTTACCGCATTTCTCCACATCAGGAGGCGCACGAAGGGATCCCAAAAGCAAAAAGCGAGCCGGCGGATTGCCTCGCGATTGGACGGATCGCCGTCAAAAAACAATATCGCGGGCAAAGCGTCGGCTCACTCCTCCTACGCCTTGCAGAAATGGAAATCGCCAAAATGGGGACTGCATCTGCCATCCTCCACGCACAATGCCGGGCCAGGGAATTCTATGAAAAACAAGGCTACCAGGCATACGGGGAAATGGACTATGAGGAAGGCTGCCCCCATATCTGGATGCGCAAGTCCTTCTGATAGACAATTCTATAATACGTGCGCGCCGTCAGATAATAGACGATCCCATAGACGAGCGTGAACACCAAAATGCTGCCCGCCGTGCATCCAATAAACAAATTGACATTCATCAATCCCATGATGGAAAGCAGCCTGCGGATAATCGGAAACGCAAACGCGATATGGACGGATGCGAGCGCAAGGGGAAGGAAAAACACCTGCAGAATCTGCGTAGTAATGATTTTCTTGACCTCCTTTTGATCCATTCCCACCTTTTGCAGAATTTGAAAGCGCTCCCTGTCCTCATATCCTTCCGACACCTGCTTGTAGTAAATAATCAAGGCGGTCGCCATCAGGAAAATCACGCCGGCGAACAGGCCGACAAACAAGAGGCCCGCGCACATCCCGTCATAATATCCCCGATCCGTAAACACATCCCCTACCCTTGCCACGTGCGGGATATCCGCCTCATTCAATGCATCCCTTAGGGAGCCGCAAAATTCTGTAATGTCTCCTTCTTTTCCGTCTACATCAAATAAATATCTACATTCCAGCTGCCGCAGCGAGCTCCACTCCTCCCGCCCTTTCTCCGCATTCCGGCGATCCGCCAGCCCCTCCAGAGCCTGCCTGTCAGGAAGAAACAACAGCATACAGCGGAATTCCCGCTCTAGCGAAGAGTATCCCTGGAGCAGCTCTGCCTGCTCCCCTTCTCCCTCAATCCATTGCTCCGGCAAAAGCTTCACCTGATATTCCATGCCGCAGAACAAGATCTCATCTCCATCCGAAAGCTCTCCTTCTGTGTCATACGCATACACCTGCCCCTCGGAAAGCGGCGCAAGCCTCTCCTCTTCCGTCAGGTTCCTGCTGTAATCCTCCATGCTGATTACTTTTGTCATCACAGAATCCTCTATGCTCTCACGCCGCAGCTCCGGCTCAAATGCGTTCCGCTCCGTTTCCCTCATGGTAAAAAACATACTGTAATATAAAACTGCATCCTTTACCGTAACGCCATGCCGCTCTGCATGGGCAAGAACCGTCCGCTCCACTTTCCCCTCATCGAATCTCCCCTCTGTGTCTTCCCCGATTTGCGCTTTTTTCTCAATTCCGCTCTCCGTGTCATAATAATACGTCGTAATTACGTCTTTGGGATAAGACGCCTTTAGGAAATCGTCTACGCCGGCATATAAGGAAACCGTTGTGGAAAAGGCCACCAGCGCCGCCGTGCTCAATATGCAGATGTTCGCGAGGCCAACCGCATTCCGCTTCATGCGGTACATCATGCCAGAGACGCTGATGAAGTGCGTCTTATGGTAATAAAAGTTCTTATTTTTCTTAAGCAGCTTTAAAATCGCAATGCTGCCGCTTAAGAACAGCAGATAGGTTCCCGCCATGACAAAAAGCACGGCTACAAAAAACATTCCAAATGCCTTGATTGGATTCTCCGTCGTAATTGAGATTACATACCCCACTGCAAGGAAGGCCACCGCAAGCAGCGCCTGAAGCCATCTCGCTTTTGGCTCCCGCTCTCCCTGCCTGCCACTGCCAAGCAGCTCAATTGGCTTTAAAAAGTGGGCTTTCATGCAGTTTCGCAAAACATTGACGCCAAATGCCAGTCCAAACGTCAGGACCGTCCGCACCACGGCAGAGACCGGAATTCCAAACGGAATCACTGCGTTAAGGCCCATTAGCTTTAACAACAGCAAAAACATCAGCCTGGAAAACAGGATGCCGAAAAACAGCCCGGCCAGGATGCCGACGACGCCCAAAATCAACATCTCCCAAAACAGCACCTTCGCGATATGGCGCTTTTCCATACCAAGGATGCCATACAGGCCAAGCTCCCTTGCCCGCTGCTTCATTAAAAAAGCGTTGGCGTAAAAAATGACGCATACCGCAAAAATGCCGCAAATCCACACGCCAAGGCTCAACACCACGTACAGCGTCGCGTCTCCATAAAACCCTTCGCTTTCCTTTACGCTGACGCAAATTGCGGAAATCATGTAATTTAACGCAATCATCGCAATGGACGACAGCAAAAACGGAAAAAAGGTGTTTCGGTTATTTTTGATATTATTTTTTGCCAATGAGAAATAAAGCGTCCTATTCATTGAAATCACCGCCTGACAAAAGCACCGTTAAGGCGTCCGATATTTTTTTGTACATCCCGTCATGGGTCAGGTTCCCACGATAAATCTGATGGTACAGCTCCCCATCCTTGATAAACAGCACCCTTCCCGCATGGCTCGCCGCCCGTATGCTGTGGGTCACCATTAAGATCGTCTGCCCGCTGGCGTGGATGCCGGAAAACAGCTCCAAAAGCCCGGCCGCCGAACGGGAGTCAAGCGCGCCGGTCGGCTCGTCTGCAAGCACTATGTCCGGCTCCGTAATCATCGCGCGCGCAATGGCAGCCCTCTGCTTTTGCCCGCCGGAAACCTCATAGGGATATTTTTTCAGTAAGTCCGAAATGCCAAGCCTCCCCGCCAGCTCCTTTAGCTTCGGCTCCATCTCTCTGTGCTTTTTTCCTGCCAGCACTAAGGGCAGATAGATATTGTCCTCCAAAGACAACGTGTCGAGCAAATTGAAATCCTGAAAGACGAACCCCAGATGCTCCCTGCGGAACCTCGCCAGGTCATTCTCCTTAATTGAGACCGTGTTGCTTCCATTTAAGAGGATTTCCCCACTCGTCGGGCGGTCCACCGAAGCCAGCAGATTTAAAAGCGTCGTCTTTCCCGACCCGGATTCCCCCATGATCGCCACATACTCACCCTGCTCCACCGTAAAATTCACGTCACGCAGAGCCTCTACTTTATTGCCTCCAAAACGAGTCGCGTATATTTTCTTTAAATGCCTTACTTCTAACATTGCCATAGCTGTTTCCCTCCTTTGATGCTCTTACTATATCAAAAAAAGAAAGCTCCTGCCTTAACTTTGGCTTACATTTCTTTTCCTAACCTTACGGTTTTGTAAGGTTGGAGGGATATTTAGCCTGTAATTTTATATCTCTTCATAAGCCTACAAATCCCTGCTTTTAGCATAGTTCCAGGATAAGCGCATAACTACAGAT
>CANTEO010000012.1 GCA_947652855.1 uncultured Roseburia sp. | reverse complement strand
CAAATCAGTGTAAGTAAACAAAAATAGGAGGAATAAATTTGATGAAAGAGGAGATAATTAGGAAAAAACGAATATAAATCCAATTTAAATTACATAGAGAATGTGATTGGCCATATAAAAATCTGTTTGTTTCGTATGTGAAACGTGTTATACTGATGAGTATAGAGTGACATGATTATAAGGTGTAGTTGGGAGATGATAAATTTGAAAATAAAAAGTATAGATATGCAAAATTTTATGGCATTCAATTCGTTAGATGTTACATTTTCTCCTCAGATTAATATTATTTTTGGTGAAAATGGTACGGGAAAATCTGCTTTATTAAAAGTGATGTATGCCGCAATGAAGAGTATAGCAGAAGTTAAAAATGGAAAAAACGAGCTTGTCGGTGAGAAAATTGAAAGCATCATGATTGACAAACTGGTGGGAGTTTTTATGCCTGAAAATGATTCAGTCGGCAGATTGGTTAGTCGGCAGCAGGGAGGTAATCGTGCAGACATTAAACTAAAATTGAGTAATGAAAAAGAACTATGTATGGGATTTGGATACCGTCAGACGAAGCATATGCATTTTGATATACTTTCAGGGATGAAAATAGATAATTTTGTGCCAGTGTTTATTCCGCCGAAAGAGATCATCTCCTCAACCTCCAATTTCACTTCATTGTATGATGACTATCATATCGCAATTGATGAGACGTATTATGATTTAGCAAGATTATTGATGAGGCCATTGAAAAAAGGGCCAAATACAAATGAGCAGAACAGTGTGCTTGCTAAATTCTCTGAAATCATGAATGGGAATGTATTCCAGAAGGATAATAAATTTTATTTGAGAGTAAAAGGCGCCGGTGAGTTTGAGATGGGGCTGGTTTCGGAAGGATATAGGAAATTGTCAACACTGACATATTTAATTTTATCAGGAAGCTTGAATAAGAATGCAATTTTGTTTTGGGATGAGCCCGAAACAAATATGAATCCGAAATTAATTAGCCATGTTGCAAATGCATTAATTAAGCTTTCACAGATGGGAGTTCAGATTTTTATTTCTACACATAGTTATTTTGTGCAACAAAGCTTCAATTTATTCGCGGAATACCAAAACAAAGGAAAAGATAAGATAGACATTCAGTTTATGTCTTTGTACAGAGAACAGGGATTGGGACAGCTGTATTGTGAAGTTGCGAAAAATTTATGTAATATAAAACAAAATGCCATTATGGAGGAGTTCGATGCAATTTATGATAGGGAGCAGGAGTTGATTTGATGGTTGAAAGTGGATTGAATTTTACTTTTTCGGAACAGGCCATTAAATTTGACGAAACTAAATTTTATGGAATGTTTAAAAGTTATCTCCCAAATGGCAAAGGCGTAGATTTTCTTTCAATAAATCAAGATGCGTTTATTATGCTGGAGGTGAAAAACTGTGCGGGACATGAAAGAGAAAACGTATGGAGGACAAAGACAAATTTCAAAAAAGAAAATGGTGAGGAGAGTTTTGACATTGAAGTTGCAAAAAAAGTATCAGGCACATTAGCGTGTTTGTCCGGTGCAGGCATCGCATATAATTTGGGCGGAGCAGATGAGTTAAAGCCTTATTTTCAGGAATTGACCTCAAAGAAATATGAAAAGGGTAAAAAAGCATTGCAGATCATTCTGTTTTTAGAAGGAGAATTTGGGAGCAAAACCAGAACAAAGAAGATGATCATGAAAAGAATTAGAGACAAGATTTCTGAAAAACTGAAATGGTTGAATTGTATAGTGCGTGTTGTGGATTTCAATACATATACTAAGAATGGCTATTCTGTTGAGATTGAGAAAGGTAACTAGTGACAGAATCTGAAATAATATGCGTCTATAGGTCATGCCATTCATCTTCGCTTCTTCTTTATTATCATTTATATTGACAAATTATCCATCAAAAATTACTATTAACTTAAAAAATGAAAGAAAAAGGAATTGTAAATGATAAATTTATTTGACGAGGTGCCATCCGGGTTTTTTAATTGCTTATCCAGCGGCAGCAACCATCGCGTCTATGCGGACTGCCTGTTTGTGATTTATGAGCAGTATGACCGGGAGATTACATATCGAATTTCTAGGAACCGTATCCGCGACGCGCTCGCGGCCTATTTTTTAGAGCATCATATTCATTATATAGACGTGGAGGATGAACAGGGCGAAGGGAAAAATTATAATGACATTGCGAATGGAGTGATTCGCAAGTTCTGCTCCAAGGATATTGGATGGCTGGAGGAGGAAAACGACGAGGCTACCTATGAAAAGCATATTATTATGACGGAACAGGGGATTTTGCTGACAGAGTTTCTTCAAAAGTTAATCAAGCCGGAGCGGGAGGAGTTTTCCAGCTATATTTTTCATATTTATAACCTCTTGCAGAACGTGGAGCAATGGAAAGAGAATCCTTATGTGGACGGCTTAAAGAATATTTACCGTAACGCAAGGCTGTTGTCGAAGTCGCTAAAGAGGCTAGCGACGTTTATTAAGAAGATCATTGAAAGAATGGTGAAGGAAGAAAGCTTAGAGAGCCTCACGGAAAATCTGCTGGATTATTGTGACGGCAGTTTTGTCAGGGAATATGAAAGGCTTACAAAACAGCAGAATATTCATATCTACCGGACATTTATCAAATCCAAATTGGACTCGTTTTTAAATGATTCGGAAATTAACAGGCTCCTTGTGTCAGGATGCGCGATGGAGGAGGAGATGAGCCAAGCTCAGGCGGGAGAATACGTTATGGATATGATTCAAGCCACAAAGCGTTTCCTTGCAGAAGATTATGACCGGATCATGAGGGACATCAAGCATAAAATAACGGTCTATCTACAGATCGCGATTGGACGGGCGCGGTTTTTGAGAAACAAAGAAGCGGACATGAGAGGAACTGTAGAGCAGACATTGCGCTATATTGTTAAGGAAATGGATGAGATTGACTGGAAGGAGGCTCTCCCGGAGGAGATGAGGGCCTTATTTACGTTGGATAAAAATGAATTTATTGACGTTGGCTCCATACGGTATCCGAGGAAGGCGAAGGCAATCAAAAAAGAGACGGCGGTTGAATTAGAGGAAATGACGGCGGAGGAGATGCAAGAGGCGTGGAACGCCCACCAGAAGGAGGCTTTTAACCCATATGAAAAAGAGAAGATGAAAGAGTATTTGGAAAGCCTGATGGGCGGTCAAGAAACATTATCTTGTGAGAGCCTGCCATTGAAAAGCAAGAGAGATCTGCTCTGCGCATTGTCCGCCATCGCTTATAGCGATAAAAACGGATATTCGGTGCGCCTATTGGACGGCTATTTGGAAACGCATCAAATGCTGCTTAGGAGATTTGACATTACAAAGGAGGATTAAAAGTGCAGATAGAAGAATACTGGAACGACTATACGTCTGCTGAGAAGGACTTATTTCAAAAGTCCTGCAGGCGGCTTCTAAAGTCAACGTTTATCGTGCGCGACAAAGATGAGGAGCAGAAAAAGGCATACTATTTTATCTCCAAGAGGCCGGAGCCATTTTCCGTTTATTTCGGCTATTTAGGGTTTGACGTTGCGGTAGATCGGGAGAATGGCGTCATCATGCTGCGCAATTGCGCGGATATGGGGGAGGGCGGAAAGATCCAGATGAACCGGATGGCATTAAAAAAGATGGAGAGCGTAACGCTGTGCTGCCTTTGGACATTATATGCAGACAGGGTGCGTTCAGGAAACTTATCGAAAGCCGTCTTAATCTCCCTGGTTGACTTAAGCTTTGAGATGGAAAAATATGGCGTGAAAGAGCTGATGGAGAATAAGAAGCAGATTACGGATATTTTGGCCTTATTTTCCCGTTTCCATCTTTTGGAGGTGAACGGCAAGGTAGGGGATGAGGACTGCCTGATACGGCTTTACCCATCCCTTCAGTTTGCCTTGGATAAAGAAGAATTCTTACAGTTTGCAAATAACACGCAGAAAAGAATGTCGGAAAAGGACGGCGAGCCGGACAGCGAGGAGGAAGAGGATGCAGAGGAATAGAAAAACGGCTACGAAGCTGCTCATTGTGCAATGGTCGCGTTTTCAGAAAATTTGCGTGAATTTAGAAGGTTCCGTCTTATTTACGGGCGTGAACGGCAGCGGGAAATCTACGATCCTGGACGCGGTGACCTACCTTCTAACCGGGAACACGCAGTTTAATAAGGCGGCGAAGGATCGGGACCGCAATGTGCTGGCGTACGTGAGGGGCGATACGAGAAGCAATGGGTCTGCCAGGTATTTAAGGAACGGAGAAGTCGTCAGCTATATTGCGATGGAATTTTGGTCTCCTGTAGAAAACTGCTTTCTTGTTGTGGGCGTATGCGTGGAGTCTGCAAATGAAGCCTCAGCAAAGAGCAGCTGGTTTGTATGCAGGGACGCAAAAATAGGGCAGATCAATTTTACGAGGACGGAAGGGAAGTTTTTGCGGATTTCTCCAAGGAACGAGCTGTCTGTGAATGGAAGAGCCATGAAATCGGCGGATTTTCTGGGAAGGGACAGAGGCGTGGAGCAGATTTTAAGGGCTTTGGGCCTGCGTTGCGACGCAGGGAAGTATCGCTCAAAGCTGTTAAAGATGATGGCCTTCAACCCGGAAAACAATATTGATCAGTTTATTCAGGAATGCGTCTTAGAGCCGGGCAAGGTAGAGTCCTTAAAAGAGCTGCGGGAACAGAAATTGAAATTTGAAGAGCTGAAAGGGCTGTTTGAAAATTATAGGAAAAGCAAGGACAGCTTAAAAGAAGTGGAGCGGATTAGCCTAAAGTATGAGGGTAAGCTAAAGCAAATGCATATTCGGGAGCTGATGCTATGCTATCAGGAGCTGCGGGAGAAAGAAGAGGAAAAAGATCGTATTTCCCTAGAAATAAAAAAGCTGGCGCAAGCATTAGAAGTGCTGGAAGGGCGTAAAAGAGCGGTTGATCAGCGGCACAAAGATGCCGGAGAGCGTTACCGCATTGCAATGAATAATGATATGTTTCGGGGAATGCAGGAAAGCTTAAATGAGCTAAAGCGCCAGCAGGAATCGTTGACGGAGGAAATCAGGCGTCAGGAAGAAAGCCTCTCTAGGCTGAAAAAGCTGCAGATTCAGATTACAGAGGCGTTGCCATGGCTTATGCAATTTTTGGATATTTCAAAAGAGGATCAAAAGCGCCTAAGCCATATGTCGGAAAATGAATTCCAGACGGAAGCTATTGTGGACGCTTTTGTGCGCCTTGGAGAAGGGGTAAGCAGGCAAGATAAGATATTTGAGACGGATGAAGTGCATTTGGGCGACCATATGAAACAATTGGAGCATGAAATTGGAGAGCTGGAGAAAAAGATCAAGCGCCTGAAAGCAAATTGCATGGTTTTTCCAAAGGAGGCGGAAGAAGCAAAGCGGATCATCCAATCGGAATTGGAGCTGGAGGGAATCCATACAGAGGTCAAAATTTTTGCAGAATTGGTGCAGGAGGTTTCGGACGCGAAATGGCGCGCGGCAATTGAGACATTTTTGGGAAGAAAGCGTTTTTTTATTATTGTCGATGGGAGTTACTGCCACAAAGCCATGGAGATTTTGCAGAGAAAGAAGCTATATGCGGCAAATGTGGTGATTACGGACCGGCTGCCGGATACGCAGGCGGCTTCTGGGTCGGCCGCTGAAATTCTTACGATACCGAATGTGTATGCCAGAAGGTATGCCAACTATTTACTGAATGGAATTCATCTGTGCGAGACGTTGGAAGAGCTGCATGAATGCCCAAAGGGCGGCTTGATGCCAAATGGAATGCTGGCGAAAAGCTATTCCGTTTCTTATATGAATCTTGGGAGGACAGAGTATTGCCTTGGCCAGGACGCAATGAGATATCAGCTTGAGAATGCGGAAAGGCAGAAACAAGAGAAGCTTTTAGAGAGAAGCAGCCTCCAGTCGCAAAGAGAGCGGGTCTTAGGATGGAGGAAAGAGCTAAGGCAGATTGACTGGAAAGCCGAGCATTATGACTTTCGCGCCGCTTCAGCTTTAACAGAGGCCATGGAGCAAAGAAAACGTATTGGCAGAGATATAGAAAAAATCAGCCGCAACGACGATTTTATGGCTGTTTTGCAGGAACAGAAGGACGCCGAGACGGAGTATAAAAAAATTGAGAGCGCAAGGGACGTCTTGATCGGCGATATCAGAGGATGCGAAAAAGATCAGCAGATGCGTCAGGAGGAGCAAAAAAAGAACGCCGCAGAAATCTATTCCAGAAAACAGGCGTATAAAGAGCAGTGCCTTTTGCACATGGAACTGAAAAATCAGATGCTGAAGGAATATGAGAGGCTGAGGGAGAAAACAGATCGCTGTCAAGTGATTTCTCCGAAAACTGTCCGCAATTTGCGCGGCGAAGTGGAGGAGTGCGTTCGCCAGTTGGAGAATGCGCAGCTAAGTTACTGTAAGCTGGCTGAAATTGACATTCAAAAAAGAGGCGTTTCGTATATTCCATTTTTCAGAGGAGAATACAGGGATCTGGTAAACGTAAAGATTGAAGAGGCGCGCCAGCGGTTAGAGGAACAGTCCCTTAAGCTGGAAAACGCGTTTATGAATGATTTTGTCGCAGAGATGAATGAGACGATCCGGGAGGCGAAGGAGGAGATCGCATCCATTAACCGGGAATTGAAATCGCTGCCGTTTGGCGACGACACCTATAAGTTTGTCATGAAAGAGAAAGCGGACCGCGATGTATTCTTTAAAATCTGCAAAAAGCTGGAACAATATATGGGCATGCCTGAGGTTTATATGAATTCCGCCAGAGAGGACGAGGAGATGGAGCGGGAGATTCGAAGGTTTATGGAAGTGATTATGGAAGAGGAGGATGAAACGGAATATACAGACTATCGAAAATATTTTGTGTATGACATGGAAATTGTCAGCAGGCAGGGGGACAGCGAGATCACCGCGGATCTTTCCAAGAAGCAGGGATCTGCAAGCAATGGGGAGAAGCAGACGCCGTATTTTATCATCTTAGCCGCCAGCCTGCTTCAATGCTATCCCAGGCAAGCCTGCTGCGCGCGTCTGGCTTTTATAGATGAGGCGTTTTCGGCCTTGTCCAGAGAGCGCATTGAGCAAATGGTAAAATATTTGGAAGAAAACCATTTTCAAGTGTTTTATGCCGCGCCTCCAGATAAAATAAACAGCATCGGCTCTTACATCAATTCAACCATAAGCCTTGCCGCCAAAGGAAGATACACGAATGCAATAGAAGGCTTGGTAAAGGATCATGCAGCTTATGCTTAGCAAATGGCAGAAGGCGGCGTTGACGAGGCTTTTGGATCAGTATGAAAGGAGCAAAACCTATCGGGGGGAAAATCAAGTGAGGCAGACCTTTTCGCTTGAGCCGCAAAGAGTGTTTGCGGAATACAATTCCGACTATGCCGACGTCAATCTTGTCCATACATTTGAAGGTCAAATGAAAAAGCTGGAGCAGATGGGGTTTGTTTCCATTCAGTGGAACGGGCATGAAATAGAGAGGCTTATTGCAAATACGCAAAAATGGGACGAGGCGTATCGCGTTTTAGGGCGGAAAGAGAGATGGCGGCTGGAAAAGGAGCAGATTGCCCTCTATCAGGGCTTTATGGGGATTCATGAATTATTGAGCCATTTTTGTGAGGATCAGGTCAGGCGCCTGACAGAAGGGAAAAAAGCAAAGTTTGCCTTAGAAGAGGCCGAAAAAATATTAAAGCTATGTAAATTTCTCTTAGAAAATCAGGAAGAGCTGCTGGAGCGGGAGCTTTCCGTCGCGGTTTTGGGAGACAGCAAGCTTTGGGGGCTTAAGTACCGATCCAAGGTGTGCAGGCTGCTAAAGGCATATGGAAATTTTGACGAACTGCTTCTGGGCGTGGACGAGGAGAGGGAGGCGGAGAAAATTCTGTTAGAGGAATTTCATGTCGCTTCTAACCCGTCTTATGTCTATTTGAAAGGAAATGCCGTTCTATTTTTTGAAGATGGGCAGAAGCTTCATATGGATCTGAAATTGCCGGTTGCTTTTACGGAAAAGACATTCGGGCGCATCAAGAAAATTGAGATTGAAAGCGAACGCGTAATGACAGTGGAAAACTTGACGTCATTCAACCGTTTAGAAAGATCAGATTCTTTTTATATTTTTTTAAGCGGCTATCATAATCGTCTGAAGCAGCGTCTGTTATGTAAAATATATGAGCAAAACCCTTCGTTGGAATGGCGTCATTTTGGAGACATTGACCCGGATGGGTTTTATATTATTGAGCATTTGAAGCGGGGAACAGGAATACCTTTCGAGCCGTTCTATATGGAGGCGGCGTATTTGAAAAAGTATAGCGCGTATGCGAAGCCTCTGGAAGAAAATGATATCCGAAAAGCGAAAAGCCTGCTTTCGTTAGGGAAATATTGTGAGGTCATGGAATATATGCTAAGGGAGGGGAAAAAATTGGAGCAGGAGATTATCAGTTGGATGGAGAGGTGACAAGGCTATGCAGCCCTGTTCGGACGGATTTTCTCAAAATCAATCTCCGGCTCGGGATGGATCTGTCCTTTGCCGGAGATTGATTTATGATGTATATCATTGTCAGGCGCGGCATTTTTAAAAGGATGCGATCCTATGCTATAGGACCAAATCTGACCGGACATACCCTTTTTTCTTCTTTCCGTTCAGCTTGACCTGTATCCGATACCATTTTGCTCCGGTTTTATCGCAGGTTTCGCACAGAACAGTTATTTTCGTGCCTTTGTAAACGCCAAATATCCTTGGATAATTCGTGCCTGCATATTTTCGGATGTTGACATTGTATTTTGCCCTGACTTTCCTGCTGTAGAGGGGCTTCGTATTGGTTCGCAGAATTTTGGAAAATTTGCCGTTTGTCTTGCCATAGCTGCTGTACTTGAACGCCCTGATTTTAAAGAAATATTCTTTTCCGGCAAGAACCGAAGTATTCATAAATGCCTGGCTTGTTCCAGGTAAATTCTTAAGCAATGTGTATCTGCCGTTTCTTGCAGTGGCACGGTAAATTTCGTAGCCAGTGGCGCCCGCTACGGGAGTCCAGTGGATGTTGACGCTGCGCTGTGTGCAGATTCCGGCTTTCACATTCAAGACTTGCCCCAGAGGCTCAGCCTTTCCCTTGATTGTTATCGCAAAAGAATCATTTGGCGCTGACATCAAGCAAAATAGCAGGCAGAATGCCGCCGCTAAAAATTTCATTTTTTTCATCTCGTACTCTCCTTCTGTCATTTTTTTCTTGTATCTTTAGTTTATTCTCTTATGATTCTCTGTCAAGTAACTTTAGCTGATATTAATCAAAAATTAAAAATTAAAGAATCCGCCATTCGCTGTAAATATGGGAAAAACCCAGAAAAATCCCATAAAATCAAGGATTTTTTTGCTTTGTTACTAATTGAGCAGTTTTTTCTATCGCCCTTGATGCTTTTTTTTGTCCCACTGAATGGCGCATGATCCCCTCCCCACGGCAAAGAATAGATGCCCGCCCGTCCCATTAATGAACAGGCATGGAAACGGAAAATGCATCTTGCAGTCTCAAGATGCATATGCTATAATGCCAGTAGGCAAAAGCAGTAATGAGTCCATCCGGACAAAGAACGACCCCCCAACCGTATGCCCGTACAGTTGGGGGGTCTTCTTTTCTTTTATAGTGGCAAAGCGCCCACTAGGCTATTCGTTGTCCTTATGGCCGCTGTCAAGCCATTTGATGATGTAGTGGCAGGCTGCACCAGCCGCGACGGCGACTAAAAAAGCAGTAATGGTTTCCATCCAAACACCCCCTCCCGTTGCCGGGTGTAGGTTGGACAACTCCTATATCATATCACACATTTCAGCCTTATTCTACATTTTTCTGTCAGTCCCCTTACTGCCCGGAAACCTCGGCCTTGACCTTTTTTGCCTCAAGCGCCTTCCTCGCCGCCTCTACCTTGCCTATAGTTTATCTGGACGTGCTGCGCCTGTCCAGTGGACTCTGCCTGCATGGGCTTCTGCACTGGCTTTAGGAATAAGCCGCATGGAGAAGGCCGGATTGGAGCGTTCCATGTCCAAGAGGGATGTCCCCTGACAATTACAAAGATACAAAAGCAGTGAAAAAACTTTAACCATACCATCATGGCTAAATGACCGCGCTTCTTCTATGGCGTGAATTTTTCCCAAGTATTGCAAGAGGCGCTTCTTGCCAAAATTCGAGCATAATGCCAAATTGCTGCCCTGGTTCTGCATGGAATCGGGGCAGTCATCTATTATCTTTTATTACAAGAAAAAAGAAAGGAGAGATCTGGATGATAAGTAGAAAAGAGGAAATCTAAGAGTTTAAAAACAGGAATATGACATATTGCTGTCGGGTTTCATTTGGTAAACTCATATAGTAAACGCTTGATCTGACAAATTTGGGAAGGAGATATGGAATGGAATACGAGATTGTCAATTTAGAGGAAAAAATCGCAGTTGGCCTGTCTGCACGGACAAGCAACGCATCCCCTGATATGGGGGCTGTAATCGGGGGCCTTTGGAATCAATTTTACAATGGAGGAGTTTATGCGTCCATACAAGGCAAGGCCAATCAAAAGGCGCTTGGCATTTACACAGAGTATGAAGGGGATGAAAAAGCAGAGTACACGGTTTTAGTGGCTTGTGAAGTCGCAGAAGGGCGGGAGACGGGAGAATGCGCCGTCTGCCATATTCCGGCAGGGCGTTATGCGAAGTTTGTCATCCATGGGGACATGGTTCAGGCTGTGGGCGCAGCTTGGCAGGAAATATGGAGCATGGATTTGCCAAGGACATTCCTCTGTGATTTTGAGGAATACCAGGACGATTCTATGGAAAATGCGGAAATTCACATTTATGTTGGGCTGAAGGAGGAATAGTCAGATGAAATTAGATGGGTTTGGAATTTTTGTAAAAGATATGGCGGTCATGATCCGGTTTTATCGGGATGTGCTTGGGTTTGAAATCAAAGAGGCGGAAGATTCGGCAAATGTCTTTTTGGAAAAAGACGGGACGCTGTTTTTGCTCTTTGGAAGAAAGGATTTTGAGAAAATGTCCCAAAAGGAGCTGCATTATGCAGAAAAAATCCACGGCCATTTTGAGATTGCCTTAAGCGTGGAGGATTATGCGGCCGTTGACCGGGCATATGAAGAAGTAATTGCGAAGGGTGCAAAATCCGTGATGGAGCCTACAACGGAGCCGTGGGGACAGCGCGCCTGCTATATCGCGGATCCGGAAGGCAACTTAGTGGAAATCGGATCGTTCCATAAAGGGGAGTGACGCAAAAGAACCGAATGCATCGTTCCATTCCGGCGCGTAAAACGCTGCGCCGGTTGGAAACCTGCATTCGGCTCTTTTTAAGATTCGCCTTTCGCTCTTTGTTTCTTTAAGAAGGCGTCAATTTCTTTTTTGATGTCGTCTGGCTTTGAGTTTTTCAGCAGATAGCCAGCCGGCTTGAGCGGAACCACTTTTTTGATGCTTTCCGGATCCCTTCTTCCGGTCAGGAAGATAACGGGGAGATTGGTAAATGCCTGATCGGAACGGATCATCTCAAGCGTCTGCCTTCCGTCGCAGACGGGCATTTCATAGTCCAAAAGGATCAAATCCGGCCGGTTTAAGGTAATGGTTCGAATTGCGGCGATGCCGGATTCCGCCAAAGAGATCTCATAATCTTTATTTAGCAGCTGGTTCATGCTTTCGCGGATCATCTTGGAATCGTCCACCACAAGTATTTTTTGCTTTGGATGCTCAACCTCCTGTTTTTTCTGGCTTTCCCGATTTGCAAGGTAGGTTTCAATTTTGTCTATGGCGTTGTCTGCCACAATGGAGGATCCAATGCCGTTTTCGAGCAGATGGGGCGCGATCGTGCAATAGGAAAAATACCCTTCTCCTGTATTAAACAGCAGGCTGATTTGAAAATTCTCTTTCTCAAACACTTTTTGAAACTGCTCATAGGAAAGGAAGTTTTCATTTTCTAATTCATAGGACTCCATGCCGGGAAGCTGCTCCATGACGCGGCTGATGAACTGTCGGGCTGTATACCGGACGGCTTGCAAAAGCATATTGTCCAGCTTTTTCGCTTGGATTCCCATAATCTTCCCGACCGTGTTGATTAACAGCTTTTCTTCAAATACCAAAAAGACCTCTTGCTTTTTTTTGTCCTGCTTCGTTCCGTAAATCAGGCGGTAATACACGCCGTTCCCAAATTTTTCCCCATGATAGGCGTCGCTGATTAAGTGTGAGTCTAAATGAAACATATCGAATAAAAGCTGTATGATGATTTTTTTTATGGCGGCGAGGTCTTCTCCAGGCAATATCTTTTTCCATTTGCTCGTTTGCCTTCCTGTGATGGCGAGATCTTCCGTTAAGGTATGCCCGATCAGCCAGCCGGCGCAGACGCCTAAGAAATGCTCTACCGCGTCTGGAGAGTAATTCGTCTGTTCCAGCTCATTTTCCAATGCCGGGAGCGTGTTTTCCCGAAATCCTTTATGTAAAAGGGCGTGCTGCCTAAGTCCTTCATACTGGATGGAGGCCATATATGCCTCTTCATCCGCAAAATGGGTCATTGTATGTTTCTTAAAAAATTTGATGCCTTCCTGACAAGCCCACTGGTTGGAGTTTTCTTTTTCTTTAAACTTAAAAAGCTTGTTGATAATTCGAAACAGCTTTTGATGTTCTTTATCAATCAGATCTACTCCAATATTGAAACTTTCTTGCCACATAAATTGGGTATCCATGTAAAAATCCTCCTTTGCTGCAATTTTTTCAATTTCCTACAGCCTTATTAGAATATTATACATCATAGTGCAATGGCAATGCAATCTTAAACACGAAAAAGAAGGCGGGCATTTTGCCTGGTTACGCGGATCACTTCTTGTGTCGGAATTCCTTTCAGCTCGGCAATTTTTTTTGCCACATAGGGCAGCTTTCCAGAATCGTTGCGCTTGCCGCGGAAAGGCTCTGGAGCCATATAAGGCGCGTCAGTTTCCAGCAGAATCCTTTCAAGCGGAATCTGCTTTACGGTCTCTGTCAGCTTTTTGGCGTTTTTAAATGTGACGACGCCTCCCACGCCGATATAGTAGCCCATGCTCACAAATTCTTTCGCCAGTTCCGGCGAATAGGAGTAACAATGGATGACGCCTGGGATTTCTTCTGCGTGGGCGTCTTTCATGGCCTGCAGGGTGTCTTCGACCGCATCCCTTGAATGGATGATAATGGGAAGCTGGCATTCTTTCGCCAGGTTCATTTGGCGCGCAAACCAGTCCCGTTGTGTTTTCTGAGCCTTTTTGTCCTTCTCCCAGTAGTAGTCCAGGCCAATTTCCCCAATTGCGACGACCTGTTTCTTATTTGCCTGTTCCCTTAGCCAGGCAAAGCTCGTTTCGTCTAGCTCGGAAACTTCGCTCGGATGGACGCCTGCCGCGGCAAAGACGTTTTCATGCGTTTGGGCAAGCAAAATAGAAGCTTTGGTGCTTGCAAGCGAAGCGCCGACATTAATGATGCTGCAAATGGTTCCGCTTAACAGTTCTTTGATAAGTAAATCTCTGTCATTTTCAAATGCTTCGTCGTCATAGTGCGCGTGTGTCTCAAATATCATTGTTTGCTCCTTATCAATCGTTTTTATTGTGAAATGTCAGATTGGGGCGTCCGTATGGCATTGTTTCATGCCGGTAATAAAAGATGGCTAGCTGCGTCCTGTCCCGCAAGCTTAGCTTTTCTAAAATGACGCTGACGTAATTGCGGACAGTCCCCTCGCTTAAAAACAGCTTGTCTGCGATTTCCTTGTTGCTTAAGCCCAGTGCGACAGCCTCTATGATTTCCAGCTCCTTTTTTCCAATTCCGTATTCGGCATAGTCAAACTGCTCCGGTGTATGCATCAGCGTTGGGATTTTTCCGGCGATGTCGCTGCCAAATACAGACTGTCCGCCAAGGACAGCCTTTAGCGCAGGGACAATCCCCTCGAAGTCTTGCTTGAGGATATATCCTTTCGCTCCTATGGCAAGCGCCTTGACAATATATGCGTCGTCAGAAAATGTCGTCAAAAACAAGATTTTGGCATTCGGATCTGTATCTAAAATCCGGTCGGCGGCTTCTAAGCCGGAAATGCCGTCCATTCGAATGTCCATTAGCAGTATGTCCGGCTTTTTTTCTTCATATAACTGAATCGCGTCTTTGCCGCTTACCCCTATGCCGTCTACTGTGATCCCTTCCTCCGCCTCTAAGATTGTCTTCAATGAGACTGCGACAAGTGTGTCGTCATCCACTACTGTTACCCGCATGCTGTTTCCTCCGTTTTCGGTATTGTCAAAAGAATGGAAAATTCATTATTAACATGAATTTGAAATGTCCCGCCAAGCATCCTCGCGCGTTCCTTCATATTGGAAAGCCCAATGCCATGCCCGATGCCGTTTGAGGCGGCAGTCCCATTGTCTTTAATGGAGAGCCGGTAAAAGGCGGGATGTTCCTGAAAGCTTACGGTCACGCTGTCTCCGTTGCTGTGCTTTAAGATATTGGAGGCGGCTTCTTTTGCCGTCGCGATCAGGCAGTACTTGACCCGTCTGGGAATGGCCTCTGACATATCGTATTCCAGAGTAACGTCAAATGCCTGGCGCATTGGCTCTGCAATTTCATGCGCAGCCTGCCTTAAGTCAATGGAATCGTCATGCAGGTCATGCACGCTTTGGCGAATGCTGTCCATGGCCTGGCTTAAGGTGTCTTTTAATCCCAAGAGGCCGTGGTATGCGGCCCCTTCTTTTTCCACTGTCAATAACGCTCCGGTCATTAAGATGGATCGGGAAAGCATATGGCCGACGTTGTCATGGATTTCCCTTGCGATTCGGTTGCGTTCCTTTAATGTCGCCAGATGAATTTCATAATCCTGTTTTTCTAAAAGCGTCCTGTTTTTTTCTTGCAGCATCAAATTTAATTCCACGCTGCTGTCACGAAGCTGTATCAATTTTGTGGATAACTCCTGTTTTTTCGTGGTCTTCTGTGCAAGAAGGACAGAAAGCAGGGCTAAAGCCAAAAAAAATGCAGTTTTTGTCCAATCTATATTATTCGAAGCGGCAAATAGCAGCAGAAATGGAAGGGAGAATGCGTAGATTTTTTTGTGGATCATATCATAGAGAAACACCGGGAAAAAGAGCAGAGCAGCGTTTTGCCAGAGGGAAATGAAAAACAGGGCGGCGAAAACCAGGCAAATTTTTTTTGTCTCCCCGATCGAATATCCAAGCGCTGCGGCAGTAATGGCCGCGAGCAGGGAAAGGATAGGGCCGGTTCCCTTCTCGTCTAAAATGAGAAAGCTGCACAGGCCAAGCAGGATCAGTTTGTCAAGCAGTTCGTCCATAGCGATTCCATTCCTTTTTTCAGTATGGTATAGTTGTAACACATACGCAGCCGATTGTAAACAGAAGAGGCAGAATCAAAAAGAAAATGAATTTTCCCGCTGATTGGAAGTGAAAGCTGCGCATAGGAAGGAGCATGGCATGATTTATACAAAAACATATGATTCCCCGCTTGGAGGAATGTTGTTGGCGGAACAGAAGAACGCCCTCATCGGCGTCTGGTTTGAGGGGCAGAAGCGTTTCTTTTTAAGGCCGGACGGCGAGCCTTTCGAAAATGCGGATACTAAGGTTTTAAGGGAGGCGGGGCAATGGCTTAATCTCTATTTTGCAGGAGGCGCGCCGGATCCAAAAATAATTCCGCTTGCTCCAGTTGGAAGCGGATTTTGTCAGGACGTTTGGAGCGTGTTGCTTCAAATTCCATATGGGACGGCCATTACCTATGGGGATGTGGCGAAAAAGCTTGGCAAAGATCCCGCCAGGTATGGAAGGGCCGTCGGAGAGGCGATTGGCCGCAATCCGATCTCTATTCTCATTCCCTGCCACAGGGTAATTGGAAAAAACGGGAAATTAACGGGGTATGCGGGAGGCCTTGAAAAAAAGCTTTGGCTTTTGGAGCATGAGAAGGCAGAAAGAAAAAATGACATTTATCATATGGTTCCGTGATTTGACGCACTTCTCTTTTTGCCCTGCGTTCTATATAGTGAAAGAGGTAAAAGGAAGGAATGAGGATTCAGAAAGGAAATGATATGAGCAAATCTGTCATCAAAATTGAAAACCTAGTAAAACGCTACAAAGACCTGATTGCAGTGGATCATTTTAATATCGAGATCAGGGAGGGCGAGATCTTTGGCCTGCTCGGGCCGAACGGCTCCGGCAAGACGACGACCATCAATTGCATTTTGTCTTTGCTTTCATTTGACAAAGGCTCCATAGAGGTTTTTGGGGAGACGATGCGCCCGGACAGCTATGGCTTGAAACGGCAGATTGGGATTGTGATGCAAAACGTCGCCGTCTTTGATGCATTGACTGTTTTTGAAAACATCGACTATTTCTGCGGACTTTATGTAAAAGACAAGGAGCTTCGGAGGAAGTATGTGGAGGAGGCGATTGCGTTTGTGGAGCTGGACGCGTTCCGCAAATTTTATCCGAAGAAGCTGTCCGGCGGGCTATTGCGCCGCCTGAACATTGCCTGCGGCGTCGCTCATAAGCCAAAGCTGATTATTTTAGATGAGCCGACCGTCGCGGTTGACCCGCAAAGCCGGAATAAAATTTTAGAGGGCATTGTGGAGCTGAATAAGCAGGGCGCGACCATTATCTATACCTCCCATTATATGGAAGAGGTGGAGCAGATCTGCACGAGGATCGCCATTATGGATAATGGGAGGAATATTGCTTTGGGGACTTCGGATGAATTGAAGCAGATGATTAAGAAAAGTGAGAAAATCACGATTGAGGCGGATGGATTAAGTAAGGAGGACATCAAAAGCATACGGGACCTGCCCCATGTCTATGCGGTGAATTACAGGGACAGGCAGCTTGACATAGAGTGTTCGGGAGGAAGGCATAACCTCGTGCATATCTTGGGATATTTGCAGCAGCGCGCCATTTCGTTTGGAAGGGTCTATTCGGAGCTGCCCACTTTAAATGACGTGTTCCTGGAGCTGACGGGCAAGGAACTAAGGGACAATGCATAAAGAAGGAGGCTGCGTATGTTTTTTCATGAATTTGTCTATGAGCTAAAGCGCGTGGTGCGTCAAAAGGAGGAATTGTTTTGGGTGCTTTTGTTCCCCATGATTCTTGGAACGATGTTCTATGTGGCGTTTGGAAATTTGAATAACACGACAGAAAATTTTCATACGATTCCAGTTGCGGTGTGCATAGAGGATGAGGCTGCGGGCAAGCCGTTTTTAGAGGTGATGGATGCGCTTAGCGAGGACGGAGACACGCCGCTTGTCAGCGTGACGGAAACGGATTGGGAAGACGCCATGAAGCGTTTGGAGGAGGATGAGGTTCGGGGAATCTTTCAGGTGGGCGAGGAGGTCACGTTAAGCTGCGCGCAGGCGCAAAACAACAATGCGAACGCCACGCTTTCGATTGAGCAGAGCATCCTTGAGGCAGTTTTGCGGGAATATAAGGCTAATATGGCCGCGATCCTGGAAATTATGGAAAAGAAGCCGGAAAAGCTGACAGAGGCCGTTTCTTTGATTTCCAGTCAGGCTTCATATGGAAAAGAGCTTTCGCTTACGCCTGGAAATATGGACGCCATCATACAATATTATTTTAATTTAATTGCGATGGCCTGCCTGTTCACTTCTTTTGCGGGCGCATATGTCGCGATCAATAATCAGGCGAACCTTTCTGCGCTTGGCGCAAGGAAATGCGTCTCTCCCATGGGGAAGTTTTTGTCTGTCACGGCGCAGCTTCTGTCCTGCCTTCTGGTGCAGTTTATCAGCGTGGCAGTCAATGTGCTGTATTTATTTTATGTCATAAAAGTGGATTTTGGGACGGCGCTTCCCAATTTGCTGTTCACTTCCTTTATCGGCTGCATCATGGGCGTTTCATTTGGCTTTTTCATTGGCTGCATTGGCAGGCTCAGTGAGAATGTCAAGATGGGGATTATGATCGCCTCCTCCATGCTCTGCTGTTTTTTAAGCGGCCTGATGATTGGGAATATGCGCGTTGTCATAGAGGATTTTTGCCCGTTCATCAATGACGTGAATCCGGCCGTCCTCATTTCTGACAGCTTCCTGACGCTCAATATTTATGGCTTTGGCGAGAGGTATGGCGCAAACCTGGCTTTCC
Source organism: uncultured Roseburia sp. (assembly GCA_947652855.1). Lineage (GTDB taxonomy): Bacteria > Bacillota > Clostridia > Lachnospirales > Lachnospiraceae > Roseburia_B. The sequence goes on along the minus strand of CANTEO010000012.1, from coordinate 31,682 downwards.
TGCTGCTGTTCGCCGTCTTTTTTGTCACAGCTGGATGTTTGATGATAAGGAGGAAGAATTATGCAAGTCTTTAAGGCGTTTTTAAAAACTTCAAAAAAATATCTGCCAACGAATGTGATCTACTTTATTATCTTTACTGTAATTGCGCTGGCTGCGACCAATTTTAACACAGATGAAGATAATTCCTCCTTTAAGACGGATTCTTTAAACATTGGGGTGATTGATGAAGATCAAACTGACGCGTCGCAAGCCTTAGAGGATTATTTGAAAGGAATGCATCAAATTACGCTGTTAGAGAATGAGAAAGAAACGCTGTTAGACGGGCTTTTTTACCGAAGCATGGATTATGTGCTGATTCTTCCAAAAGGTTTTGAGGAGCGTCTTTGCCTGGGGGAAGGGGATGCTCTCTATGAAACGGTTCAGATTCCGGGAATTTATAGCAGTATGTTTGTGGATGAGCAGGTCAATTCCTACCTTAAGACGCTGCAGGTTTATCTGGCCGCGGAGTTTCCGTTGGAGGAGGCGCTTTCGGCTGCGGATCGGGCCTTAGGGGAATCCTCCAATCAGGTAAAGCTTGTGGAATTTGAGAAAGGGGAGGGTACGTCATCCACATCGACAGCCATTTATTTTTTCTATCAGTTTTTAGCTTATGTGATGATCAGCATGATTTTGAATGGCCTGACTCCGATTTTGACGGTGTTTTGGGAAAAGAGCCTGGCGAAGCGGATTTCCTGCTCTTCCACAAGCTTGCTTAGCCGGAATCTGCAGATTGCGTTTGGCAGCGTGATATACTGCCTGGCGGTATGGGCGTTGTTTATGGCCTCTTCGCGTGTCTTTTATGGGCCTGAAATGTTTTCGCAAAAAGGGCTTTTGTGCATTGCGAACAGTTTTCTGCTGCTGCCGTTAGGCGTGGCGATTTCCCTGACAATTGCCTGCTTTTCGCCTACTGCGAATGCCATTAACATGATTAATAATATCCTGACCCTTGGCATGAGCTTTCTGTGCGGCATTTTCATTCCACAGCAGCAGCTAGGCGCGGATGTGCTTTCGTTTTCAAAGTATCTGCCGTTTTATTGGTACATTAAGAATAATGACTTAATTGACGGATTTTCCGGGAAGGCGGAGGAGGTCAGGCAGTTTTGGCAAAATATGGGGATTCAGGCGGCGTTTTGCATAGCGATTTTTGCTGTGGCGCTTGCAGTCTCTAAATATAAAAACGCAAGTCAGAAGGCATAGCAGAAGCCCCCTGCCGTATCTGGGATAAGGATACGGTGACAGGGGGCTTTTATTTCCGCGAGCAATGAGGAAAATAGCCATGCTTGCATGGATATTTGACGAATGCCGCGAGGGTCAAATGCCCCGTTGCTTGCAGCGGGGTATTTGATTGGCGCTGGATTTAACAGATTTCCGCTCCGGACGGCATTTCTTTTTCCGGGGTAAGGAGGGCGAGCTCTCCGTTTTCATCTTCTGCGCAAAGCAGCATCCCTTCGGAAAGGACTCCGGCAAGCTTTGCCGGCTTTAGGTTCACAAGGACCATCACCTTTTTGCCTACCATCTCCTCAGGAGAATAATGCTTTCGGATGCCGGAGACAATCTGCTTTAACTGACTTCCGATTTTCACCTGGGAGCAGAGCAGCTTTTTGGATTTCTCCACTGCCTTGCACTCTATGATTTCCCCAACCTGAAACTGCATTTTCATAAAGTCGTCAAATGTGATCTCCTCTTTTGAAGGAAGGTCAATGACGGCGTCCTCTTGCGGCGCTTCTTGGGGTTCTTCTGCCGGCGCCGATGGGTGAAGCGCCTCCACTTTCTTTAACACTTCCTCTAAATCCAGCCTTGCAAACAGGATTTTGGGCTGTTCCGTCACTTTGCCGCCATTTTCATAGTGGCCGAAGCTGTCGCATTCTTCCAATGGAATTTCCTTTGCGTTTAGCTGATGTAAGATTTCCTCTGCTGTTTTAGGCATAAAGCTTTTTAACAGCGTGGCCCCGATGCTGATGCCCTCTACAAGGTGATAGAGCACAGTCTCTAAGCGTGGCAGCGCGGCCTCATTTTTTGCAAGGATCCAGGGCGTCGTCTCGTCAATATACTTATTGCAGCGCTTAAAGAGCAAAAATACTTCCGTAATTGCGTCCGCCACGCGCAGCTCATCCATTTTTGCCCGCACGTTTGCCGCTGTTCTCGTCACGGTTTGCTTCAGGTCGTCGTCAACGGCTTCGGTTACGCCGCTGTTTTTTACGACGCCTCCAAAATATTTATTGCTCATGGAGATGGTGCGGTTGACGAGGTTTCCGAGCGTGTTGGCAAGGTCGGAGTTTAACCGCTCTACCATCAGCTCCCAGGTAATGACGCCGTCGTTGTCAAACGGCATTTCATGCAGGATAAAATAGCGCACGGCGTCTACTCCGAAGAAATCGACAAGCTCATCTGCGTATAGCACGTTGCCTTTTGACTTGCTCATTTTCCCATTGCCCTGTAAGAGCCAGGGATGGCCGAATACCTGCTTTGGCAGCGGCAGGTCAAGGGCCATCAGGAAGATGGGCCAGTAAATGGTGTGGAACCGAATGATGTCCTTTCCTATTAAGTGGAGGTCTGCGGGCCAGTTTTTTTGAAACAGGCCGCTTAAGTCCCCGTCTGCGTCATAGCCTATCTTAGTGATGTAGTTCGTCAGCGCGTCCAGCCAGACATAGACGACGTGCTTTGGGTCAAAATCTACGGGGATCCCCCAACGGAAGGAGGTTCTGGACACGCATAAGTCCTGCAGTCCCGGCAAGAGGAAATTGTTCATCATTTCATTTTTGCGGGAAACCGGCTGAATGAATTCCGGGTGCGCGTTGATATGGGCGATCAGGCGGTCAGCGTATTTGCTCATCTTGAAAAAATATGCCTCTTCCTTTGCCGGCTTCACCTCGCGCCCACAGTCGGGGCATTTGCCCTCCACAAGCTGCGATTCTGTCCAAAAGGATTCGCAGGGGGTGCAGTACATCCCTTCATAGGCTCCTTTGTAGATATCCCCTTTATCGTACAGCTTTCGGAAAATCTTCTGAACCTGTTTTTCGTGATCCGCGTCCGTCGTGCGGACAAAGCTGTCGTAGGAAGCGTTCATCATGTCCCAGATGCGCCTGACCTCACCCGCGATTTTGTCTACGTGTTCTTTTGGCGTGATCCCTTCCGATTCCGCCTTTTCCTGAATTTTTTGCCCATGCTCGTCCGTTCCGGTCTGAAAGTATACGTCGTACCCTTCCTGCCGTTTAAAGCGGGCGATCGCGTCCGCCAAAACGATTTCATACGTGTTGCCGATATGCGGCTTGCCGGATGTGTAGGCGATCGCAGTCGTCATATAAAACTTTCCTTTGTTTTCCATTGTGTCCTCCTTTTCCTGTCATATAAAAAAATCCCGTCTTCTGTTTTAAAGAAGACGGGATGATTCCCGTGGTACCACTTCCATTCATCCATGCCTTGCGGCATAGACCTCACGGCATACCGCATTTATGCGATAGCCTCCGCTGTAACAGGCGGGCCTGTTTGGGATTATCTGTGAAAAGTTCATCCCAACCGCTCCAAAGCCATCTTCCATGGATGGCGCGCCGTCCCCTCTCAGCCCTGCCATGCAGTGGGGAGCTCTCTGTAGGCGATTCATTCCATGTACTCTCTTTTTCGCTGCGTTTTTGATAAAAGCGTTATGTTGTTTCCTGTTCTTCCGCCTCTTCTGATGGCGTTTCCTCATAGGGGGAATCGCTGACGACGACGGAGATTTTCTCTCCGCAGACGCTGCAGTATTCTGCCAAATCGGATACTTCCGCGCCGCATGACGGGCATTTTTTCGTTCCTTTCAATTCCAGGATTTGAAGCTCCATCTTATGAATTTCACTGACCGCCTCGTCAATCCGTTCAAATATGGCCTCTTCTTCTTCGGTTTCGCTTTGACGGCGTTCATAGCAGGCTTTGCCAAGCTCCATGTATTGCTTATTGATAAAATCTTCTTTTGCCCTGATGTCGATCCTTAGCTTTGTAATCCCGGACACGTCCTTTACTTTTTGAGACACGTCTTTTCCCACATTTAAAATAGTGTCCCCCAGTTTTTCAAACAATGCCATTGCATTTGTCTCCTTTTAGAAATTTCCTATATTATAGCGCTCTAATGGACGGTTGGCTAGGGTTTATTTTGATAAACTGTATTTTTCCCTCAGCTCGGACAGCTGCTGCTCATAGGAGATTTCTTCGCCCTCTCTTAGGTGATTGATGTATTTATGCGCCTCTAGCTCTGCGTCCTGTGTCTGGATCATGCAGATTGCGATATTAGAGCAGTGATCCGCCGCCCTTTCGTAATTGGTCGCGATATCGGACAAAATTAAGCCAAGCTCAATCGTGCATTTTCCTTTTCGAAGGCGCTTAATGTGGCGTTTTTTGATTTCTTTATTCAGCTCGTCGATTGTCTCTTCCAGCGGCTCCACCGTCAGGGCCTGCTGTTCGTCTCCGTTTATAAAGGCGGACACGGTACGGTTTAAGATATCTTCCATGGCGCTGCTGTAGATGCGCATTTCTTCCGCCGCCTTTTTTGAGAAGCGCAGCTTGCGCTTATGCGTCTCCTGCACGGATTCCACGACATTGACCGCATGGTCGGAGATTCGCTCTAAGTCTGTGATGCAGTGCAGCAGAGTGGAGACGTTCTGGCTGTCCTGATAGGCCAAGTCCTGGCTGCTTAATTTTGTGAGGTAAACGCTGATTTTATCGTCATATTTGTCGATTCTGTTCTCTAGCGAAATTACTTCTTCAAGCGTTTCCTTGGAATAATGCTCAAATGTCCCCATGGCTTTTAAGAAGCATTCCCTTGTCAGCGTCGCCATGCGGCCTGCAAGGCTTCTGCACTGCTCAATCGCAAAGCCGGGCGTCTGCAAAAACCGGTCGTCCAGCAATTGAAATTCGCTGTCTAGGACGGCCTGCCTCTCCTCCTCGGAAACAGGGATCGTCAGGTAAGCCAGCTTTTCCAGGCCATGAATGAAGGGCAGCAAAAGAATGGTGGTGAAAATATTAAATATGCTGTGGATGAGCGCGATGCCCGCCACGCCTACAGTGTCATTTGAAAAATCAAACCGCAAAAAGGCGTTTAAGCCAAAGTATGCCGATAGGAAAACGGCGGCTCCAATCAGGTTGAAGTACAGATGCACGAAGGCGGTGCGCTTCGCGCTTTTGTTCGCGCCGACGGAGGACAGCATTGCCGTCACGCAGGTGCCGATGTTCTGCCCCATGATAATCGGGATGATGGAGCCGTAGGTGAACGCCCCGGTGACAGAGAGGGCCTGTAAAATTCCCACGGAGGCCGAAGAGGACTGAATCACGGCCGTGAGGATGGCCCCTACAAGGACGCCGAGCAAGGGGTTTTTAAAAATCGTCAGAAGATTGACGAAGCCAGGCTCGTCCGCCAGGGGCTTCACCGCCCCGCTCATGGATTCCATGCCATACATTAAGACGGCGAATCCAAGCAGTATTTCTCCAATGTCTTTTTTCTTGCTGTTTTTTCCTGACAGGTATAGGATAATGCCAAGGAATGCCAAAACCGGGGAAAAAGACGATGGCTTTAACAGGCGGATAAAAACGCCGTCGCTTTGAATGCCCGTCAAGCTTAAAATCCAGGACGTAATCGTGGTTCCGACATTGGCGCCCATGATGATGCCGATGGCCTGGGACAGCTTCATAATGCCTGAATTGACGAAGCCTACGACCATGACGGTCGTGGCTGAGGAGGACTGGATCACTGCCGTGACGGCCGCTCCAAATAATACGGCTTTGAGTGAATTGGAGGTCAGGCGCTCCAACAGCAGCTCCAGCCTCCCGCCGGAAATTTTCTCAAGGCCGGATCCCATGACATTCATCCCGTACAGAAAAAGCGCCAGGCCTCCGATTAATGTAAAGAAAGCAAAGATATCCATAATAATCCCCCGTATATTGAATTTATGAGTGGCTGCGGTGAAGCGCCCGCTATTTTAGATTGTAACATACGATCTATTTTTATGTAAAATAAAAAATTTACACATGATTTTGCATTTTTTACATATATATGTTAGAAAGGTCATTTTTACCCTCCATGCGCAAAAAGGCGTGCATCTGTTTGCATACGGAGGATAAAAATAGGAAACGAGCATGAAAAGGACAGAGAAATGCAGATTGATTTGTTGAACAAAAGGCTGTCGGAGCCGGAATTTTTGCTGAAAAAAAACTGGGTGATCTCAAATGTGGAATTTAAGCTGAAAATGATTGACCTGGAGCTTTCTACAAAGCATAAACGGACCATTATGCAAAAAGTGGAGCATCGGATGAAAAAGCCGGAGAGCATTGCGCGTAAGCTGATTAAGAAAGGGTATAAGCCTACGTTTGAAAATTCAATAACGAAATTAAACGACATTGTGGGCATTCGGATTGTATGCCTCTACAGTGACGACGTATATAAAATTGCGGAGCTGTTAAGGCAGCAGGAGGACTTTATTTTGGTAAAGGAGAAGGACTATATTAAAAATCCGAAAAAAAGCGGCTATCAAAGCCTGCATTTGATTATGGACATTCCTTTGACCTATAAAGAGATAAAGGAGCCGCAGAGGGTGGAAATTCAGATACGGACGGTGGCTATGGACTTTTGGGCCGGCGTGGACAATCAGATTTGCTATAAGAAAAGCCCGCGGGAAATGAAGAAGGCGGAGGAGGAGCTTAAGAATTATTCGGACGTCATCAGCAAGATTGACCAGCAGATGATGGAGCTTAGGAAAAAAGTAGAGAAGATGTAGGCAGCATGGCGCTCACAAAAAAGCCCCACATGGGAAACGCCTCATGTGGGGAAAAGCGGAGAGTGTGGGATTCGAACCCACGTGCCCAGATTGGACAACTGCATTTCGAGTGCAGCTCGTTATGACCACTTCGATAACTCTCCATCCCGCACACTATATCATATTTTTCTTTTAAATTCAAGACTAGAAAAAGAATTCATGAATCTTTTTGCAGGCTTACGCTGTTTGCCTGACAGGCCCGCACAAGACGGACTGCAGTTTGCTTCTGGTTCAGTTGACAAAATGAGGCTGTCTGTCTATAATGAGGGTAATTTCAGACCTGCAAATAAAGGCGGCAATTTGAACATAAGCTTTCGTCCTTTTTTGGGATGGAAGCTTTTTATTCTATAAAGCGGAAGGAGAAGAATGATGACAGTTTATGACGAGTTGGTGGCGAGGGGATTAATCGCGCAGGTGACGGATGAGGATGAGATTAAGGAGATGGTCAACAATGGCAAGGCAGTGTTTTATATCGGGTTTGACCCAACGGCCGACAGCCTTCACGTTGGGCATTTTATGGCGCTTTGCCTGATGAAGCGGCTGCAGATGGCGGGCAATCAGCCGATTGCGCTGATTGGCGGCGGGACGGCGATGGTCGGGGATCCGTCCGGGCGCAGCGACCTGCGCCAGATGATGACGGAGGAGACGATTCAGCGCAATTGCGACTGCTTTAAAAAGCAGATGAGCCGTTTTATTGATTTTTCTGAAGGCAAGGCGCGAATGGTGAACAATGCGGACTGGCTGCTTGGCTTAAATTACATTGATGTGCTGCGGGATGTGGGGACGCATTTTTCCGTCAACCGGATGCTGACGGCGGAATGCTATAAGCAGCGCATGGAAAAGGGGCTTAGCTTTTTGGAATTTAACTACATGATTATGCAGAGCTATGATTTTTATGTGCTGTACCAAAAATATGGCTGCAATATGCAGTTTGGTGGCGACGACCAGTGGAGCAATATGCTTGGCGGCACAGAGCTGATTCGGAGAAAATTGGGGAAGGACGCCTATGCCATGACGATCAACCTGCTGTTGAATTCCGAGGGCAAGAAAATGGGAAAGACGCAGAAGGGCGCGGTTTGGCTGGACGCGGACAAGACTTCCCCGTTTGAGTTCTACCAGTATTGGAGGAACGTTTCGGACGCGGATGTGTTGAAGTGCATAAAGATGCTCACGTTCCTTCCATTAGAGGAGATTCAGGCGATGGAGGCGTGGGAAGGCAGTAAGCTCAACCAGGCAAAAGAGATTTTGGCATATGAGCTGACAAACCTGGTGCATGGGGAGGAAGAGGCCAAGAAGGCTAAGGAAGGGGCGAGAGCCTTATTTTCCGGCCAAAATACGGCGGATATGCCTACTGTGGAGGTTGGCACGGATGATTTACGGGACGGGACGGTTGACATACTGGGGCTTTTGGTTAAATCTTCCCTGGCGGCGTCCAGAGCCGAGGCGCGCAGGAATGTGGAGCAGGGAGGCGTGTCCGTCAATGGGGAAAAAGTGGCGGATGCCAGAAAAAGCTTTACATTAGAAGAAATTGCGGCGGGAGATTTCGTGCTGCGGCGGGGGAAGAAGAAGTTCTGTAAAATCGTCGTAAAATCCTGAATAAGAAGAGAAAAACGAATGGAAAACATGGGGTATGTGTGTTAAACTGAAATTATCAAGAGGAGAAAGGAGATTACGATGCGAGCAAGAACAATGACAAAAATGATGTCGGCAGTTTTGTCGGCGGCAATGCTAGTCACGTCTGTGCCTGCAGCGGCAATGGCGGAGCCGATAGGGGCGGTCTCTGAGAAAACGGAGGGCAACCCGCTGAGGCTTTGGTATAACAAGCCTGCGGCAGATGATCAGTGGCAGGAGGAGTCGCTTCCCATTGGAAATGGCGACATGGGGGCAAATATTTTTGGCGCGGTGGAAAGCGAACACCTCACATTTAATGAGAAGACCCTTTGGACAGGCGGGCCGAGCGAATCCCGTCCAAATTATATGGGCGGCAATGTAGAGAGCAGAGGGCGCAATGGAGAGGCCATGAAGGAAATCCAGGAGCTGTTTGCCTTGGGAAAGGATGCGGAAGCGTCCAATAAGTGCGGATCTTTGACAGGAGCAGGAGAAAATGACGGATATGGCGCATATCAGCCATGGGGGGACATTTATTTTGACTATCAGGGCGTCTCGGCTGACGGCGCGTCTGACTATGTAAGGGATCTGGATCTTAGGACAGCCGTTTCTTCTGTCAGCTTTCAGGCAGGAGGCACAAGCTATTCGAGGGAGTACCTTGTCAGCCATCCGGATAATGTGTTGGCGGCGAAGCTCTCCGCGGACGGCGGCAGCAAGCTGAGCCTGGACGTGCGGTTTACGTCTAAGCAGGGGGCGACGGCAGAGGCTTCGGGGGACAGCCTTGTGGTGGCCGGAGAGGTCAGCGATAACCAGCTGAAATTTGACTCTGTGCTAAAAGTGGCGAATGACGGGGGAACCGTGACGGCGAGCGGCGATAAGCTTGAGGTGCGGGGAGCCGATTCCATTACCGTATTTTTGTCTGCGGCGACGGACTATAAGAACGACTATCCGGCTTACCGCACTGGCGAGACGGCGGCGCAGCTTCATGACAGAGTTTTGGAGGATGTGGAGAATGCTGCGGAAAAAGGCTATGACGCAATAAAAGCAGACCATATCGCGGATTATGAAAGCCTGTATTCCAGGATGCAGCTGACGTTGGGAGAGACGGTTTCAAGCAAGCCTACCAATGATCTTTTGGCAGCTTATAAGGACGGCAGCGCGAGCGAGGCGGAGCGCCGGCAGCTTGAGCTTATGCTGTTCCAGTTTGGAAGATATTTAACGATCGCCTCTTCCAGGGAGGATTCTCAGCTCCCGTCTAACCTTCAGGGCGTTTGGAACGATAAGACGAGTCCGGCCTGGCATGCGGATTATCATACGAATGTCAACCTTCAGATGAATTACTGGCCGACGTATGTGACGAATCTGGCAGAATGCGGGGATCCTTTGGTGCGTTACATTGATTCGCTAAGGGAGCCGGGACGCGTGACCGCTAAGATTTATGCCGGGATTGAAAGCACGGATGAGAACCCGGAGAATGGATTTATGGCGCATACGCAGAACACGCCGTTTGGATGGACCTGCCCGGGATGGGCGTTCTCCTGGGGCTGGTCGCCGGCGGCGATGCCCTGGATTATACAGAACTGTTGGGAATACTATGACTTTACCAGGGATGAAGAGTACCTGAAAGAAAATATCTATCCGATGATGAAGGAAGAGGCTACCCTTTATGATCAGATGATGATTGAGGATCAGGACGGAAAGCTGGTGTCTTCCCCGTCTTATTCCCCAGAGCACGGCCCGTATACAAGCGGGAATACATATGAGCAGTCCTTAATCTGGCAGCTCTATGAGGATGTCATCACTGCGGCGGAGGTTGTGGGTGAGACAGACGCCGCAAAGGTAGAGGGCTGGAAAGCCAATCAGAAGAACTTAAAAGGGCCGATCGAGATAGGGACGGACGGTCAGGTCAAAGAATGGTATACAGAGACATCTTTAGACAGTATGCTGGAAGAAGGCAGCGAAGGGTTTGGCCACAGGCATTTGTCCCATATGTTGGGGCTGTACCCGGGAGACCTGATTTCCACAGAGACGCCGGAATGGCTGGAGGCGGCCCGCGTTTCCATGGATAACAGAACGGACTCCAGCACCGGATGGGGCATGGGCCAGAGGATCAACACATGGGCCAGGCTTGGCGACGGAAACAGGGCGTATAAATTAATTACCGACCTGTTTAACAGCGGAATTTATCAGAACCTTTGGGATACGCACCCGCCGTTCCAGATTGACGGCAATTTTGGCTATACTTCGGGCGTGGCGGAAATGCTGATTCAAAGCAACGTGGGCTATCTCAACCTTCTTCCCGCGCTCCCGGATGTATGGACAGACGGGGAGGCGACGGGCCTTCTGGCTCGGGGGAATTTTGAAGTTGACCTTAAATGGACGAAAGGGCAGCTTGAGAATGTCAGCATTACGTCCAATAAGGGTGAAGAGGCCATTGTGCAGTGCAATAATGTCGCTATGGCGACCGTAGTCGATCAAGATGGAAAGATGGTTGATGTGACGAGGAAGTCAAATGACAGGATTTCCTTTAAGACCACGGCGGGGATGAGCTATCGGATTTATGAGTTCCCGGCGAAAAAGGATGCGCCGGCCAATCTTCGCGTCACAGCAAAAGAGGCGGATAAGGTGACCTTGGCCTGGGATGCGCCGGCGTCAGGGAATACGACATATAATGTTTACCGTAAGGCAGATAACGGCGAAGCGGTTTTGATCGCGTCTGGGATTACGGGAACGGGATATACGGACGAAAAGGCATATGGGGTGTTTGAAAGCCTGACCTATCAGGTGAGCGCCGGGAGCGGCATATGGGAGTCGAAGCTAAGCAATGCCGCTACCGTGAAAAATATGGAATCAGAAATGATTGACGACAGGGATCCAAGCATCGTGTATTCAGGGGGATGGAGTGATTACAGCGAGAACGTAAACTATGCCGGCACAATTAAATATATAGAAAACCCAACCGGGTCTGAGACGGCGACCCTGACGTTTGTGGGAACAGGCGTGGAAGTGATTTCTGTGTTGAATTATGACAGAGGGAAGTTTGAGATCACCATTGACGGCGAATCGCATGGGGAAGTGGACACCTACTCGGCGGAGACCAAACGGCAGCAGACCATATTCAGTAAGAAGGATTTGGACTTTGGGGAGCATACCATCGTAGTCCGGGCTACTGGCACAAAAGGCTCCGGCAGCAAGGCGAAAGTGGAGTTGGACGCGTTTAAGCTGTTCTATACAGATGGCCCGGTGACGCCGACGAAGCCGGAGATTCCTGCGGGCAGCCAGGGCTCAGTCATCACCATAGAGGGCAATCGCGCCATGCTGCAGTGGAATGAGGCTTCAAACGCAAGCTCTTATAAGCTGTATATTGAAGATAAGGAAGTGGCCGCGACAGAGGGCACATATGCCTGGGTTGAGAATTTAGAGGCAGGAAAAGAATATGTCGTTAAGGTAAAGGCGCTGTCAGGCTCCACAGAGAAGGATCATGCGGAGATTAAGGTGTCTATGCCAAAAGAGCCGGAAGAGCCGGCGGTTGGCGAGCTTTCCGCAATTGGGGATAAGGATAACCCAAATAATATCATCCTTTTCTGGGGCGAGGCAAAAGACGCCGTGAAATACATGGTTTATGTTGGGGATCAGGAGGTTCTGTCTACGGAAGAGCCGTCGGCTGCCCTGGATTTAAGCAAATTAGGAAATGCGCAGTTAGGAAAGATTAAGGTGATCGGTGTAGATAAAGATAACAGGGTTGTTTCTACATCGTGGTTTGCGTCAGCGGAGCCGGAAGTGAAGACAGCTGGCATATCCGTTAAGGAAAAGAGCAAGCAGTTAAAGCCGGGTGAGACGTATGAGATTGCAGCGTCAGTGACAGTTGGAAGTGAGACGGATAAAGCCGTGACTTATGCTTCATCCAATGAAGCTGTCGCAAAAGTGGACGCGAACGGAAAAGTCACTGCCATCGCAGAGGGAAAAGCAGATATTACAGTGACAAGCGTTCAGTACCCGACGTTGAAAACCGTCGTCCAGATTACTGTTTCCAAAACATCTGGAGGCTCAAATGAGCAAGATCCTGTAATCCCGGCCGGAGAGCAGGAGGTTGGCGATTTTGTATACATAGTGACGAAGGTAAGCGAAAAAAATGGCGAGGTCGCCGTTAAGGGCTTGACAAAGAAGGCAGCCAAGAAAAAGACAATTAAAATTTTAGATAAGGTTTCAATTGGCGACTATCAGTTTAAGGTGACGGCCATCAATAAGAACGCGTTCCAGAAGAAGGCGATCAAGAACGTCACCATTGGGAGCAATGTAAAGAAAATTGGGGACGGCAGCTTTTATAATTGCCGCAAGCTTGCCAGCATTACATTCAAGAGCAAGGCAGTTCCGAAAATTTCTGGCAAAAAGGCGTTCAAAGGCATTAAGAAAAGGTGTAAGATTTATTATCCAAAGAAAATGTCGGCATCGAATGTGAAGAAATTTAAGAACGCCATTAAAAAAGCAGGCGGAAAGAACCTCGTTTATAAGAAGAAATAGAAGGCTCGCCTTCTGGCAGGAAGGCCGTCACGGGCGCAGGAGCGTCCGCGGCGGCTTTTATTTATGCCAGTAATGGGTCGCGCCGCCGCGTCGCGCGGGAATTGAATGTAAGGAAAAGAAATATTGTCATTAGGACAATGCGTAAGCTCATAAGGTGAAATAAGAAGTCAGCCAGAGGGAAGCCTTGAAGAAAAAAATTGAACTTGGTATGGCAGTCATTTTGCTGCTGACCGCATTTTTTTTGCCGCGCAGAGAAGCGGCCATTATGGCGGGGAGCAGCTCTGTGGGAACCGTAAATCGAAACTGCATTGTGGTAGACGCAGGACATGGGGGAGACGACCCCGGGAAAATCGGGATCAACGGGGCATTGGAGAAAGATATTAACCTGGCGGTCGCCCATAAGCTTTCCGCTTTGCTAAAGGCGCAGGGCTATGAAGTCGTGATGACGCGCGAGACGGGGGAGGGCCTGTACCGTCAGGGAACGAAGAATATGAAGGTGGAGGATATGCAGAACCGATGTAAGGTCATAACGGAGACGATGCCAGTGTTTACCGTCAGCATCCATCAAAACAGCTACCCGGAGGAATATGTCAAAGGCGCTCAGGTATTTTATTATGGGCAGTCCACAGAAGGGGAGGCGCTTGCCAAGCAGATTCAGGAGAGCATGGTTTTGCGCTTAAATCCAGAGAATCACAGAAAGGAAAAGGCAAATGAGAGCTACTACCTGTTGAAAAAAACGCCGACCCCCACAGTGATTGTGGAATGTGGATTTTTAAGCAACAGCGAAGAGGCGGCTCTTTTGGAGACAGAGCTCTATCAAGATAAGGTGGCATGGTCGATTATGATGGGGATTGTGCAGTATCTCAATACAAATTAGAAGCAAATGCATGGATCAGCCTTCGGTGAAGCCGAAGGCTGATTTTATGCTTAGGGTGAAGCTTACTGCTCAATCGGGCAGGATCCGGCTTTCTGAAATCCATTCCCGATGCCATAGCTTGTGATTTCCGTAGGAGTGACGATATATAAGTAATCTCCGATGTAGAGGCTGCGCACGTCGTCGGAGGCGCCTGCCTGAGGCAGCGGTTCTTTTAGATTTTGCGCAAACGTTCCGTTTTCCCAGGAAAATAGAACAAAATCGCTTGCCATTTCCGTGTCTAAGGCGCGGTCTGCGGAAAATCCAATCAGGTTTTTGGAGGCGTCCGCCAGGACGCATTTGTAGTTGTAGAGCGCTGGCGCATAGTAATAGCCCGTCAGGGCCTGGCTGCCAAGCGTTTGTAGATGGGCGGGATCCGAAATGTCAAACATGACAAGCTTTAAGCCTTTTCTCTCCCCCGTGTCCGGGTCAGTCTCATAGCCGATGCCAAGCAGCTTATCCTCTTCCCAAAAGTGAAGGTATTCCGAAAATCCCGTAATTTCAAGCTGTCCAAGCATAAGCGGGTTGGACGGGTCTGACAGATCCACGGCAAACAGCGGATCCGTGTTTCGGTAGGTGATGAAGTATGCCGTGTCCCCAAAGTACCTTGCCGCGTAAATCTCCTCGCCGCGCGCAATGCCGTCTAAAGAGGCGGTCAGGCGTAAGCCGGAGTCAAACAGATGGAGGGCGTTGCTTGACTCGCCGTTACTGTCAAACGAGGTGGAAAGGACGCGGAGCGCGCCGCCATATTCATGAATGGCGAATGGATCTTTAATAAAGCCAGGGACAGATGCGGCCGCGACGGCGTTAATGGCGCTGTTTTTGATTTCAAATTTGGCGATCTGCGTCAATTCATCTGTTTCGTCTGGATGGTACAGATATAGCGCATCCGGCCCCATATACACTTCAGCGTAATTGTTGACAATCATGACCTGATCCATGACCTGATTGTCATGCGCTACGTCAATGGAGGAGATCACCATGCCGTTCTGACCCGATTCCGGCAAATAAATATGGTCGGGGGGAATTTGCTTACCGTCAATATGGGGGATGATTCCGTCGTCACGCTCCAGGCCCGCATAAGGTGCGAGGTTTTTTTGCGTAAACAGATATACGACGTCTCCGATTTTACGCGAAGTATGGTAATAGCCTTCCTGTGTGGTCGTCTTTCGTAAGCTTGGCTGTTCGGGAGACGTAATGTCATAGGTGTAAAGCGCAGTGAAGCAATTAGTGCGAATCTCGGCGGTTTTTGCACAGCTTGACGAAGAGAGGGACGCTTCGTTGGATTCTGTCAGATCTGCGGCTGGCTCTTCTATTACCTGCGTAGGCTCTTCTATCGCCTGCGTAGGCTGCGCTATCTCCGTTTCATAATGCTGCGTCAGGGCCAGGAGCGTTCCCTGATCTACATAAAGCTCAAAAACAGAGTCTGAGGAATCCAGAGGGAGGTCAATCGAGGCGGCATGGCTTACGGCGCCGTCCCCGACTTTTGTAATTTGGATTGTGTGTCCGGCTACGGTATAAATATACTGGCCGTCTGTTTTGACAAGGTCGCTTTCATCCACGCCTTCTGTCTGTAGGTTCGTCGTGGAATATTCTTTCTTTTCCGCAGAAAGTCCGGACGCAGCGGAAGAATCGCTGGAAGATTCCTTCCTTGCCCCGTCTGCGACGCTGCCGCCGTCGATATAGTAGGTTTCAGAATGAGCGCTTATTTCGGAAATCATGGAAGATTTTATGGCCTGATAGATCTCGTCATAGCTTTTTGCCACGGTATACAGCGTTCCGGCATTCCGCTTTGACTCGGCCTGCGCTTCCGGCGTGCCTTGCGTGGACGCTTCGGATTCTTTGGGCAGCCCCGCTTCGGCAAATTGTGCGGCGGCTTTGCCGGGCGCCGGATCAGATTCCGGCGTAAGGGGAGCGGGCTGCCTTGCAAAAACGGAGAGCATCAGGCAAAAGAGGGCGATGGAAATGGCTGACGCGGCCCGCATCATCGGAAAAGGACGCCATTTTCTTTTCTGTTTTTTTTGAGGCAGTTTTTTTCGAATCTCTTCTGGAGCGAGGGAATCCGGAATTTCGAGGGAATTCGCGGACTCCCTGATTTGTTTTAGCAGTTCCTGTTCTGTCATGCTGTCATCATCCTTTCTGTTCAGAGAGCCATTCGGAAAGCTTTTTTAAGGCGCGGCTTTCCTTTGAGCGCACGGTGTTCGCGTTTAGGTGAAGCAAGGCTGCAATCTCCTGGCTGGTGTATCCGGCAAAAATATGCATGCTGATAATCAGGCGCTCTTCGTCCTTTAGCTTAAAGAAGCAGTTGCATAAATCCATGTGCTCCGCGATCCCGCTTAAATTTCCGCTGTCGGTAAGCTCTTCGGGCAGCGCCTCGCCCATTTCCTTTTTCTCCTGAAAGCGCCGCTTGCATTTTGTGGACAGAATTTGAAAAATCCATGCCTGAAATGAAGTTTCCCGCCGCAGCTTATGGATGGACGTAAAGGCGTCCATGACAGTCTCGCTGACCGCGTCTTCCGCGTCGGCCCGGTTTTTTAAGGCATAAAGCGCAAATCGGTATAAATCAGTGTAAATTTCGCTATAAAGGAGGGCGAATGCCTCTGCGTCCCCCGATTTCGCTTTTTTTATCTGCTGCAGATTTTGTTTCATAGCGTCTCCCATTTGCTGATCACTGTGATAGCTGTTGACAAGTGGCATATATAAAGTAGTGTGGATTATTCTTTATTTTGTTGCAATTTATTTTAAAAAATCGAAATGATTTCAATTTAGGCAGCCGCGCGCTTCCTTGCATGGCAAAAGTTGATGCGATTTGAGAAACAAGGGCTGGTTTAGGTTGAAATGCGCTTCAGATTTAGGTTATAATTATTTTAGGTGAAGAGGGACGGAGGGGGTAAGTGAAATGGGCGATCCGCAATTCAGAAAGGACTTGTTTTTGCGATGCCTGGTGGTGGCGCTGCTTTGCGCCTGCATTGTCATTACGCTTTTGCCAGGCAAATTCTATGATTTATTTGTATATGGGGCATTTGACGCACAGACGGCGACAGCTTCTGGAAGGGTGATCGTAGCGTTTGCGGAATTGCCGCAGGAAGTGAAGTCGCAGGCCGTGGAGGAGGGGACGGCGCTTGAGGAGCTGAATCTCCCGGATACGCTTGTGGCTGTCTGTCAGCCATTGGGGACGGAAGGCGCGGCCGGCGGTTCGGAAAGCACGGAAACGGAAGGCGATGATCCTGGCTTAGGCACGGAGACGCCGGAGACCGAAGCGCCGGAGCCGGAAACGGAGGGAAGCGAGCCTCCGGGCGTAAAGCCAGAGGATACGGAGCCAGGAACAGAGACGCCGGAGCCGGGAACCGAAGCGCCGGGGCCAGGAACAGAGACGCCGGGGCCGGAAATTCCGGGAACCGAAGCGACAGAGCCGGGAACGGAGACGCCGGGGCCGGAATTTGACCCATCCTTGCCGGAAGGGGAGACTCCGCCTGCCTCTGCGCCAGGCGACGGCGACGCGCCGGCAGAGGCGCCTTCTGCGGGGGACAGTTCGGCCGATGATGCGTCGGCAGAGGCTTTTGAGCAGGATGGGCTGGTGGAGGAGACGACGACTGTGACGCTTCAGAAAAATCTTGCGCCGCTTGCAAAGGAGCTTTCGTTAAAGGAAGTGCGCCTTCAGGAGAAGCCGGCGCTTGGAGCGGCCGACGGCGCCCCGGGGGCGCAGGGGGATGCGGTTAATCCGCAAGGCGAGGAGCTTGTAATAGGCGGCGTCGCCTGGGAGAGCGTCCCTGCATACGACGGCGGGAAGGCAGGGGCCTACCGCTTTGCCCCTATTTTGCCGGAGGGCTATGCGTTAGGCGAAGGGGTTTCGCTTCCTGAGATTACTGTGACCGTAAAGGGCGCGCCGGATGAGCTGACGGGGAAGTCTCCTTTGAAAAAACGCCGTTTAGCCGCGCGCCTTGGCGAGGAAGAGGCTGCGGAATCCACGGAGCGCATTGTCATTAGCGAGAATACGGCATGGGACAAAAAAACGCTTCAGGACGTCACGCTTGCGGTGATGCCCGGCATTGTCCTGACGATTCAGGAAAAGGTTGAGGTTCTTGGGACAGTCGTGATGGAAGGAGGCGGGACGGTCCTAAGGGGGAATGAGATCGCGAATATTGAGGTTGGGGTGGGCGCGAGCCTGACGGTAAAGGACATGACGCTGGATGGAAACGGCGTGTCAACCCAATATGCCATGATAGATGTGCTGCGGCAGGGCGCGATCACGCTTGAGGGCGGGTGCAGGATTTCTAATTGCGTAAAAAGCGTGGGATATGGGGCGGCCCTCTATGTGCCGGAAGGCACGGCAGTCTTAAACGGCCCTACGATTGAAAACTGCTCTTCATCAGAGTTTGGCGGCGCAATCTGCATCCAGGGCGGTGAAATGACAATTCGGGGCGGCGTCTATCGGAATAACCGCACGACCGGGCGGACGGAGGACGGAGGGGGATTCCTCTCCAATTCGAATGCGTCTGTGACGATCTTGGGCGGGGAGTTCCTTTCCAACTCATCAACCGGAAAAGGCGGGTGCATTTACCATAGCGGGGACAAAACGACCGTGACGGACATTCAGGGCGGCGTTTTTTCCGGAAACACAAGCTCATGCCAGGGGTTTGAAGGGAGCGGGGCTATTTGGAATTCCGCAAAAGGCACCGGGGACACAAAGCTGATTTTTTCCGGCGACGTGCAGCTATGCGGAGGCAGCGCGCCTGGCACGGACGGCATTTATCTGGATCAGCAAAATGGGGTGCCGCGGAGGATTTACATAAGCGATACATTGAGCTATCCCGTGACGATGTACTTAGAGGCCATAGAGGGCTATGAGATCGCGGAAGGGTACGGCGGCTATATTCTCCTGCATGAAAGGGACATGAAGAAGATTTTTTTCGTGGATGTTGGAAATTCGGGGGAAGAGTGGTATGCTGAATTGAATGAAAGCCATAACTGCGCGGTAATCACGACAAATGACCCCGCATATCAATTTGTCGTGAGGTATATTAAGAACGGGGCCGTTGGAACGAGCGTAAAGGATGAAAGAGTATATGCGGCCGAAGAGAAGGCGACTGTGCTGGATGCGGGGGATTTGACGAAAAAAGGCTGCAAATTTATGGGATGGGATACCAAAAAAGACGGAACGGGCAAGAGGTATCAGCCGGGGGAGACAATCACCATGACAGATGACGTGGATCTGTATGCTATTTTCGAGGAGGGATATCTTTCCGGGACATTCTATTCCGGCGGGGAAGACGCTAAGAACATTCAAAAAAAGACAGAAATGGGGAAAGTGAAGGACGGCGTGGCAGGGATTGCCGCGCCTGAGATGGAGCCGGTGGACGGATGGAAGGCCGCGTATTATACGGCGCAAACGTCTGGCTATGAAAAGAGCGTAGAAGCCGGTGGCACGGCGGAGGTTTCAGAGGATTCCGTTTTTTACGGCGTGTATACGCGCGACGTCACAGTGACGTACGACGCGCAGGGCGGGGACACAAACCCAATCGCGCAAAAGGGGACGAGGCATGCCGTTTCACGTGAAGAGATGGATTATGAGGATCCAACGTTCACCCTTGCAGACGGGCCTGGGCGCACAGGCTATCAGTTCATGGGATGGGAAGAGCAGGATCAGGCCGGGGAGCGGGTAAAGCTGCATGAAGCCGGCGGCAAAGCTGCATTTTCGCAGGACGTGACGCTCTATGCCGTATGGGAGGCCGGAGACGCGACGTATACGGTGGAGCATTACTGGCAGAACCTGACTGGGGACGGTTATGTGAAGCATGAAGCGGAGCGCTTTCCAGGGATAGCAGGGGAGGCCGTAGAGGCAAAGCCAAAAAGGTATGACGGGTTTGCATGGAATCGGAATGGAACGGTCACCGGGACTGTGCTTGCGGATCATTCCCTGACGCTGAAGCTGTATTATGACCGGGATTTATATCAAATTGAATTTGACTTAAACGGCGCGTCAGGCACGCCGCCGGAGCCTCAGACAGTGCGCTTTGGAGGGGGCCTGTTCGTGAATGACCCGAAATGGCGCGGCTACAGCTTTTGGGGCTGGTATAAGGATCAGGGCTGCGCCAAAGGCCAGGAATGGAATTTTGAGACGACCGTGGAGCATAATATTACGTCGGATTCGAAAGAGGCGAAATTATATGCGAAGTGGGTGGATGACATTGCCCCGGTATGGGGGAACGTTTCTTTTAATGAGGGCTACCGGAATGTGCTGGACTGGATCATTCGGAAAAAGAGCCTGATTGTCACGATTCCTGTCACAGAGGAAGGGAGCGGCGTCAAAGCGGCTGAATATACGCTGATGGAAGAAGCAGGGGAAGAGAGCGTGACGCCGGATGCGCTGTCGCGGGAAGGGCTGCCTGCCGCAAAGAAAGCAGAAGTGGAAACGCAAGATGGGGAGACCGTGGCAAAAATTACCCTGGAGGAGGACTTTAAGGGCAGGATCCGGGTTTTCTGCACGGACAACGCAGGGAATGTTTCATTGGAAAAATCCGTCACGGCGGAAAATGGCGGCGTCATTGTGGAGGATAACGCGCCGGAAATTACCTTTTTGGCAAAAGAAGGGGATTTCGATGAAGCGTTTCTGGAGCAGGCGACAGTAGACGTGTCTGTGAGGGATGCGATCCAGGGTCAGATTTCCGGCGGCATTGCAGAAATTGCTTACAGGGTGGACGCCGGAGAGAAGAAAACCGTCTCTGACGCGTCTTTTGCGGAGGGAATCGTAGAATCGCATACATTTTCCGTAAAGATCGCTGAGCCTGGAGAGCATATCTTATCTGTCACGGCAACCGACAATGCGGGAAATAGGAGCGAAGCGAGCCAGAGGGTTTTGATTGGGATGCCCAGGACATACCATGTGGAGCATTACTTTCAGAATTTGGAAGGGAACGGCTATGTGAAAGAAATTGTGGAGGAAGTTCCATGCAACGCGGGGGATGAGGTGTCCGCGAAAGCGAAAGAATATGAAGGGTTTTCGGAAAACCTTTCGCATGAAGGCAGGGATGCCTTTGGCGTCGTGCCGGAAGAAGGGCTGCTTACGCTTCGCTTGTATTATGACCGGGATGTGTATGAGGTTCGGTTTGACTCTAACGGCGCGGGCGTTACCCCGCCGGAGCCTCAGAAAGCGCGCTATGAGGGATTTTTGGAAAAGCCGCTTCCGCCGGAGCGGGCAGGCTACAGCTTTGTAGACTGGCGTTTGGATGAAGAGGGGACAGAAGGGAGCCAGTGGGATTTTGAGCAGTCTGTAGACCGGAACACGGATCAGAAAATAACAACGCTGTACGCGCATTGGGTAGATGATATCGCCCCGACGCTTGGGGCGGCGTCCTTCAATGAAGGGTATAAAAACATCTTCCAGTGGATTGTGCGCAAAAAGAGCCTGATCGTCTCCGTGCCGATTGTGGAGGAAGGCAGCGGCGTAAAACAGGCGTCTTATCTTCTGCTTTCGGATTTGCAGACAGGGGCGAAAGCGGCGCCTGTGTCTATGGATGGGCCGGATCAAGCGGAATCGGAGGCCAAGACGGCGGCTCTTACGCTGCAGGAACGCGGCGCGGTGGCGAAATTTGCCATAGATGCCGATTTTACAGGCAAGATTGTTTTATTCTGTGAGGACAATGCGGGCAATGTCTCCGTCAGGAAGAGCCTGACTGCGGAGGAAGGCGGCGTCATTGTGGAGGACAACGCGCCGGAAATTGATTTCTCAACGGAAGACGGGGATTTGCTGGATTGGTTTACGGGGGACGTCACGATTGACGTTTCTGTCCGGGATGATGTGGGCAGCGGCATTTCCGGGGGCTTGGCGAGCGTTTCTTATCGTGTGGACGGCGGAAAGGAAAGGAATGCGCCCGACGCAGATTTTAAGGAAGGCATGATTACATTCCATGCGTTTTCCGTGGATCTTTCCGGGGCAGGGACGCATGAGGTTGCCGTCATTGCTGTGGACAACGCGGGAAACAGAAGTGAGGAGCTTGTGCAGATCCGCATTCAGAAGAAAAAGAAGAAAAAATCGAAGCCGGATCCTGCCGCGCCAAATGCGCCGGAGCCGACAGGCGCCCCTCTGGTTACTCCGACGGAGCCAAAAACAGGGGAGGAGGCAAGGATGCGGCTATGGGTTTCCATTGCGATGGCAGCGGCGCTGCTGTATTTCATGCTCTATTTTGCAAGCGGCTATGAAATGACGAGGGAAGAGATGAAGCGGCGGCTTGCCGCCCTGCTTCGCTGGACGAAAGAAGGGGGAAGGCTGCGACGGCCGGCCGCAATTGCGGCAATCTTTGGCCTGCTGCTATTCTATTATAGCTTTGGGGTAAGAGAGGCTGTGGAACAGAAAGAGACATAATTAGATAAAAAAGGAGGCAGACTAATCATGGAAAAATCGAAAGTATATTTTACGACGTTTAAAACAAGCTTTACGGAAAATCTGTTACAGAAGCTGCGCCGGCTTTTGCTTAAGGCGGGAATGACGGAAATTGACTTTGAAGATAAGTATGCGGCGATTAAGATTCACTTTGGGGAATATGGGAACCTGGCGTTTTTGCGGCCCAACTATGCGAAGGTCGTTGCGGATGTGGTGAAGGAGGCCGGCGGCAAGCCGTTTTTGACAGACTGCAACACGCTTTATGTGGGGAGCCGGAAAAACGCGCTGGATCACCTGGACACGGCCTATGCCAACGGCTTTTCCCCGATGACGACAGGCTGTCAGGTTCTCATTGCCGATGGCCTGAAGGGAACGGATGAGGCGCTTGTGCCAATTGACGGCGAATTTGTGACGGAGGCGAAGGTCGGCAGGGCGCTGATGGACGCGGATATCTTGATCTCGCTTACGCATTTTAAGGGGCATGAGGCGACAAGCTTTGGCGGCGCGATTAAGAATATCGGTATGGGCGGCGGCTCCCGCGCCGGGAAGATGGAGATGCACAGCGACGGAAAGCCGACCGTCGCGCCAGACAAATGCATTGGCTGTGGATGCTGCACAAAGGTCTGCGCCCACTCCGCGGTCGCCGTTTCGGAAAAGAAAGCCTCCATCGACCATGACAAATGCGTCGGCTGCGGGCGCTGCATCGGCGTATGCCCCAAAGATGCGATTGAGGCGACGTTTGACGCGTCCAATTACCGCCTGAACTGTAAAATGGCGGAATACACGAAGGCCATCTGCCAAGGCAGGCCGTGCTTCCATATCGCGCTGGTCTGCGACGTGTCGCCAAACTGCGACTGCCATGCGGAAAATGACATTCCGATCATCCCGGACGTGGGGATGTTTGCGTCGTTTGACCCGGTCGCGCTGGACGTGGCATGCGCCGACGCCTGCAACCGTCAGCCTGTCATTGCGGGGAGCGTCCTGGCAGAGCAAGTCAAGGCGCATTCCGGCTGTGATCATGCGGATCACTTTCACATGACGCACCCGGACACAGAATGGGAAAGCTGCATTGCCCACAGCGTAAAGATTGGGCTTGGCACAGATCAGTATGAGCTGATTGAGATTTAAGCGGGAAAGGAAAACAATGCGTGAATTGATCGACCGTCTGAAAAAACAGAGGCGCTTGGAAAAAGAAGAATGGATGGCATTGATTGGCGCGGGGGCGGAAAAGGAGTATCTTTTTGCCAAGGCGCGTGAAGAGGCGCAGAGCTATTATGGAAATTCGGTTTTTGTCAGGGGCCTGATTGAATTTACGAATTATTGTAAGAACAATTGCTATTACTGCGGCATTCGGCGGGACAATGCGTGCGTGGGGCGCTACCGCCTCACTGAAGAGGAGATTTTGTCCTGCTGTAAGAAGGGGCATGCGCTTGGCTTGCGCACGTTTGTGCTGCAGGGGGGAGAGGACGGCTATTACACAGACGAGAGGATGACGCGGCTGATTGCGCGCATAAAGGCGGCTTACCCGGACTGCGCGCTGACGCTGTCTATCGGGGAAAAATCCAAAGAGAGCTATCAGAGATTTTTTGACGCGGGGGCGGACCGCTACCTATTGCGCCATGAGACTGCGGATGAGGCGCACTATCGAAAGCTTCACCCCAAGGAGCTGTCTTTTGAGAACCGAAGGCAATGCCTGCATTGGCTCAAGGAGATTGGCTTTCAGACGGGATGCGGCTTTATGGTCGGCTCGCCGGGGCAGACGGTGGAATGCTTAGCGGAGGATATGCTTTTTATCACGGAGCTTGCGCCGGATATGGTGGGCGTTGGGCCATTTGTGCCGCACCATGCGACGCCTTTTGCGAAGGAGCCTGTCGGATCTGTGGAGCTGACGCTTTACATGATCGGCCTGCTCCGCCTGTTAAAGCCCAACCTGCTGCTCCCGGCGACGACGGCGCTTGGCACGGCGGCCGGCCGGGGACGCGAGAGGGGCGTTCTGGCGGGGGCGAATGTCGTGATGCCAAACCTGTCCCCAGTGGGGGTGCGTGAGAAATACGCCTTATATGACAATAAAATCTGTACCGGAGCCGAAGCGGCGGAAGGCCAGGGCGGCCTGGCTCAAAAAATGGAGGGCATTGGCTATCGGCTGGCGGCTGGCCGCGGGGATCCGGCGGAGGAATCAGGAGGGAAAAATGTACAACGTAATGTCTCCGAAAGCGGAGGAATTTATCAGTGACGAGGAAATTCAGGCGTGCCTTTCTTTTGCCGAGCAGAATAAAGACAACAGGGAGGCCATAGAGCAAGTGTTAGAGAAAGCCTCCAAAATGGAGGGGATTTCCCATAAAGAGGCGGCCTTGCTCTTAGACTGCGCGATTCCAGACTTAAATGAGCGGATTTATCAATTGGCAGAGGCGATCAAGCAGGAGTTCTATGGCAACCGCATTGTCATGTTCGCGCCGCTGTATCTGTCCAATTACTGCATTAACGGCTGTAAATACTGCCCGTATCATTTGAAGAATAAGCACATTGCCAGAAAGAAGCTGACGCAGGAGGAAATCGCCAGGGAAGTGATCGCCTTACAGGACATGGGGCATAAGCGACTTGCGCTTGAGGCGGGAGAGGATCCCGTCAACAATCCAATTGAGTATATTTTGGAGAGCATTCAGACGATTTATGGCATTCAGCATAAAAATGGGGCGATTCGCCGCGTCAATGTCAATATCGCGGCAACGACGGTGGAAAATTACAGGAAATTAAAGGATGCAGGGATCGGGACCTATATCTTGTTTCAGGAGACGTATCACAAAAAATCGTATGAGGATCTGCACCCGACCGGGCCGAAGAGCGACTATGCGTACCATACCGAGGCGATGGACCGCGCAAGGGAGGCGGGCATTGACGACATGGGCATCGGCGTGCTGTTTGGCCTGAACAATTACCGCTATGACTTTACCGGAATCATCATGCACGCGGAGCATATGGAGGCATATGGCGGCGTAGGGCCGCACACCATCAGCGTGCCGCGCGTCAGGAAGGCGGACGACATTGACCCGGACGTGTTTGACAACGGCATCAGCGATGAGACGTTCGCTAAGATTGTGGCGTGCCTGCGCATTGCAGTGCCGTATACCGGGATGATTGTCTCCACAAGGGAATCTCAGGAGAGCAGGGAGCGCGTGCTGCGCCTTGGGATTTCGCAGATCAGCGGGGGATCGAAGACGAGCGTGGGCGGCTATGCCAAGGAGGAGGCGCCGGAAGAGAATTCGGCGCAGTTTGACATTAGCGACAACCGCAGCTTAGACGAGGTGGTGCATTGGCTCATGGAGCTTGGCTATGTCCCAAGCTTCTGCACGGCGTGCTATCGGGAAGGCAGGACGGGCGACCGGTTCATGACGCTGCTTAAGAACAGGCAGATTATCAACTGCTGCCATCCCAATGCGCTGATGACCTTAAAGGAGTACCTGGAAGACTATGCGTCCGAGGGGACGAAGGCGATTGGGGAGGCGCTCATCCAAAAGGAGCTTTCAAAGATTCCGAATGAGACGGTGCGCAAAAAAGCGGCGGAATACATTGAAACGATTCATTTAGGGAAGCGGGATTTCCGGTTTTAACGCATAAGTTGGAAGGAGCGTGCAGAAGATGGGCATGAATGAGACGCCTTCGGCGAACCGTGTGCAGATCGGTGTGTTTGGCAGGACGAACGCGGGAAAGTCCAGCATTGTGAATGCGATTGCGGGGCAGGACGTCGCGGTCGTCTCCAATGTGAGGGGAACGACGACAGACCCGGTCAAAAAGGCCATGGAGCTTCTGCCGCTTGGTCCGGTTGTCTTTATTGACACCCCGGGCTTAGACGACGAGGGGGAGCTTGGCAGAAAGCGCGTGGAGAAAAGCCGTCAGATATTGAACAAGGCGGATCTCGCCATTCTGGTCTTGGATGGGCAGGCGACGCGGCGCGGGGATTTGGAGCAGGTGGAGCTGCCGCTGTTAAAGGAGTTTTCCGCCAGGGAGATCCCGTATGTCATCGCTGTGAATAAATCAGAGGAGATGGCACAGGAGCGGGAGGCGGAAATAAGGCAGATATTTGAAAAATACAGTAATTTGCTTTTTGTGAGCGCAGTAAGCGGAAAAAATATACAGAAATTAAAGGAGCTCCTGGCGGATCTTTCTCCAAAAGGGACGGAATCAAGAATCATAGGGGATCTGCTCTCTCCGGGCGACGTGGCCGTGCTTGTCATCCCCATTGACGCTGCCGCGCCGAAAGGCCGGCTGATCTTGCCGCAGCAGCAGGTGATCCGGGACTGCCTTGAGGCGGGGGCGGTTTCCATGGCGGTAAGGGAGACGGAGCTGCCCGCCGCCTTACGCGCGCTTCATAAAAAGCCCAAGGTGGTTATCACGGACAGCCAGGCATTTGAGCGGGTGGACAGGGACACGCCAAAGGATATTTACCTGACGTCATTTTCCATCCTCTTTTCCCGATATAAGGGGAATTTAAGGCAGCAGGCCATGGGCGCGGAGGCCATTTCGAAGTTAAAGGACGGGGATGTCGTCTTAATTTCGGAGGGCTGCACCCATCACAGGCAGTGCGGGGACATCGGCACGGAGAAGCTGCCCCGGTGGATGAGCGAGTTTACGGGGAAAACGCTTCAGTTCCGGTTTACAAGCGGGACGGATTTCCCGGAGGATTTGACGGGGATTGCGCTGGCGGTGCATTGCGGGGGCTGCACATTGAATGAACGAGAAATGCAATGCCGCCTGCGTCTGGCGATGCGTCAGGGCGTGCCAATGACGAATTATGGGACGGCTATCGCAAAGATGCACGGGATTTTAGAGCGCAGCTTAGAGCTGTTTCAGGAAACGGATTGACAGCGGGGCGGCAGGCGAATGGGGCTGTCCCGCAAAAGGGCGTAGGAGGGAGTATGAGCATTCAGGATAAGCTGGAGCGGATTTTAAGGGAGCTGCACATCATGGTTTCGAGGGCTCCGGCTTTGGAAGCGGATGGGGAGATCGTCCTGATTCAGAAAAAGGAAGCGCAAAGGCAGCTAAATGCCTTAAGCCAGGTTGTCGTGGAGATGATGGAGCAGTATGAGGTGACAGAAGAGGGCAGGATGCGGGCAGAGCTTACGGCGGAGAACGCCCGCATGGAAATTCTGCGCAACGCGAATCTTCAGGCGGAAGATATTTACGCTGCCTCCGTGCTGTATACGGAGGATGCGCTTGGCCGGATTCAGGAAATCATTGACCAGGCGGAGAAATCCGCGAAAGAAATTTTAGGGCAGATGAACCGGGACATGGAAGCGGAAAAACGCATCGTGCGCGCCAATCAGGTGGAGCTAATCACGCAGCTTGAGGACTTAAATGACACGTCGAAGTATTTAAAGCTGATTGAAGAGCGCAATCATGAAATTGCCAAAGAAAAAGCGAAGAAGGCAGAGGACGGCGGAAAAAAAGGCTACCGGCGCAAGAAGCCGAAGGAAGAGGGCATTGCCCCGATTGCCGTGGATGTGAAAGTCAATGAGGAGTATTTTGAAAAAGAAGGCGTAATGAAAGAGGACGTATCGGATGACGGGGACGTGGAGCTGCCAAAGATTCAAATTGAGGATGTGATGGATGAGGAGGTCACGTATGAGAAGCCGGTCATCAAAATAAATAAAGAATATTTTGAGAAGGCTGGAATGACTCTGGAGGGGGAGGATGACGCCCAAGGCGATTTGGAGGAGATTCCATTGGAGGAAGTGAAGGAGAGACGGCCGGGGCTGTTTTCCTTTGGGAGGAAGCCTTAGCGGCGAAGAGAAGAGGAAGGAGGGGATTTGGCGATGAATCATATTCTTGTATGTGATGATGACAGGGAGATTGTGGAGGCCATTGAGATTTATTTGCAGCAGGAAGGGTATGAAGTGATTAAGGCTTACGATGGGGAGGAGGCCCTTGAGGCGCTAAAGAGGCATCCTGTGGATCTTTTGGTAATTGACGTGATGATGCCCAGGCTTGACGGCATTCGGGCGACGTTAAAGATTCGGGAGGAGAGCAGCATCCCGATTATTATTCTGTCCGCAAAGTCGGAAGACGCGGATAAGATTTTGGGCTTAAACATCGGCGCGGACGATTACCTGACGAAGCCGTTTAACCCATTGGAGCTGGTGGCGCGCGTGAAGTCGCAGCTAAGGCGTTATACGAAGCTTGGGAACGCCGCGGAGAACAGCCAGGCAGTCTATCAGACCGGAGGGCTTATGATTAATGACGACCTAAAAGAGGTGACGCTTGACGGAGACCCGGTGAAGCTGACGCCGATTGAATATAATATCCTGTTGCTTTTGATGAAAAATCAGGGCAAGGTATTTTCAATCAGCCAGATTTATGAAAGCATTTGGAATGCCGACGCGATCGGCGCGGACAATACGGTGGCGGTGCATATCCGGCATATCCGTGAAAAGATTGAGATAAATCCCAAAGAGCCGCGCTATATCAAGGTTGTATGGGGGATTGGGTATAAAATTGATAAAGTATAGGGGAAATCATATGAAGCGCAGCAAATACAACAATGGATGGAAGACAATTGCGATTATTCTTCAGATGGTGTTTTTGATTGTGATGATCGTCACTTTTTCCCTGCTGCTAAGTCTGTACGGAAGGAGCATGCTGAGTTTTACGGATATCGGTGAAGGCTCCTTTTTCTCATATACGAATGTGGGCCTTGCTGTGGGAATTGTCTCAGCCATATGCTTCGTGCTAAGCATGATTTACATTACGATCGCGACCGGAAGGAATGGCGAGGGAGACCGGATCCACCTGTTCCGCTTGGATTATGTCCCGACAGAGATACACTTTTTGCTGCTGCTTTTGTTTGTCATGGCATTGGTGACGTTTTGCGGGAAGCTGGGCAGCAAGGAATGGGAAATCTCAAGCTTTATCATATTGGCGGGGACGATCGTGTTCTTGTCTGACGCGGTGATCCTGGCGCTGTATTTAAGCCTGGTGCGGAAAATAAAGTCAGAGACGTTCCTTTCGTGCAGCTTAACGTCTTACACAGTCCATAGCTTAAAAGACGGCATCCGCAAGCAGCAGCTTGTGAAGCGGGGGATCATTCAGTTCTTCGCCGCGGCTTGCTATTGCCTGGCGTTTGCGTGGCTGACGTTTTCCTGGAAAAGCGCCTTTGGCGCAATTGGGCTGTTTATTGCGTTTGTGTGGCTGGCAGTTTACTTTCTGCGGCAGGCCATTCAGCGGAAGAAGATTCTGGAAGGGATTGAGAAAATCAGCGGCGGCGATTTGAGCCATAAGTTCCAGATTATGGAGTTTACCGGGGACTATGCTGATTTGGCGGAGAAAATCAACGACATTGGAGACGGGCTTCATAACGCGGTAGAGGAAAATTTAAAAAGCGAGCGCTTAAAGACGGAGCTGATTACAAACGTGTCCCATGACATTAAGACGCCGTTGACTTCCATTATCAATTATATCAATCTGATTAAAATGGAAGGGATTGAAAATGAAAAAGTAGAAAATTATATTGGGATTTTGGAGCGGAAGTCGCAGAGGCTCAAGCAGCTTACGGAAGATCTGGTGGAGGTGTCGAGGATCACAAGCGGCAGCATCACATTAGATATGCAGCCTATTAATATGGTGGAGCTGATCTGCCAGACGGGCGGGGAGTTCAATGAGATTTTTGAGGACTTGGGGCTGACTGTGATTACGAGGCTGCCAAATGAGCCGGTCATGATTTTGGCGGACGGCAACCGTATCTGGAGGATTGTGCAGAATTTATATAATAATGTAGCAAAGTATGCGTTAAAGGACACAAGGGTATATGTAGAGTTAAAAGAGAAGGAAGGTTACGGGCATTTCTGCATCAAGGATATTTCGGCGCAGGAAATTAAAAAGATGCCGCAGGACCTAAGCGAGCGGTTTGTGCAGGGCGATGAGTCGAGGGGGACGGAAGGCAGCGGGCTTGGCCTTTCCATTGCCAAAAATTTGGCGAATCTGATGGGAGGGACGTTTGAAATTGAGCTGGAGGGCGATTTATTTATCGCATCCATTGCCTTTCCGCTGATAAACCCTTGATTTTTGACGGCTCTGCATATATAATTTTTAATAACTATGGACAAGCGTAAGGAGAATGGAAAATGAAATTATATAACAATGGAGCTTACCTCATCAATGGGGAAGAGATTGTAGAGGACGCCGCCCGGGCGGCGGAGGAGATCCAACAAAAGACCGGGAAAAGCGTCACGAAGGAAGAGGCGGCGAAGCAGACGGTCGCATACGGAATCTTAAAAGAACACAATACTTCCGGGGACATGGAAAACCTGCGGATTCAATTTGATAAGCTGACTTCCCACGACATTACGTTCGTGGGGATTATCCAGACGGCGAGGGCTTCGGGCCTTGAGAAGTTCCCGATTCCCTATGTGCTGACGAACTGCCACAACAGCCTTTGCGCGGTGGGAGGCACCATCAATGAAGACGACCATATGTTTGGGCTGACGTGCGCGAAGCGCTATGGCGGGATTTATGTGCCGCCGCATCAGGCGGTTATCCATCAGTTCGCCAGGGAGATGCTCTCGGGCGGCGGGAAGATGATTTTGGGATCCGATTCCCATACCCGCTACGGCGCGCTTGGGACAATGGCGATGGGCGAGGGAGGCCCGGAGCTTGTGAAGCAGCTTCTTGGGCAGACATACGACATCCGTATGCCTGGCGTCGTGGGGGTGTATTTAAAGGGATCCCCCGTCAAGGGCGTAGGGCCTCAGGACATTGCGCTTGCAATTATCGGGGAGGTATTCGCGAACGGCTACGTGAAGAACAAGGTCATGGAGTTTGTGGGGCCTGGCGTGTCTGGCTTAAGCGTGGATTACCGGATTGGCGTGGACGTCATGACGACGGAGACGACCTGCCTGTCTTCTATTTGGAGGACGGACAGGAAGGTGGAGGAATACTATGAAATCCACGGCAGGAAAGAAGACTATAAGGAATTAAATCCGGGACCCGTGGCATATTACGACGGCATGATTGAGATCGACTTAAGCGAGATCCGCCCAATGATCGCAATGCCGTTCCATCCGAGCAATACGTATGCGATTGAGGACTTGAACGCGAACCTAATGGATATTTTGGACGACTGTGAAAAGCGCGCCCAGGTCAGCTTCGACGGGGCGGTGCAGCTTGACTTAAAGAGCAAGGTCAAAAACGGAAGGCTTTATGTCGATCAGGGCATCATTGCCGGCTGCGCGGGCGGCGGCTTTGAGAACATCTGCGACGCCGCGGACATTTTGGAGGGCGCTTCAATCGGGCAGAACGAATTCACCTTAAGCGTTTATCCGGCAAGCACGCCGATTTATATGGAACTGGTGAGGAACGGCGCGGCGGCGACGCTGATGCAGACCGGGGCTATCCTTAAGACGGCGTTCTGCGGGCCGTGCTTTGGCGCGGGGGACACGCCGGCGAACAATGC
>CANTEO010000011.1 GCA_947652855.1 uncultured Roseburia sp. | reverse complement strand
TCGGACCGCATCGCGGCCATGGAAGCGGAGCTTGGAAAATGGGGCGTGGATATTTTTCGACGACAGCCTTTGAGGGATGGGACGGCTACTCGTTTGACGGAAAAGAATTTGTCTTTGAATCCCGTTTGGAAAAGATACAGGAGCGGCATTTTGAAGCCTTTACGAACAAGGTTTTATCCAGCGAGGAGACCTATAAGAAAGATAATGAAGTGATTTCGGAGTCAGAATATGATGCGCAGAGAAAAAGAATCGAATCTGCGGAAGGGATAACGGCTTACAGCTATAGCGAAGAAAATATAAACGCTGTGCTTTATCCAAATTCGGCGAAGTAGGACGGGACAGTGGGCAAAAGGCCAGGCGGCGGCGATACATAGAAATGGAGGATTTGGGGGATGGACGGAAAAGATGACAGGTGGCCGAAGCAATTCGGTGATTTTGCAGAATGCTTGGCTATGTATGTGTTGGGACAGCTAAAAAATATGTCCGTTGCAAGGATCGACCATGTCGGCGCCGATCTGATTGCGGCAAAAAGAGAAGACAAAAGGATTCGGTATGCGGTATCCGTGAAAGGGAGGAATTTTCCAGATAATGAGAGCAAAAGCTTCAAGTTTGACCAAAATAATATGGAAAAGCTTTCCTTTACGGCAGAAACCTTTGGGATGATTCCTGCGGTGGCGTTTGTCTTTGTGGATGAGATGGAGGGAGCGAAGAAAATCCGCGTCTTCTTTATGCAGCTGAAGGATTTGAAAGAGATGAGCGAAGATCCAGGCATATGCTTTTTAGGCTCTGTGGCGGATGGGATTCAATTCAAATATACAGAGGGAAAAAAAGTAAGGCATTTAAGCGCAGTCAGAGAGTGCCGCAGGGTAGATTATACAGAGTTGGCATTTTCTGCGCTTGATGAGACGGTTTCGTTTATGGAGTGAGCAGGGAGGGAGACGATGATGGAAAAGACAGGCTATGGAGAGACGCTTGGCAGTGAGCGTTATCGGTATTTTGGAGGAATGAATGAGCGTGGGTGGGGCAGTGACGGCGTCGCATGGGATCTTCGCTTGAACTATGCATCGTATGAAGGGAAGATGTATTATGAAAAGAACGGGTATCTGTGGAAATCAAAGGAAGATGGCGCAAGGCCCAAAATCATAAGGGAAATAGATTCGGGCGTGAGTATTTTTGTGAATGCATATGGCATTTATGCCATTGGGGAAAAAATAACGGCATATGACTTTGGGGGAAATGAAAAAGACGTCATTGACTGCTGTGATAAGATCTGCTCCTATTATATTTGCGACAGCCGTGTGTATCTGATTACCTGCGACGGCAAAGAGGCCTATTCTGCCGTTTGGCATGACATAGAAACGCAGCAATTCCATCGTATTTATGCGACGAAGGGCAGGGTGAACTTAGGCGTAAATTCAGAGGGGATGAAAAGCTATCAATGCATCCGCTTAAGCCACATTATGGCAAACCAAAAAAGAGCAGTCTTTTGGATAGATTTCTGTCATTATTATTATCCTGAAGATGAGGAGAGGGAAGAGGCTCTTGAAAATGAGGCGGGCGGCTGGTATAGCTATGAATTTTCAGAAGGAAAGCTTCGCTGCATAAACTGCGGCAATGTGCAGCCGCATACATGCGTGACGTCGCCCCAAGCATTCTGGGAAAGGCGAGAAGAGTATCGGAAGCTGTGGCGCTCCATTGCATTTTTTGACATGAAGCGGGATGTGATGTGGATTCAAAGGGATTTGGGCGGCTCCTGGTTATGGGAGCCAAAAGAGATTGGATCTGGCGCAGGGGCGCGCGCGTTTGGGACGATGCCAACATGGACTGTGAGAGAGCGTCCGTCTAAGGGAAGGCCATCCAGGGAGTTTTTTGACGGCCGGCGCAGATTTCAGGCAGGGGGCGCGCTTTCCTTATATTCTTATGATCAGAATGGAAACGCCTCTGCAAATTTGTATCGGTCGCCCTATCAGGCGGCTGACAAATTTCAGGTATGTGGGGACTATATTTTTTATGTCGATGACGGCCTTGGGAATGAAAAGCAATTCAGCTTGGCGCAGAATCCCCCGCGCCTTCTGCGCCCAAACTGGATGCAGAGCCATTTTCCAAAACGTTTTTCAGAGGAAGAGGGCATGGCAGAGGACAATTTTTTGAATGGAAAGAACGGGTTAGGCAGCGCGTCTGCCCTCTGTTGCGCCCCAGATGAGGAAGTCGGCGTCCAAAGGAGCGCGCCAGCAGAAGGCTCCTGTCTTGCGTACTGGAAGGAGTTTGTGGATCATGCATTTGGAAATGCGCAAAACAAGCGTTTTTTGGATGCGCGCTTTTTAAAATCGGCGCCTGCGGATCGGAATTGGCACGCCTTAAGGTTTGGGACTTCCAAGGCGCATATTGAGCTGTCCTTCAGCAGGAAGAAAAAGACGGCAAGGACAGCGCTGTTTGTTCGGGATAAGGAGCGGTTCGCGCTTTTGGAATCGACCCGCGGATATCTCAATGACGCTTTCCGGGATGTGGATGGGAATCTGGTTTGGGACGGGATGTCAAAATTGTCAAGCGTCAGCATTGTGAGGGAGGGCTTTGATTTTTGCGGGAATAGGACAGAGCAATTCGAATGGTTCATGATGTGCGCGTGGATATTTAAGAAGATTTCGGAAGTGGCAGTTTTGGAAGGATAGGGCGTAATGGCAGCGGAAGGGGACGCATGAAGATGAATAAGGCGAGGAAAACGGAGCTTTTATATCAAAAGGCCAAGGGACGGCCTATGAATATTACAGAGAAAGAGCGCAGGGAGTTAAGCAGATACCGCGT
This sequence comes from uncultured Roseburia sp., assembly GCA_947652855.1. Classification (GTDB taxonomy): domain Bacteria; phylum Bacillota; class Clostridia; order Lachnospirales; family Lachnospiraceae; genus Roseburia_B. The sequence goes on along the minus strand of CANTEO010000011.1, from coordinate 47,321 downwards.
GAGGGCGAATGAGGGGAGCTTTTATGCAACGAAGGCAAATATAAGCGCATATGTGACTGCGGTGGATCAGGGATGCCGCATTTCATTTTATGATTGGTGCATGAATCACAGTCGGGCGGACAGAAGGAGAAAAGGATCGGATGAAGCGGCGATGGGGCGAGTCAGGAGGGAAAACAGCCTGGCGGCGATGGGCATGGGATGGCTTGTCTGGGGAATGGCGCTTTATTGGGCGTTTCAGGAGGCGGTTTCTGTGCAGGCGTGCGCTTTGCTTGGCGCGGCAGCCTCTGTCATTTTGTATCAGTCTGCAAGGAGATTCTCTGCTTTTACATTGTTTCTGCTCCCGATTCTAATTGCGGCGTTTTTTGGAGGTTAGCGCGACGGCCTGCCTTAGTCAGCTTCTTGTCAGGCGCCAAAGGATATGCTATAGTTCCGTTATATGGAAGGGGGGCATGGCAGATGAAGGAAGGCGTATTGGGCGGCATGGTGCATTACTTTTTGTCAGGGCGGCGCCTGCTTTGTGAGCGGGAGGAATCGTTGCGCCTGCTTGCGCAGGGGTTTTCGGATTTTTTTGGGCAGGAGCTGGATCGGGGCGCCATACAGAGGGCGAAGCGTGGGAAGCCATATTATGGGAAGGACGCGCGGGTGCAGTTTAATGTCAGCCATTGCAGGAGGGGGGCGGCCGCGGCCGTGTCCAACCGCCCGGTTGGGGTTGACATGGAATGCATGCGGCGCGTGCGCTGCGCCGCTGCGGCAAAGTGCTGCAGCCAACGGGAATTGTCGTATGTCTTTGGCGGGGAAGGGCCGCGGGGCGGGGGGTTTTTGACGGAGCCTGAGGCGAAGCGCTTTTTGCGGCTGTGGACATTGAAGGAAAGCTATGTGAAGATGACGGGGGAGGGGATTTGCATCCCTCTTGCAAAGATATCGTTTGACGTTTCGGACGCGTCCCTGCGGGAAGGCCGTCCCTGCCCGGTGCAGGGGCCGGATGGCAGTGCGGCGCATTTTCTTTTTCCTGTGGGAGAATTTGTCCTTGCGCTGTCGGCGCAAAAGGACGCAGAGGGAGCCTGTCAGGAATTTGAATGGAGGCGCATAGAAGGTTCGGCTTCTTTGGAGAGATGCCCATAAAGACAGAAAATAGAAGAAATGGAAGGATGGTTTCACACAAACGGTAGCGATTGGCGCAAATTTGCAAAGTCAATTGACGATTTTGTGTGAAATTTTTAGTTTAAAGGAAAAAATATGGTATAATTCAAAAGAATTTTGTCGAAAACGGGAGAAAATGAGGTGGAATATGTCTTTCATCAAATGGTCAAAGAGCAAGAAAAGATTCAATGAGAATGCGATGACGTTAAGCGACGTGGTGCGTGGGATTCAATATTGCGTCAATTCCTGCATCGAAATCGTGGAGCGGCATTACTTAAATACGATACAGAAGTTCATCACGGAAGAGGACGGGATTGAGACGAAGCGCGTTTATTTGGATCAGGGGCATTATATGGATGTCCCGTTGATCTGCCTGACGGATCACAACGCCCTTGAGATTGACAAAATGAAGGTGAAGATGAAAGTGAATATTCGGGACATGGACTTAAAGCAGGCAATTATGGAGCCGGAAGGAGGGCGGAAAGAGGATGGGGAGGCATATGCCCTGTCCAGGACGACGATGCTTGTTGACGTGTGCAACGTCAGCCATGAGGATGACAATACAAATATGGAAATTGAAATGACGTTTAAGGCCAGCAATCCGCCAGAGTCGCTGTCCAGAATGCTGGAGATATTGAACAACAGCCTCGTTCTCCATACGTGTGGGGAAGAAGGGGAAGGGCGGCAGTAAGGCAGGGGGCAGGCAGAAAAAGAAAAGGAGAATGGCGAAATGGATGAAAAATTAATAGGAAACGTAATCAATAACCTTCCAATTGAGAAAATGGTGGCGGCTCCGCTGACGGCCGCCATGAAAGCGCAAAGTGAGATGAGCATGGCGCTTGCCCGGTACATACAGTCCGTGGGCATGGACAAGGATGGCAATGTGCGCATGGTCACGTTCAATTACAGTGACGAAAGCGGCGGGGAGACGAAAGAGCGTCATATTGAGGCTCCGTTTCTTGCAATGACGGGACTGCCAAATCTGGCTGTGGAGAATGTGGACATCTCCTTTGATCTTTCTATAGCCACTGCGGAGGTGGAGAAAAAGGAAGGGCAGGAAAAAATTGACACAGAAGTGGGCAGCAAATGGTTCAGCCCGGTCAGCGCAAAAATGACGGGGAGCGTCACGCATAGCAGCAGCCAGACGAGGAGCACGGACACAAGGGCGAAATACGCGTTTCACGTGTCCGCGAGGAAGCAGCAGGCGCCAGAAGCGCTCCTTCGGATTATTGACGCGATTACGGACAGCGCCACGCGGCCAATCGAAGGCAAAAAGGAGAATGCGCTTCTAGCGGACGCGGAGAAGGGCGATGGGAAGAATCCGCCGAAAAAGCCGGAGGGCCAGGGAGAAGAAGGGCGCCGTCCGGGCGGCCAGCCATAGTGCAGGGGCGAATGGGGCGTCTGCCTCTTGGCGCTGTAGGAGGGCATTATGAGGTTAGAGTATGATTATAGGAGAAATGACTACCCACACGGGGGAGATACGCTAGGCGCGCATCTGTCCCGCCATCATGTGGTCTGCTATCCGCATATGTATGCGTTTGGGGTCATTCTTTTGGCGTATTTTCAGCTTTTGGGGGATGCGCTGGACAGTGACGCGAAGTATCAGAAGTTTTTAAGGTATTATGGGCGGTGGAGCGCGACAAATGATTCGGCCGTCCATAACATAGTCAGGGCTTGCAAAAATGGGCAGCGTGACGTGCTGAATTATTATGATGATAAATGCCGGAATTTCTTCAAGGAAGTCGCATGGACAGAGTCGAATCTTTTTATAGGGCCTTCGGGAACGCTTCGCGCGGATGATCCTGGGCAGGGCATAGATACGGTTCCTGTCTCGATGGGGCAGGATGGATTCATACGGAGGCTGATAGAGCTTCGGGGCAGGGGGATTCCAGGCGAGATTCCCATGAGCGCGGATCAGGCGGGATTTATTAGATTGGACGGAAAGGATATTTCTGACATCGCGCGCGGCTACATAGAAATGCTGCCCGATGTGCCTGTCTTGCATGAGTCGCGTGTCAGCGACTGGCGCGCCGTTCCTCTGGCGGATGTGGGCAGCAATCGCCCGCATGAAGCGTTTGCGATTTTTTTCAGCAAAAATTCTAAAAACAATAAGCATGAATCGCGGGGCTATCAATTAGAATTGGCTTCAAACCCTCAGTTCCCTACGAATCATGGAAGGCTGCAGCGTCAGAACGAGAATAAGGCTGCTGTGCTGATTGGCATAGAATGCAAAAGGAGCGGTGAATATCTTACTGGCGTGTTAAAGCATAGCGACGATTCCTTTCGGCAGCAGGAGAATGTTTCCATTGCGGAAAAAATAAGGGAAATGTAGCAGGGAGGCTTGCGCTTGCCGCTTTCTTTGGAAAAGGGATTAATAAAATATGGAAATTAGCCGATATTTACCTAAAGCAGCTTCGTAATATCTCCCATGCGGCTTTTGCCGATGGGAATATTAAATATAAAAAGAAAGAGAGGGAATGAGTATGGCAGTAGGTTCCGTATTGAATCCGGCAGTGAAAGATCCGTATGCTTCTTATGCGTCAGGCAGCGTAAAAGAGGATACGAAGGAAACGGCTGAAAAAGCCACGGAAAAAGCTCCCGCAGAAGAAGGCGCAGTTTATGAGAAGACGCCAGACGCCCCAAAGGCGACGTATTCTGTGAACAAAATGTCGGCGGACGACAGGGCGGCTCTCGTAAAGCAGCTGAAGGCAGATCAGGAAGCCAGGAAGCAGAGCATGGTTGACCTTGTAAAAGACATGATGAGCAAGCAGGCGACGTCCTTTGGCAAGGCGCAGGACGACGACTCCATGTGGAAGTTCTTGGCAAGCGGCAATTTCACGGTTGACGCGGCTACGAAGGCGCAGGCGCAGAAGGACATTTCCGAGGACGGCTATTGGGGGGTGAAGCAGACCTCACAGAGGCTGTTTGACTTCGCCAGCGCGTTGGCGGGAGACGACGTGGACAAGATGAAGGAAATGCAAAAGGCGATGGAAAAAGGCTACAAATTAGCCACTGGAGCGTGGGGAAGGGAGCTTCCAAGCATTTCAAAAGACACAATAGACGCTGCGAACAAGATGTTTGAGGATTATTACGCATCCAAAGAAGTGGCGTAGCCAGTATTGTTACATATGCAGTGCAGGAGCCATCAAAAAATATTGGGATTCCAATATTTTTTGATGGTTTTTCTTCGGAGGGGACTATGCTGTACGATAAAGACATCAGGGAGCCGTTGTTTGAGTTTTTGGAAGAAGCCTACGGAAAAGTCAGGATTTTAGAGGAGAAGCAGATTGGCAGATCGCGCGCGGACGCCGTTATGGTGACGCAGGACGCGCTATATGGGATTGAGATTAAAAGCGACGCGGACACTTATGCGCGCTTAAGCCGTCAGGTGAGGGATTATAACCTGCATTTTGATTATAATTATATTGTGGCGGGGACGAGCCATGCCTTCCATGTCAGAGAGCACGTCCCCGATTGGTGGGGCGTGATTACGGTAGAGCTGGAAGAAGGCATGCCGGATTTTTATGTGCTGCGCGGGGCGGCTAAGAATCCCGCGTTAAATATGAAGCGAAAGCTAGGCGTGCTTTGGCGGTCAGAGCTTATGAATATTCAGAAAAAAAACAGGCTGCCTGCATACAGACAGAAAAGCAAGGCGTTTGTGATTGATAAAATAATAGAACGGGCTCCTGCGGAGACCCTGACGCGGCAAATCAGCGAGGAGCTGTTTGAGCGGGACTATACCAAATTTGAGAATATGGAAGGGATGGCATGAAAAGAATACGATTCATATGCATGGCCCTGGCTTTGGCGGCCTGCATGGCTGGCTGCGCGGGCGGCTCTGGACAAAATGACGAAAGGGGCGGGGGCGTGAAGGAGAAAAAACAGGATGCGCGGGAGGAGGCAGGCGGGCAGGAAGGGGAAAACGGACAGGTGGAGAGGCTTACAGCCTCCGGCAGGATCGTCTGTTGGGGGGACAGCCTGACGTATGGCTTTGGGGGAGACGGCGTGACGTACCCTTCCGTCTTGAAGGAAAAAATAGACGCAGAGGTGTTAAATTATGGAAATTCCGGGGAGACGGCGCGGCAGATTGGGATGCGCATAGGCGTGTTCCCGATGGAGGCCGGGGAATTTTCGCTTCCGGCTGGCACGGCTCCGGTGGCTGTCCCGCTTTTGGAGCAGGGGGAGGATCCGCGCCTGATGCGTTATCAGGACAGCGCCATCAATCCCTGCCTCATTGACGGGGTGGAAGGGACGCTTTCCTTTCAGGCAGAGACAGGGCGGTACTTGTTTTCCAGGTCAGAGCCTGGGGAGGCCAGGATCGTGGAAGCGGGGGCCAGGGTGGAGACGTTTGCCTCCAAGGATAAGGACGCGTCAGATATCGTCATTTTGTTTGCAGGGACAAACCTCCCGCCTTCAGAGGATACGGTGGATGAGCTGATTGCGATGGAGCGGGAGATGCTTGCATACCTGGGGACAGAGCGGTATGTTGTCATTGGCCTGACCTCAAAGGAGCTGATCCCGGATGTGGAGCCGATCAATGAGGCGCTTGCAGAGGCGTTTGGGGAGCATTTTTTGGATATACGTGCGTATCTGCTTGAGAATGGGTTAAATGACGCTGGAATTTCACCGACCGGACAGGATGAAAGGGATCTTGCAGCCGGGGAGATCCCGTCCAGCCTGCGGATTGACGAGGTGCATGGAAATGCCGCGTTTTACCGGATCATTGGAGAGCAGGCCTGTTTGAAGCTGGAAGAGTTGGGGTATGTCTGTCGGGCAGGCCAGTAATGGGCGGTTTAGTGACAGTGGAAATAAAGACGCGCAGGGAGCCGTTTGGAAAACATGGCTCCCTGCGCGTTTTGACTGGAAAGCGGAGGGCGTTTCATAAAAGAATCTTTTTTTTGCTCTTTAAGAGCCTTGCCCCGCTGACGATCAGCAAGACGCCGGAAGCGATGCCGGTTACGAGGATGCAGATGCCGATGGCGAGACTGGACGCCCCGGAAAAGCCGATCGTCTTATATACTTTTTCGTTCATAGAAAAACCTCCTCATATAATAGTATAGTTTACCATTCTTTCGCTGAGGATACAAGTAAATTGACGGTTCTGCCATCATTGCAATTTATTGTCTGGCCGCCTCCTTAAGGCCCGCTTTTTTCAGCGCTCCACGCAGCATGGGGCCAAGCTTGGCGGCGAGCAGGATTTTTACGGCGTCCCCGATCAGGAATGGGAAGACGCAGACGGTCAGCGCGTGCCACAGAGAGCATCCTGCCTGGAGGAGGAACCAGACAGAGCCGAACAGATAGGCGACAATCGTGCCAAGCGCCATGCCAAAGACGGAGAGCGCGGGCCTGCCATGGCTTTTGGCGATAAAGAGGCCGGAAATGAGCGCCATGGCAAGAAAGCCGACAAGATAGCCGCCTGTTGGACCGGCAAGCTTTGCAAGGCCCCCGGAAAATCCGGAAAAAACAGGAAGCCCCGCAGCGCCAAGCAGCAGATAGACGCAGAAGCTCAAAAGGCCGAGCTTTGTCCCTGCGACGTAAACAGCCAGGTAAATGGCAAAATTGGTAAATGAAATGGGGACGGCGCCAATTGGAATGGATAAAGGCCCCAAAATGCACATCAGCGCGGCCATAAGGCCCGTAATGGCGGTTTGATGCGCCGAGAGCCGGGATTTTGTGCGTGTGGCATCCTTCATGTCTATGCATCTCCTCTGTATAGTATGCTTTGAGTGTAGGGCATTTCCCTTCGATTGTCAACCTGCAATAAGAAAATGGTTCACAATCATGCGTCTCGATTGGACGCAATGCCTGATTTTGTGCTTAAAATTTGCGTTTGATGAAATCCTTTGATTTTCAAAATTTTATCAAAAATACACATATTTGCCTTATTTTCGCATTTTGCATTGTAATAAATGGTGGTGTCAATTGTCTAAATATCGAATACATTTCGAAAAAAAGAATCCTAAGCTGTAAAAAAATGGGATGGAAATAAATGAAAAATAGGTGTAAATCAACGAAAATTCTTTGCCAGAAAACGGCAGGCGATTTTTGACAAAATGGAAATAAGATGGCATAATTCCATATGCAGCCGGGAAAACTGAAATTATTGAATTATAGAAAGGAATGAAGGCTATGACAGAAAAGAGGGTTCGTTTTAGCAATTCGGAAGATGTGGAAAATTTTGTGAATGCAGCAGGTCAGTGCGATTTTGAAATTGATATTCTGTACGATCATATCTATATTGACGCAAAATCATTTCTTGGAGTTTTGGGCCTCGGTTTGAAGAAAGATTTGAAAGTACAGTATTTTGGAGAGAATGCGAAGTTTGAGAATGCATTGAAGCACTACGCAGTTGCATAAATAAAAAGGCGGCATCTAAAAGAAAGGGCGGGAATCGAAAGGGTTCCCGCCCTATTGCTTATTGCCGGCATCCTCCTCAAAATGGAAGACATGTTCTACGGTTGTGCCGAATACGTTGGCGATATCCATGGCTAGCTTGAGCGAAGGGTTATATTTCCCGTTTTCCAGCTTTCCGATCGTCTCCCTCCTGACGCCGACGAGGTCTGCGAGCTCTGCTTGCGAAAGTTTCTTTTCTTTACGAAATTCATGCATTCTTGTCTTTAAGGCGCTCATCTTAATTGTTCTCTAACTTTTGAAAGTAATATCCGATCAGGATATAGGCTGAGCCAGCAATTAGAAAGTAGCTTGGCGCGATCATTTGGATCGGCTCCTTCATAAAAGAAGGCGGAAACCTAAGCAGGGCCATTGCGGCTAGCAAGTAGGCGAACATGACGTACTGCATGGCATTCAGCGTCTTCGCTTTCGCATCGGATAAGTTGCGGTCGGACATCTCGTCGTCGGCTTCTTTTTTCATATGGGACAGATACGCTGGCAGCGCGATCGCATGGACGCCGATCAAAATGCACCAGTAAAGGAGATCCGTCCATCCGTACTGAAACATTCCGAACGCCCCCGCCACGCATAAGATCGCGCCATTCAGCACGTAAGCAATCATTACTTTTTTCTTGACGGTTAAGATCGTTTTTTCTTTTTCTTTCATAGCCCTCTCTCCTTTTTGTGTGATATATTTCTCTTTTATGTGATAAATATATCACGTATAGCGATTCAAGTCAAGGTGATTTGCAGGAATTTCTGGGCGGCGAGTTTCGATAAAATGATTGACAAGGAAAATAGAAGTAACTATAATGCTTTTAAGCGTATGGAATAAAGAATGAAAAGGCGGGCGACGGATGAATCGGTTTTTAAATAAAATGGAGCGAAAGCTTGGAAGGTTTGCGGTTCCAAATTTGATCTTTTATGTGCTGTTGGGCTATGCGGTTGGGGCTTTGCTTAGGATTGCCGCGCCGCAGGCCCTCTATTACATGACCTTAGAGCCGTATTACATCCTGCGGGGGCAGGTTTGGAGGCTGTTTACGTGGGTGCTTATGCCCCCGAACAGCAATTTGCTTTTTATCGTCATCATGGTGCTGTTTTATTTTCAGCTTGGGCAGGCGTTAGAGCGCGCGTGGGGGACCTTCCGGTTCAATGTCTATATTTTTGGCGGGATGCTCTTTACTGTGATCGGCGCGTTTTTGCTGTATGGGATTTATTATCTGATGAATGGCGTGCCGGCGGTGGGCATGGGGGGCTTTTTCACCACGGACTATATCAATATGTCGATTTTCCTGGCATTCGCCATGTGTTTCCCGGAAATGCAGGTGATGCTGTATTTTATCGTCCCGATCAAAATGAAGTGGCTGGCGGCGGTCTATGCGGCCTTGATCCTGTTTAGCCTGCTGCAGACGAATTGGGCGGGAAGGGTCGCGATCATTATGTCGCTTCTCAACTTTATTGTGTTCTATCTGTCCGTTAAGGATTTCCGCAGGGTTTCTCCAAAAGAAATCCACAGGCGGCAGAAGTTTAAGGCGCAGATGCGCCAGGCGCCGACGCGGCCGGGCGTGACGAAGCACAAATGCGCGGTCTGCGGCAGGACGGAGCAGGATGACCCGAATCTGGAGTTCCGCTTCTGCTCCAAATGTGAGGGCAACTATGAGTATTGCCAGGAGCATTTGTTCACGCATACGCACGTGAAGCGATAGCTTAAGGAGGATGCATGGGAGACACGGTCTTGCTGCTTGGCTCCAGGGATTTATGCTACGAGTCCAACCAGTATTTTATGAGATGCATTGCGGACGCTCTTTTGGAGCAGGGGCGTCCGGTCGAATTCTGTGACGTGACGGCGCAGATGGAAGAGAAGCTTTTGGATATTTTGATGCGGCAGGAGAGTTTTCTTGCCGCATTTGATTTTAATTCGCTGTTGCCCCGATTGGAACTGGAGGACGGCACGCCGTTCTTACAGGCGTTTCGGACGCCTTTTTTTAATTATCTCGTCGATCACCCGCTGTATCACCATCCGGCGCTGACGGGGAAGTTTTTCAATTATTCTGTGATCTGCATTGACAAATGCCATCAGGCATATGTGAAGGCGCATTATCCCAATGTCAAACACGTATATTATTTGCCGCTTGGCGGGATGCAGGCGGGCATGGCGCGCCCGTTTTCTGAAAAACGCCTGGATCTCCTTTTTTTAGGGACGTATGGGGACGAGGGGAGATGGCTCGAGGAGTTAAGAAGCTATCCTTGCGAAAAGAGGCGGGAGGTTTCGGCGTTAATTGAGATGATGGAGGCCGATCCCGACCTCACGCAGGAAGGGGCGCTTTTGGCGTATTTGGACAGGGAGGGCGAGGCGCTTGGCGCGGAGGCGTTCGCGGAGCGGCTAAACGGCGATTTCCTTGCTGATAAGTACCTTCGGGATCACAGGAGGAAAGAGGCTTTGCTGGCGGCGGCGAAGGCGAAGGTCCCGATGACGGTCATTGGGCATGGGTGGGAGAAGGTTTCGGGCCTGCGGCAGGCGCATGTGTCTATCCAAAAAGGCATTGGGTTTGCAGCCTCCCTGCAGATGATGGCGAACGCGAGGATGCTTTTGGACACGGCGCCGGGGTTCCATGGGGGCCTGCATGACCGGGTGTATTCCGCAATGTTAAACCGCACGCTTTGCTTTACGGAAGGGACGCAGTTTGCCAGGCAGGCGCTTTGGGACGGCAGGGAGGCGGCGCTTTATGACTGGCGGGATTTGGACGCGCTTGCAGGGCGCATTGCGTATTATCATGAGCAGAGGGGCCGCGCCAGGGAGATTGTGGAGCGGGCATATGAGGCGGCGGCCAATAGGGACGCCTGGGAGCATCGGGCGTTAGAGCTGATGTCCTGGCTTTCGCGCGATCCATAAAAAAATTTTTGTTGCTTCTTGCGGCGCTTTTGGATATGATAGTAAAGACTGTAGACTGATATTTGAAAGATAGAAGGGGAGCATTATGCGTGAATTTGTGATTCAGGAAAACGAGGCCGGGCAGCGTTTTGACAAATATTTAAGGAAGCTTCTTCAAAACGCGCCGGGCAGCTTTGTCTATAAAATGCTGCGCAAGAAAAATATTGTGCTGAATGATAAAAAGTCGGACGGCGCGGCAAGGCTGACGGAAGGCGACAATGTAAAGCTGTATCTGTCGGAAGAGACGTTCCTTAAGTTTTCGATGGGGGATGTCGGAGAGGTTTTGGAGGGCCTGCCAAAGGTCAATTTGGGCCGTTTCCCGCTGGAGTTCCTTTATGAAGACGAGGATGTCCTGATTGTGGACAAGCCGGCCGGGATGCTGTCGCAGAAAGCGAAGGCGGATGATGTCTCCGCAAATGAATATCTGCTTGCGTATCTGCTCGCCTGCGGGAAGATTTCGGAGGAGGAGCTTAAGACGTTTCGGCCCTCCGTCGTAAACCGCCTGGACCGCAACACCTCTGGCATCCTGATTTTTGGGAAGACGTTAAAGGGCTTGCAGGAGATGTCGGACGACTTGAAGGAGCGGGGGATTTCAAAGTATTATCTTTGCCTCGTCCAGGGAAAAGTCACGGAGTCCCGCCATATTGAGGGGTATCTGCGCAAGGATGAGGCGAAGAATAAAGCGGAGATCTTAAAGCAGCCGGCGACGAAGGACGACAAATGGATTGAGACGGAGTATGCGCCGGTTCGCCAGTTTTCAGACGCGACGCTTCTTGAAGTGCGCCTGATTACCGGGCGGACGCATCAGATCCGGGCGCATTTAGCCTCCATTGGGCATCCGATTTTGGGGGACGCCAAGTATGGCGGCGAGCGGGTTCCCGGGATTTCCGCGCAGCTTCTGTTCGCCAGCCGGGTGCGCCTTACGAATGGGCAGGAGGTGAAGGCCCCGATGCCGGAGGCGTTCCGCAGGGCGATGGAGCGGCTCTAGGGGAATGGCGACTTGGAACAGCAGGGGACTGCGCGGGTCTGCGCTGGAGGAATTTGTAAACCGCACAAATGAAAGGTATCTAGAGAACGGGCTGGCGTTAATTCAAAAAATCCCCACGCCGATCACGCCCGTCGCCATTGATAAGGAGAGCAGGCGGATCACCCTGGCTTATTTCGACCAGAAAAGCACCGTGGACTACATTGGCGCGGTGCAGGGCATCCCGGTCTGCTTTGACGCGAAGGAATGCCATACAGACACATTCCCTCTCGCCAATATCCATGCGCACCAGGTGGAATTTATGGAGCGGTTCGAGGGACAGGGCGGGATTGCGTTTTTTTTGATTTTCTATACAAAACGGGAGGAATTTTATTACCTTCAGCTTTCTCTGTTAAAGAAATTTTGGGAAAGGATGCTGGAGGGGGGCAGGAAAAGCTTCCGTTATGAGGAGCTTTCGCCGGAGTTTTTTTTGGAAGGCGGAAACGGGGCCATGATCCCCTATCTGGATGGCCTTCAGAAGGATCTGTCCGCCAGGGAATGAAGCGGACGGGCAGCAGGCGGAATAGAAATGGAGCGTGAAAGCATATGAAAAGACAGCTACTGCACACGCCGGAGGGCGTGCGTGACATTTATAATGAAGAATGCAAAAAGAAGCAGGTTCTGCAAGGGCAGATGACGGATGCGATGGAGCGTTTTGGGTATCGAATGATCCAGACGCCCACGTTTGAGTTTTTTGACGTTTTTGGGAAGGAAATCGGCACGACGCCGTCGAAGGATCTCTATAAATTTTTTGACCGGGAGGGGAATACCCTGGTTTTACGCCCTGACATCACGCCTTCCGTGGCGCGGGCCGTGGCGAAATATTTTGGGGAGTGGAATATGCCGATCCGGCTATATTATCTGGGAAACACGTTTATCAACAATTCCAGCTATCAGGGAAGGATGAAGGAGGCCACGCAGCTTGGCGCGGAGCTGATCGGCGACAATTCCGTGGAGGCCGACGCGGAGCTTATTTCTATGGCGGTGGAGTGCCTGCTCGCCTCGGGCCTTAAGGAATTTCAGCTAAGCGTGGGCCATGCGGGGGTTTTTAAGGGGCTGATTGAGGCGGCCGGCTTTGACGAGGACATGGCGGGAGAGCTGCGCGGCCTGATTGCGAACAAAAATTACTTCGGACTTGAGGAGGCGCTGTCAAAGCAGGCGATGGAGGCCGATTTAAGAGGGCTGTTTTCCATGTTGGGCGGCTTTTATTTTTCAGCGGATGAAATGGCGCGGGCGCGGGCGCTGGCTGCGGGCTACCCGGAGATTTTGTCGGCCATCGTCCGCTTAGAGGAGCTGCATAAGGCGCTTCAGGCTTACCACGTGGACGCATACGTCTCTTATGAGCCGGGGATGGTGAGCGGCTACGAGTATTACACAGGGATCATCTTTGCCGGATATACGTTTGGCAGCGGAGAGCCGATCTTAAAGGGAGGCAGATACGACAAGCTTTTGAGCCATTTTGGGAAAAACGCCGCGTCCATTGGGTTCGTCATCGTCGTGGATCAGCTGATGTCCTCGCTTGGCAGGCAGGGCATCGAGGCCGAGATCCCGTATCAGGGAGAGGTGATCGTCTATGTCAGGGAACGGTTTCATGAGGCGGCCGCGCAGGCGATGGAGAAACGGAGGCAGGGCATGAACGTGGAGCTGATCCGAAAGGACGCTTCTGTTGGAAAAGCGGAGTATGAGGCGTATGCAAGGCAGAGCCATTGGCAGAAGGTGACGTTTTTGGAGTAGCGCCATGCGCGGCTTTGGGCAGTGAGCGTGGAGCCGCATGAAATTTGTGGGGTGGGTTTTATGAAATCATGGAAATCGTTTTGTCTGCAGCTTGCGCACAGCGCGGCTGCAGCGTATTTTTTTCTGATGTTTTTGTGTTATCCGTTGGTAAAGTGGCATGGGTATCAGGATCTTCTTGGGGTGAAGACGGTCTTTTTTTATGGCGCGGCAGCTGTCTGCCTGGCCTGCGCCTTGCCTTGGCTCGTTGTTTCCTGTTTTGATAAAAAGGGGAGGCTGCCTGCGAAAAACGTGCTTTTTGGCGCAGAGCACGCGCTATGTTTGTTCTTATGCGTTGTTTTTTTGTCGTTTTTGCTGAATGGCCCCAAAATGCAGCTTTTTTGGGGTGGCTATGGGCGTAATTTTGGATTTTTTGCCATTCTATGCTGTGTGCTGTCTTATTTCTTTGTTTCCCGTTTTTTCATATGTAAGACATATCTTTTTGCGGCTGGCCTTATGGCGGTATGCGCTGTGGCTTTCCTTGCCGTGTTGAATTTCTTTGGCTTGGATCCGCTTTCGATGTATGCCTCCATGGAGCCTGACACGCAGTTTATCTCCACTATGGGGAATATGAACGTTTACGCTGCGTATTTGGGGCTGTTTCTGCCGGCAGGGATGGCCTTGTTTTTTTCGGGGAAGGGCAGGCGCGGAGCAATAGGCTTTGGAGCGGCCTGCTTTTTGGGGTTTCTTGGAATGCCGGCGTCGAACAGCGACAGCGCGTACCTATGCGTGGGAGCCGCGTTCCTGTTGCTGATGTACGCCGCGGATTCCGCAAAGAAAGGGATTCGCGTATGCGTCCTATTGACGGAGTATGCCGCTGCGGAGCTGATTTTCGGCGGCATATACGGGGCTGTTGGGACAGGGAGCGCGCTGAAATTAAAAAAGGGCCTGCCCATATGGCTGCTTGACGGCAGATGGAATTTTTTGCTGTTGTCGATTGCGCTGGTTTGCTGTTTTGGCCTTTTTTATAGGGGCAAAAAAGGCGCGGCGGACGTGGCGTGGAAATGGCTGCGCCGTCTGTTTTTTATTTTGTGCGCCCTTTTTGCAGTGATCCTGGCGGGCCTGCTGCTGTCCGTCAATTTTGGAATGGAGCCGGAGGAGGCAAAGCGGAAGCTTGGCGTTTGGCGGACGTATTTTTATTTTGGGGATGCCTGGGGAACAAAGCGAATGCAGATATGGAAAGGCGCAATTCATATTTTTTCCCGAATGGGGATATTGGGAAAGCTGTTTGGCGCAGGGCCTGCGGGATTTTATTTTGCGGCTAAGGAGTATCTGTCGGAAGGGGAGATGGCGGCTTTTGAAAAAAGAGGGCTGCTGCTTGACGCGCATAATGTTTATCTACAGCTTTTGGTGACGGTCGGCGTATTGGGCCTGCTTGCTTATGCTGCGTTTTTGGCGCTTATGCTGCGTCGGTTTTTTCAAAGGGCGAAAGAAGATCCTTCTATGCTGGCGTTTTTCATGCCGCTGGCCTCTTATGTGATTCAGGCGTTTGTGAATAACGTTCATATTTATATAGAGCCGCTGCTGTTTTTGTGGGCGGCCGCAGGGATAAGCGTATGCTGCAAAGCGCGTGAGGGAACATCGCGCGCTTTCGAAGGACGTGGGATTCGCGATTGACAATACGCGGATTTGGAACTAAACTGGTTATAGTAACCAGATGTAAGAAAGCGTAATGGTTGGAATGGGATTTGGCCTGTTTGCCGAAAGGCAAATTTTTATGGGCCGGATTCTGCCACGAGGAAGCCGAAGGCTGAATCGTTACGAAACGTCTGTATAGGCAGGGAAAGGAGAGCGTAATGAGGTTTTTGGAAAAGGGGAGAAGCGGAAGGCTTTGGAAAAAAGCAGCGGCATATGTCCTGCTGCTTGGCATGGTTTTTTCTTCCGTTGATGTATCCGCGCTTGCAAAAGAGGCAGGGGCGGCTGTAGGAAGGCTTGTGGATGCGGCAAGCGGGCCTGGAGGGGCGCTTACGCCGGACATCACTCCGGATAGGGAGGAGGAGTTTGGGGCATATGCGTTGAGCAATGCGGTCTTAAGAAAGCGCCCGGAGAAAACGGCGGTCATGAAGGTTCATGCGTGGAGCAAGACGGGAGAGCTTTCGTACACCTGGTATCACGCGGCGGGGTATGAGCTGGAGGAGGAGACAAGCGACACCCTGACGATGAAGGGGCTGACGGATCGCGAATTTGACAGTGACTTTGGCACATATAGCTGTAGGGTCACGGATGGGGTTCATGAAAAATGGGTGTATTTCCAGGTGGAGAAAGAGTCCAGCATGGTTGTGAGGCAGGAAATGCCCTATGTGGATCGGTACAATGGAGAGCCGCTAAACCTTGCGGTCAAGGCGAAGGACTATGGAGAGCCGGAGGCCGAAATCGCTTATCAGTGGTATCGGAAGGGTAAGCTCTTGGAAGGAGAGACGGATCCGACACTTATGCGTCCCCATAAAGGAACGCAGGGAAAACAAGTGAAGTATTCCTGCACTGTGACGAATGGGCGGTCAGTTGAGACGGTGAATTTCGAGGTCTACACCCATGGAAACCATTTGAGCCTTACAAACGGGATAGGAGAAGGGTATTACCGTAAAACAGGCGAGGCTTTTACGATAGATATATCTGAAAAGATCTCCTCGGGAAATCCTTATGCCACATTGTCGTATCGGTGGCAGATAGAGTATTCGGACGGTGAACGGATAGATCTGGAGGATGCCGGCAAGCCGCAGCAAACCTTCCAAATGGGGGATAGGGAATTTCGGATTTACTGCACAGTGTCGGATGAGTCAGGGAATGAAAAAATGTGGTACTGCTATAACTACCCTACGTCGCACAGCTTCTGGGTGAGTCCAAATGGAAATTCTTTTCGGCCGGGGGAGAAGGAAATTGAACTGTCAGTCACGGCATATCCGGCGATGGATGGAGTGGACATAGAAGAATGCTCCTATCAGTGGCATAAAAGAGGGGCGGATGGAGAAGAGGATTTGGAAATCGAAGGGGCGACGGATCGGACGCTGACCATCTTCAATGCGTCTTTGCAAGAAGGCGGCCAATATTATTACTGCCTGGTGACCTTGGGAGAAGAGACGCAGCGGCAAGATGTTTACGTGGGCAGATATCAATATTCTCTGAATCGTGCCGCTCATGTCGTTTCGCCGGGGATGGAGGTCACCTATCGGGTGGTAGGCGACGAATGGGATAGGTCTTTGGAAGCAAGGCCTGCAAAGTATCAGTGGTATCAATCAGTGAACGGCAGCGAGACAGCTTTGGAAGGCGAGACAGCCATATCATTTACACATACAGTGACTGAGGAGGAGTTGGGAGAGGCGCAGGCTTCTTATTTTTGCAAAGTGACTGTGGGCGATGTGGAGTATCGAAGCGAGGCGTCACGCTATATTGACAGGATGGATGTATCGGCCGCGTATGATTCGTGGGAGTATCTTTACTTTAACCGGGCGTATGAGGAGAGCATCGTTTTGGACACCTGCGTCACAGCGGATGCGGCGGAGAATTTGACTGTGAAATGGGAGCAACTTGATGGATGGGTATATGATGCGGATGGCATCGGGCATGAAGAATGGCTGGAGCTGGATGAAAAGGGCCTTTCTTATGAAGTGAACTTGGATGCGGTGGATGGAAATCATGAACAGTATCGCGTCACGATATCGGATGGACAGAGTTTGGTGACGAAGCAATTTGTCATTTCTCAAGAACATTGCATCTATGTGGGCGATGCATATCACGAGGTGAAAGCGCATCCTGGCGAAAGCGCGGAGCTTCGCTGTGAAGCTGAGACGAGCTTGCCGGAGGGGATGCAGTATCAATGGCAGAAACAGAAGCATGATGCAGATTGGGGATGGGAGTATCAGGACATTGACGGCGCTACAGGACAGACGTATCAGATTGCGTCGGTGGGCGACGAGGCGTATGGCTCCTATCGCTGCATTGCGACAGATGGGAACGAGTCAAGGGAGTATCACGTAACGCTGCGGCAGTATCAGTTTCAGCATGAGTATGAAGGCGATTTGGGAACGCTTTATCCTGGCCAAAGGAATGTGTCCATTCCAGCAGGCGTTACCTATGAGGACGAGAGATGGGAGCTTACTTATGAATGGCAGAAAGAACAAGCGGTGCAGCATTATGATGAAGCAGGAGATTATTACTGGACGGACTGGGAATGGAAGACGCTGGATGCCACAGGGGACACGCTGACGCTTGAGCAGCTGACAGAGGATTCATTTGGAAATTACCGCTGCATTGTGAGGGCGGGAGAAAGTGACACAATGCAATATTATGGCATCTATTCAAGCGTGTTTTATGTCAATGGGATGCAGACGGGCGAGCTTCCGGTGTATGCGGAAATAGGGGATCAGATACCTGCTTTGGTAGAGCTTGGCATTGAGAAAGAGGAATTGGAGCGGCAGCAGGTCAGCTATCAGTGGAAACGCATTGCGCAGAATGGCAATGGGGAGATGGAGGAGATTCCAGGGGCAGCTGAGTCTAGGTATGTGGCCCATATTGAAGGAGACGCTGATTTTGGCGTATATGCCTGCACGATCAATATTAACGGCGTGGAAACGCAGGCGAGGATGGATTTACGAAATTCTGATGAGCCTGTTCTAAATGCCAATGCAGAATGCAGCTATTACTCGTATCGGAGTCTTCTATTAAAGCCGGGACAGTCGGAAACGCTCAAAGCTGTCGCATACTGTCAAGGAGACGATTTGACGTATCAGTGGCATAGGGGGTATTGGTATGAGGCGTATGAGGCGATAGAAGGGGCAGATCAGGAGGAATTTCAGCTTACGCCGACCAAGGAGGAGGATTTTACAAAATACTTTTGTGAAGTGAGCTGCCCCAGGCATCGTCTGACAAGAACGGTGGAATACGATATATGGGCGGATGTGCCGATTGAGCCGGAGGAGCCGATAACTCCGCCGGAGCCGGAGAATCCAACCACGCCGCCGGAGCCAGATAAGCCAGAGCGGCCAGTCACGCCGTCAGAGCCGGAGGAGCCGATAACTCCGCCGGAGCCGGAGAATCCAGCCACGCCGCCAGAGCCGGAGCAGCCAGCCCCTGTCATTGCAGTCACGGGCGTTTCGCTTAGCAAAAGCGCGCTGACCCTTCCGGTCGGTGAAAGTACAGCCTTGCAGGCAGCTGTGGCTCCTGGCAACGCAACGGACAAAACGGTATCCTGGAGCAGCAGCGACGCTTCTGTGGCGGAGGTGCAGGGCGGCGTTGTGAAGGCGAAGAAAGCAGGAAACGCCGTCATTACGGTGACGACTGCGGATGGCGCAAAAACAGCGTCCTGCGCTGTGAGGGTGACGGTTCCCGCGAAGAGCATTTCTATGTTGAAGGAAAAATGCATGGCAAAAGGCGACTCGTTCCAGCTCAAGGCTGCCCTAAAGCCTAAAAACACGACGGACGCAGTGTCCTGGAGCACGACAAATGCAGCCGTGGCGACGGTAGAAGGCGGAGAAGTGAAGGCCGTAGGCGCAGGGACGGCGAAGATTCTTGCGAAGACGGAAAGCGGAAAAAAAGCCATCTGCAAAATTATTGTCGTCAAGAAGGCGATCAAGGCATTGAAAGTGACCTTGAAAGGGCAGGAGACAATGAACTGCGGCGAAACGATGCAGCTTACGGCCGCCCTAAAGCCTCAAAAATGCACGGAGGCTTTGGAATGGAGCAGCTCAAGCAAGAAGCTTGCCACAGTGGACAGCAATGGGATTGTGACGGCAAAGAAGCCAGGCATCGTGAAAATTACGGTGAAGACGGAGGGCAGCAAGAAGACGGATTCGTTTAAAATCATCATCAAGCAGCCTGTGAAGTCTATGACATTTTCTTCTTCTGCCGTGAAGCTGAAGTTAGGCAAGTCGATGAAGCTGGATTTGAAAGTGATTCCTTCGAACTACACAGACCGGCTGCGCTGGTCTTCTTCGAACAAGCGGATCGCGTCTGTCGATAAAGACGGGAAGGTTCAGGGGCTGAAAAAGGGAAAGGTCACGATTACCGTGAAGGCGGGCAAAAAGAAAAAGGCGTCTTGTACGTTAATTGTGGGTAAATAAGAAGTTTTTGACACGATTTTAAGAGGTGGCGGTAAACGTTCAGCAGGGCTATGTGACAGCCCTGCTGTTTGCCGTTATAAGCTCCGCTTGGCTTTTTGAATAAGATGCTGTATTATATGTATGACCGAAATGGTTTATACGGTTACATTGGAGGGGAGTCCTTATGGCAAGAAGCTTTACGGATCGGGAAAAGGAGATCATCAAAAGGGGCTTACAGAACGCCTGTAAGCAGAGCTGGACGCAGCACGGCTATAAGAAAACGAGCGTGGACGGGCTTTGCAGGCAGGCGGGCATCTCAAAAGGCGCGTTCTATTTATTCTTTGAGTCTAAAGAGGCGCTCTTTTGCGACGTCTTGTGTTTCGTGCAGCAGGAAATCTGCGATGCCGCTTTAGAGATGATGGAACGGCAAAAAGAGAAGCGCGGGGTTGCGGAGGCGTTGAAGTTCATTTACCGGGAATATGACAAGAACAATTTTTTGTGTCATTCAGACAGCGTGGATTTTACTGTTTTGAAAAACAGGCTGTCCGAGGAGCAGGCAAGAAAAATTGAGGAATCGAATCTTAGGGGCAGGAAGCTTTTTTTTTGGCCAGCCGCATTTGCGGTGCAAGGTAGATGAGGATATGGCGGCGTCCGTCATTTATTCCTTGATTATGAATATCAAAAACAAAGACGTCCTTCCGCGCGATCATGCGGAAACCTTTGACTTTATGGTGGATCACCTGATTGACAGCTTGTATGAATGAAGGAGGCAGGAAATGACGACAGAAGCAATAAGAAAAAATGAGATTGAGGTTGCGGTCATAAGCAGCGATATGGAGCTGATCGTAGATGTTCCTTCTGCTTTAGATTTGATGATGACGGCAATGCATGAAACGGGCTGCACGAATCTCGCAGTGAATAAGGGAGCCATAACCAAACGTTTTTTTGACTTAAGCGCTTGCCTGGCGGGGGAAATCTTGCAGTCGATAAGCTTTCCGGCTGCGCTTAGGGGAGGTGCGTAAGATGAGCGAATTTGAAGCGGACGGCGCCTGGCGGGGAAAAACGTATGACGTGGTGGCGTTGGGGGAGCTTTTAATTGACTTTACGATGAACGGGATGAGCGGGCAGGGGAACCCTATGTACGAGGCGAATCCCGGCGGGGCTCCCTGCAATGTCCTGTCCATGCTGCGGCAGTTGGGAAAAAAGACCGCGTTTATAGGGAAAGTGGGGGCGGATTCCTTTGGGGATCTGCTGGTTCAGGCTGTTGCGGGGCAGGGAATCGCGACGCAGGGCATAAGAAGGGACGAAAAAATCCCCACGTCGCTTGCGTTTGTGCATACGATGCCGGATGGCGACCGCAGCTTTTCTTTTTACCGCAATCCGGGGGCGGATCAGACGCTTCGAAAAGAAGAAGTCGACACGTCGCTTGTTGAGGATGCAAGAATCTTTCATTTTGGGAGCCTGTCAATGACGGGGCGGGAGGTGGAGGAAGCGACGAGGCTTGCGGTGGACACGGCGAAGCAGGCGGGGGCGCTCATTTCGTTTGACCCCAATCTGCGCCCGCCGCTATGGGAGGAGCTTTCCCTTGCAAAAGAGAAGATCGCTTATGGGATCAGTCAGTGCCACATCCTTAAGATTGCGGACGACGAGATTGCTTTTTTTACCGGGACGGACGACATAGACGAAGGGGCGTCCAGGATTTGGGGGCGTTTCGGCACGCCTTTGATCTGCGCGACCATGGGGCGGGCAGGGAGCCGGGCGTTTTTTCGGGGAAAACGGGCCGATTGCGCCCCGTTTTTAACGGAGCGCACGATAGACGCGACCGGGGCCGGGGATACCTTTATGGCCTGCGTATTGAATTGGGCGCTTGAGAGAGGCTTTCAGGAGGCCGATGAGGGGGAGCTGCTAAAGATGCTTCGGTTTGCGAACGCGGCCGCGTCCCTTGTCACGACGAAAAAGGGCGCGTTGCGGTCTATGCCCCAAAAAGAGGCGGTTATGCGTCTGCTGCGCGGCTGTCAGGAAGACGGACAGGATGTGAAGGAAAAGCGATGAAATGGGACTGTTTGGTTATAGACGATGAAAAATTGCTGGCTGACAGCACGGCGGAGTATTTTAACTTATATGGCGTAAAGACGGCGGCTGCGTACAGCGCGTTGGAATGCAGGGAATTTTTCAGGGAGAATACGGCGGAGCTTCTGCTGCTGGACATTAACCTTGGGGATGGCAGCGGGTTTTGGCTGTGTAAGGAGCTTCGGAAAAAGACAGACGTTCCGATCCTCTTCATTTCCGCGCGGACAGACGACTGGGATAAAATCACCGCGCTTGAGATTGGGGGAGACGACTACATTCAAAAGCCATATTCCCTTGGCGTTTTGCTCGCCAAAGTAAAGGCCGTCTTAAAGCGTTATGGAAAGCAGAAGGGGGAAGGGTATGGCGATGGCTGGCTGACGGTTGACTTTCAGGCAAAGCAGGCGGCCGTGGACGGGCGCCCCGTCAAGCTGACCATGTTGGAATTTAAGCTGCTGTCCTATCTGATGAAAAACGAAGGCAGGGTCGTCTCAAAGCAGGAGCTGTTTGAAGAGGTTTGGGGAGACCGCCTTACGGGGGACGGGACGCTGAACGTGCATATCCGAAAGGTCAGGGAGGCGATAGAGCGGACGCCGGGAAAGCCGGAATATATCATTACGGTTTGGGGGGACGGCTATCAGTTTAAAGGGAGGGGCGATGAATAGACAAAGGTTTTGGCCTTTTTTTCTGGCCCTCTTTGCGGCGGAGCTGGCCGCCCTTCTTTCTTTTGCCGGTTGGGAGGCCGACGATGCGCAGGACGCGGTTCTGGTTAATGACGCGGTGCAGACGGTGCAGGCGGATTGGGAAGAGATGGGACGGCATAAGAACAGGACGCGCCTTGACTACGTTGTGATTGATCTGGACGGAAACGTATTGTTTCAAACAAGGCCGGGCTTAAGCCGGAGCGTGAACGAGGCGGTCCGCCATTGGGATATGGCGATGGACGTAGCCGTCGGGGGAGCCGTTGTAGGAAAAATCCTGATTCACAATGACAGCGCGCGCCTGTTTTGGGATAGGAAAGAAAAGACGACGTTGTTTTTGGCGGGGGCCGTCGTATTGCAATGCATAGCCTGCATCGGCTATTTTTTTTATGTCAGTCAGGCCATTCAAAAGCCGTTTCGGAGGCTGAAGGGATTTGCGGAGCGCATAGCGGGAGGCAATTTGGACATCCCCTTGGAAATGGACAGGCAAAATGTCTTTGGCGCGTTTACGGAGAGCTTTGACATGATGCGCTCGGAATTGAAAAAAGCACGGAGGGCGGAGGCGGAGGCGAATGCGTGCAAACGGGAGCTGGTCGCCAAGCTGTCCCATGACATAAAAACCCCTGTGGCGAGCATTCAGGCGGCCTCAGAGGTGGGGGCCGCGCTTGCGGCTGATGAAAGGGCCAGGGAGAGCTATACGCAGATCATGCAGAAAGCGGACCAGATCAATGCGCTTGTCACAAATCTGTTCGCCTCGGCGTTAGAGGAGCTGGAGCAGCTTTCCGTCTCCCCGGCAGAGCTTGATGGCAGGACAATAAAAACCCTGCTCCAGCAAGCGGATTACCTTCACCGCGCCGCCATTCCAGCGGTTCCAGCCTGTAGGGTGTCTGCGGACGGCCTTCGCTTACAGCAGGTTTTCGACAATCTTTTTTCCAACTCCTATAAATATGCCGGCACTGGCATAGAAGTGACGGCGGCAAAGGAAGGCAGGTTTCTTGCCGTCAGCATTGAGGACTATGGCGGCGGCGTCAGCGACAGTGAGCTGCCGTTGCTGAAGCAGAAGTTTGTGCGTGGGAAAAACGCCAAAAGCGCGGACGGAGCGGGCCTTGGCCTTTTTATTTCGGACAGCTTCATGAAGGGGATGGGAGGGGAGCTTTCCGTGGAAAACGGGGCGAGGGGCCTTAAGGTGACGGTTCGGGTCGCGCTTAGCGGGAGCAGTCAGTGACGCATCGGATTTAAGGGAAATTTAAGGATTGCCTAAAGACAGTTAAGGGTTTGCGGCGTAACATAAGGCTTGCGAAGGAGGAGGTTGCCATGAAACAGATACTCTTAAAGGCGGAGAGCCTAAGCAAGTCCGTTTCCAATGGAGGGACGCTGCAGCATATTTTAAAAAACATTGACCTGGAGCTTTACCAGGGGGACTTTACTGTCATTATGGGGGCAAGCGGAGCGGGCAAATCCACGCTTTTATACGCCTTGTCCGGCATGGACGCGCCGTCGCTTGGCACGGTCTGGCTTGAGGGGAGCAAGATTTCCGGCTTAAGCCAGGATAAGCTGGCGGCGTTTCGGCGCGCCCATTGCGGATTTGTTTTTCAGCAGATTTATTTGATTGACGGGATGTCTGTCATGGATAACGTGCTGGCGGCGGGCTATCTGACGGGCAAGGACAAAACAGCCATTGTGGCCAGGGCCAGGGAGCTGTTCTCGACGGTGGGCATATCGGAAGAGACGCAGAGGAAGTTCCCGTCTCAGCTTTCCGGAGGCGAAGCCCAACGGGCGGGGATTGTCCGGGCGCTAATCAATCATCCGGGCCTGCTTTTTGCCGACGAGCCGACGGGGGCCCTTAACTCCAAGGCCGGGCTTTTCGTGATGGATCTTTTGACAAACTTCAACAGGCAGGGGCAGAGCATTGTCATGGTAACGCATGATATGCGGCTGGCAAGGAGGGGAAACCGCATTCTGTATTTGAAGGACGGCATGATTTTAGGAGAATGCCTGCTTGGTGAGTATGTTTCAGGCGATAAAAAGCGGCATGAGGCGCTCTTAGGCTTTTTGAAGGAAATGGGGTGGTGAGATGGGAAAGACGATGCTCCTTGTCCGCTCCAATATGCGGGGGAAGAAAGGGCAGGCGGCCGTGATCGCCATTCTGATGCTGCTTGCCGCGTTTATGCTGCATCTGTGGCTGATGCTTGAGACGGACTATAAGCAGAATTTTAAGCGCTGCCACGACAGGCAGAAGGACGGCCATGTGACGCTTGCGGTGGACGGCGATTTGGGTAAGCTGCGTCAGTTCCTTGGGCAGACGATGGCGCAGGACGGGCGTGTGGATGCCTATTCCTTAGACGACGCCATGCACATGGTCGGGGTTTTTGAGTATGGCGGGGGAAAGGTTAACGCGAATCTTGTGTTTTTGGAAAAAGAAGCCGCCTGTTCCCGTCTGGTGGGAAAAATGGAGATCGTGGAGGAAGGCCATCTAAAAAGCGGCGTGTATTTGCCCATCCTGTATCAGTCAGAGGATGTCGCGGTGGGAAAAGAAATAACGGTCTTCATTGGGAGCGTGCCGGTCTCCTATACGGTCTGCGGGTTTTTCAACAGCGCCATGGCAGGCTCGCATAATTGCGGCGTCTGCGCGTTCCTTTTGACCGAAGATAAGTACAGGGAGCTTGAGGGACTGGGCTGCGCGCCAAAGTCTGTCCTCTGCTCCGTGCGGCTGAAAGACAGCGAAGAAAGCGAGCGTTATGAGGTGGCGTTAAAAAACGCGGTGTCCGAGAGGGAGCCGGATGCCCAAATGGTGAGCAATTCCTATGCGCTGGTCTCAACGTCGCGCTATATTTCCCAGATGATCTGCTCCGGCATCATAAGAGCAATGGCGTTTGCGGTTCTTGTGATAGCAGTCGTCGTCATTGCCTCCAATATTGACAATCAGATTCGGGAAAAAATGAAAGATTTTGGCGCGCTAAAGGCAATCGGATATACGGGCCGTCAGCTTGTCTCTTCCCTGTTGCTGCAGTTTGTGGGCATATCCGCAGCCGCTGCGGCCGCCGGGGCCGTGCTGTCTGGCGCTGTGTTTCCGCAGATCAGCAGATTGCTGGACGCGCAGACGGGCATCCCATATCAGATGCGTGTCCGTCCCTTGCCTTACCTGGCGGCTCCGTTGCTTTTGGGCGGCATGGCTGCGCTTGCCGTCCTGGCCTCGTCCTGCAAGATCAAGAGGCTGGAGCCGATCGTCGCGCTTCGGCAGGGCATATTGTCGCATAATTTTAAGCGCAACCATCTTCCGTTGGAGACGGCAAAGGCGCCTTTGACGCTTGCGCTTGCCTTAAAGACGACGCTTTCCGGGATGAAGCAAAACGCCATCCTCTGCCTCACGATGTTCGCGCTGTCTCTGATCGTTGTGTTTTCCGGCATGATGGCAGAAAATGTCATTGCCGACATCACGCCGTTTTTGAACCTGGTTATGGGCGAGACGGCGGATAGCTGCGTCAATGTCAGCGCAAGAGCAGAGAAGGAGTTTTTGCGGGAAATGAAGGCTGACCGGCGCGTCAAGGACATCTATCTGTTCCATACGCAAGAAGTGCGCCATGTGGGCGGCCTTGCGCTGTCAGCCACGATTTCTGAAGATTTTTCCGGGATTGGCGAGTCCATTGTGTTTCGGGGAAGGGCTCCGAAATATGAGAATGAAATTGCCGTCGCGGCCAAATATGCGGGCGAGGCGGGCCTTGAAATTGGGATGGAGGCCGCCATAACGGTAAATGGGAAAAAGGAGACGTATCTGATTACCGGTTTTACGCAGATGAGCAATATGCTTGGCAAGGACTGCCTGCTCACACGGGCCGGGTATGAGCGGCTTGGCGCGCTTGAGAATGCCAGCTACTACTTAAACTTTGCGGAGGGGACGGATATTGAGGCGTTTCATTCAGAGGTGAGGCAGAAGTTTTTTGGCGACGTGAATGCCACGATCAATATAGAAGAGACGGTGCAGGGGGCAAGCTCGGTCTATGTTTCTTTAATCACAGTGATTGTGGCGGCGATTCTGGCCTTGGGGGCGGCCTTGGTCGTGTTTGTGCTTTTTTTGCTTGTGCGGACGGAGCTTGGAAACAAGCGGAGGGACTATGGCATATTAAAGGCGCTAGGCTGCACCACAGGACAGCTCGTCATGCAGACGGCGCTTTCATTCCTGCCGGTCGTGGCGGCGTCCACTGCGGTTGGCCTGGCGGCAAGCTGCTTGGTGATGAATCCGCTGATGGCGCTTTTTTTGAAAGGAATTGGCATTGTAAAATGCACATTTTCCATTCCATATGGGTTTGTCATAGCCGCGGGGGCAGGCATGGCGCTGTTTGCATTTGCCGTGACGTGCGCGCTGTCCCTGAACATTAAGGAGATTGCGCCAAAAGAGCTGCTTTTAGGGGAATGAGGCCGCGCCCGGATTGGGGCTTAGCCCATGTGAATGGAGCAGAAAGGGCTGCGCTGAAATTCACGGAAATCTATAAATGGATTTCCGTGTTTTTGACTGCGTCTTCGTAAAACGCGGCTTGCGTTTGGCTGATATAAGGCGCGACCCATAAAAGCCCGATCCCAAGGGAGAGGATAGACAAGACGGCCATGCCAAGGAAACTGACGTTGAGATAGAGCAGCCGGGCCTTTTTTCCACGCGTCAGGCGCAGGCTTTCCCTCAAATTTTCCATGACGCCGTCCTTAGGGCGGTCTGCCAAAAGGAAAAACAGAAATTGAAAGGAGATTGACAGATAAGCCAGCAGAACGCACGTCACGATCCAAAGCGCCGTCAATAAAAGATACCCGCCGCGCTCAAGATAGGCGAGCGCAGAGCAAATGACGGCGGGAGCCGCCGCAAGCAGGAAGATTGCGGAATATGCCAGCTTTGCAAGGATAAAGCGGTCCGGCCGCCTGGAGAAAAAATGAAACAGATCTGTGACGCGGGCCTCTTTTTTTCTTGCAAGGCTTAAATGGATGTAGGTTAATCCTCCGTTTAGCACGGAGGAAAACAAAGAAATTGCCGCGGCCGCCAATAACGACAGCAGAACCTGAAGGCCGCTTGGGTTTTGAAAAAGGAAACGCTGAAAGGGAAGGCTGATCGCCGTAATGATGAATTCCGCCATCACAAAAGCAGCCATTGCCAAGCTGTAATGGCCGGTCAGCGCTTCCCTTGCCTGACGTTTCCATTCTTTTGATGCAAGTCTCATACAGTTTATGCTCCTTTGGCCGCAGCCGGTGCGGCGTCAGGCGGCCGTGTCAATGTTGGCGCCGGGATATATCGCGGCGTCTAAGGATTTCTGATTTTTCTGGTAAGGGTTCGATTCGTCTGTGTACTTAATCATTGTCCTTGTCTCTCCGCCCGCGGTGTAGACGCGCCCGCATTCCGAGCAGACGGCGGTACGGATTGTCACGCCTGCGGAAAGCACCTCTCCGCCTTCTTTGGCCGCTTTGCTGTATGCGTTGGAAACGTGCTCCGCCTCATGGGCGCGGACCCTTGCCCCGGACGCCTCTGGGGAGATGTGGGCGGCTGCCTTAAAGGATACGTTTTCATTGGAGCCGTCCTGATATTTGCGGCTTTTGCAGGATTGGCATTCCGTGGGGGAAGACTCATATCCCGGCTTGACTGGCTCGGAGCCGTATCCGGTTGGGCAGCTGTAGTTGGAAATACCTCCAATGCGCATTGTCGTTTGCCTCCTTTACAAATAGAATCAATAGTATTATTATAACAAAATTAGGAAAAAACACAAGGCGGGAATGGAAAAATGGATGAAAAAGAACAGATGCAGATTGAACAGACGCTCTATGTGGCGGGGCTTTGCCTTCCGGGGCTTTTCGCGCTGGCGTATTTGCTCTTTCGAATGCTTCCGGAGCAGGCGACGGCATTTTTTCGGATGCCCTGCGTGTTTCATGCCGTCACTGGCTTTTACTGCCCAGGCTGCGGCGGGACAAGGGCGGCTTTGGCGCTGCTTCATGGGGAATGGCTGCGCTCGTTTTTCCTCCATCCGCTTGTGCCGTACTGCGCCGCGCTTTATCTGTGGTTTATGGCCTCCCAGACGGCTTGGCGCATAAGCGCGGGCCGCCTGCGCGTCAGGCTTCGTTACCGCAGTCAGTATGCTGTGGCCGCGCTTGTCCTCGTGCTTGTCAACCTGGCGGTGAAAAATCTTGCCCTTGCCCTGTTTGGCGTGGATTTGACGTTACTTTGCGCCATCTAAGATCTGGTACAGCTCCTCGACGCTGCTGGCCTTGTACAGGCTTTCGTACTCTCTTAGGAAGCCGTCCACCCCTCCAAAAGAGCGGATGAGGAACAGCAGGGCGAGGGCGTATGTCAGCACGGTCAAAGCCAGGCCGGATGCGCTTAAAGCCAGGCCGGCCGTGCCGCGGGCGTCCATGCGGTAAGAGGGGCCTTTGGATAAAAGCGCAAGCACAATCCCAAGCGAGCCGCAGACGGCTGAAAGGTAAATGCAGCTAAACGACGCGAGTGCGACGCTGCCTAAAATGACGGAGGCAAGCGCCATGCCGTTGGGACGGCCGTTCTGCCCATGTGCCTTTGGCGTTTTGTTTTCCTGTTGAACGTCCATGATAACCTCCCGATAAAGATAGCTTAGCCTGTTTTGGCAGTTTAACTTAGTTACAGCCTATTATAATGGAAATGCCAAACTGCGTAAAGACGGTGTTGTAAATTTTGTAAAATATGTTATAATGAATAAAAGTATGCGCTGCGCATGGCGCAGAAGGCATCGAAGGCACAAAAGAGCGGCAGCTTGCCAAAACGGGCTTAGCCTGCTGCGGGAATACGATATATGGGAAGGCGGTAAAGCTTGCATGATTAAAAGCATGACCGGATTTGGCCGCTGTGAGGCGATGGAGAGCAGCCGCAAATTCACAGTGGAGGTCAAATCCGTAAATCACCGGTATTTGGACATGAGCATTAAGATGCCAAAAAAACTGGGCTTTTTTGAAAGCGCTATTCGCGCCCTGCTGAAAGAATATATACAGCGGGGCAAGGTAGACGTATATATTACGTATGAAGATTTCACCGAAGAAAGCCTTGCGCTTAAGTACAATGGGGACATGGCGGCGGCATATGTCGGCTTTTTTAAGCAGATGGCCGAGGCGTTTGGCCTGGAGAACGACGTGCGCGTCAGCGCGCTGTCCCGATGCCCCGAAGTCCTTACGATGGAGGAGCAGGCTGTCGATGAAAAAGAGCTTTGGACGGTTTTGGAGAAAGCCCTGCGGGAGGCGTGCGGCCAGTTCGTGAAAAGCAGGGTGGAGGAAGGGGAGCGCCTTGCGGCTGATTTGGACGAGAAGCTTGGCGCAATGCTTTCCTATGTGGATTTCATTGAGGAGCGCTCCCCGGAGATCCTTTTGGAATACCGCGGCCGCCTGGAGGAGAAGCTAAAGGAGCTTTTGGCGGACCATTCGGTCGATGAGGGCAGGGTCGCCGCGGAGGTCGTCCTGTTTGCGGATAAGATCTGCGTGGACGAGGAGGTCGTGCGCCTAAGGAGCCATGTGGAATCGACGAGGGCGGCCTTGAGGGAAGGCGGCAGCATTGGAAGGAAGCTGGACTTCATCGCGCAGGAGATGAACCGGGAGGCCAACACGATCTTATCGAAGACGACGGACTTAAAGATTGCGGACATTGGCATTGAGCTAAAGACCGACATTGAGAAGGTGCGGGAGCAGATTCAGAACATTGAGTAGGGGATGGCTATGGCGGAGCTGATGAACATTGGTTTTGGCAATTTGGTGCATACAGACAAAATTGTCGCCGTTGTCTCGCCGGATTCTGCGCCTGCGAAGCGGCTGGTGCAGCGGGCAAAGCAGGAGGAGCGCATCGTGGACGCGACGCAGGGCAGGAAGACGAGGAGCATATTGGTCATGGAACAGAAGACGGTCGTTATATCCGCGCTTGGGCCGGATACGCTGGCGGGGCGGTTCCATGAGCTGATGGGCAGCCGGGAGGGCGCATGATGGATCAGAAAAGAAAAGGCATATTAACCGTGCTTTCCGGGTTTTCCGGCTCTGGAAAGGGCACAGTCATGCAGGAGCTGCTGCAGCGGCATGGGGAGCGGTACGCGCTGTCCATTTCCGCGACGACGAGGGCTCCCAGGGGGCAGGAAGAGGACGGAAGGGAATATTTTTTCAAAACACGAGAAGAATTTGAAAAAATGATTGCAAATCATGAGCTGATTGAGTATGCTTTGTATGTTGAAAATTATTACGGGACGCCAAAGGCGTATGTGGAGGAGCGCTTAGAGGCAGGCAAGGACGTCATTTTGGAGATAGAGATCCAGGGAGCCAGGAAAGTGAAGGAGATGTACCCGGACGCGCTGTTGATCTTTGTCACGCCGAAAGACGCGGGCACGCTAAAGGAACGCCTGCTTGGCAGGGGGACGGAATCAGAGGAGGCTGCCCTGGCGAGGCTGTCGCGCGCGTCGTGGGAGACGGAAGGGATGGAGGATTACGATTACCTGGTCGTCAATGACGTGCTTTTGGACTGCGTGGAAAACGTGCATTCCATCATACAGAATGAACATAAGAAAATGTTTAGGAATCAGGAATTTATTGACCGAATCAAAGGGGAGCTTATGGCTTTTCGAAAGGAGAACGAAGCATGATACATCCGTCGTATGTAGAATTGATGAAAGTCGTCAACCATGACGTGTCCATTGGCGAGGAGCCTGTGGTGAACAGCAGGTATTCCATTGTGATCGCCGCGGCGAAGCGTGCGCGTCAGATCATCGGGGGCGTGGAGCCTATGATGCCAAATTCCCATGGCAAGAAGCCTCTTTCCATCGCGGTTGAGGAGCTGTACGTTGGCGACGTCCATATTTTAAGTGACGATGAGCAAAAAGAAGATGCAGAAGATATCGTGAAAGAAGATAGGGAAGATAAGGAAGACAGTGAGGCGTAGCATACTTAAAATTGATTTCCGTGACGGCAGCAAAGGGGGATGTTCAAAACGCGGGTTTTGGCATCCTTTTGCTGTCTTATGGCGGAACTTTTGCTGATGCGCCGCATATGCCTGTCAAAAGGCTGTGGAGGGACAGATGAAGGTACTTTTTATATCGCTTGGCTGTGATAAGAACCTGGCGGATTCCGAATATATGCTTGGCCTGCTTCGCGAGGGCGGAATTTCCATTACGGACGAGGAGGAGGAAGCGGACGTCATCGTCGTCAATACCTGCTGCTTTATCGGCGACGCGAAGGAGGAGAGCATCCAGACCATCTTAGACATGGCGCAATATAAAACGGATGGAAAGCGAAGGGGCCTGATCGTGGCCGGATGCTTGGCGGAGAGGTATCGGGAGGAGATCCGGACAGAGCTGCCCGAGGTTGACGCCGTGCTTGGCACAAATTCCTGCGAGGATATTGTCAATGCCGTGCACGCCGTGATGAAAGGGGATCGTTACGAGAGCTTTCGGGAACTTGCGGGCCTTCCCACAAAGCGCGTGAAGCGGGAGCCGTCGACAGGGGGGCATTACGCCTATCTGAAAATTGCGGAGGGCTGCGACAAGCGCTGCACCTACTGCATTATTCCCAGTATCCGCGGGGCATACCGAAGCGTCCCCTTGGAGGAGCTTCTCGTTCAGGCGAGGGAGCTTGTCGCCCAAGGGGTGAAGGAGCTGATTTTGGTGGCGCAGGAGACGACGCTTTACGGCTTGGACTTATATGGGGAGAAGTCCCTGGGAAGGCTGCTTTCGGAGCTGAACCGGATACCGGGGGATTTCTGGATTCGGATTCTGTACTGCTACCCGGAGGAAATTGACGATGCGCTGCTTGACGCCATCCTTCAAAATGAGAAGGTCTGCCACTATCTGGATTTGCCCATTCAGCATTCTTCCGATGCGGTTTTGCGCAGGATGGGCCGGAAAACCGGCCATGACGGCATTGTTCGCATTGTAAAGAGGCTTAAGGAGAGGATTCCGGATATTTGCCTTCGGACGACGTTAATCTGCGGCTTTCCGGGAGAGACGGAGGGGCAGCATGAGGAATTGATGCAATTCATAAATGAAATGGAGTTTGACCGCCTTGGGGCGTTTGCCTATTCCCCGGAGGAAGGGACTCCTGCGGAGACGTTTCCGGATCAGCTTTCGGAGGAGCGAAAAAGCTCGTGGAGAGATGAGGTGATGGAGCTGCAGCAGGAGGTTTCCCTTGAGAAGAACAAGCTGCTGATCGGAAAGCGGCTTTTGGCGCTGGTTGAGGGGAAGGTGGCGGATGAGGATGTCTATGCCGCGAGGACGTACCGGGACGCCCCAGGCGTGGACGGCTATGTGTTTATCCATACAGAAGAGAATTTAATGACCGGTGATTTTGTGAATGTCCTGATCACCGGGGCGTATGAATATGATTTGTTAGGAGAGGTAGCAGAATGAATTTGCCAAATAAATTGACCATATTGCGCGTCGTCTTAATTCCGGTTTATGTATTTTTCCTATGGTATCCTGGGTTTGGGGAGTACGGGAGCTATCTTGCCGTGGCAGTTTTTATTTTCGCGAGCCTTACGGATCTCTTAGATGGGAAAATTGCGAGAAAATATAACCTTGTGACGAATTTTGGGAAGTTTATGGATCCCTTGGCCGATAAGCTTTTGGTCTGCGCGGCCTTGATCTGCCTGGTTGAGACGGGGGCGCTTGCCGCCTGGATCGTCATTGTCATCATCAGCAGGGAGTTCATCATCAGCGGGTTTCGCCTGGTCGCTTCGGACAATGGGATTGTGATCGCCGCATCTTACTGGGGGAAGTTTAAGACGACGTTTCAAATGCTTATGATTATTGTGCTGACGCTAGACTTGGACTGGCCGTATTTTGACCTGCTTGGCCTTGGCCTCACCTATGCCGCGCTGGCGCTGACGCTGATTTCTCTGGCGGACTATGTCGTAAAGAACAAGGATGTATTGAAGGAGCAGGCATAATTTGGTTTGGAAAGGAAAACAGATGGAACAGGAAATTGCAGCATTGTTAGCGGAGAAAAACTGGAAGGCTTCTACGGCCGAATCCTGCACCGGAGGGCTGATTGCGGCGGCGCTTGTGAATGTGCCGGGGATTTCCGGCCAGTTTGAGGAAGGGTATATCACGTATTCCAACGGGGCGAAGGAGAGGCTGCTTGGCGTAAGGCATGAGACGCTTGCGTGCCATGGCGCGGTCAGCGCTCAGACGGCGGAGGAGATGGCGCGCGGCGCGTGCGCGGCGGCGGGAGCGGACGTCTCTATCATTTCCACCGGGATCGCGGGGCCGGACGGGGGAACCAAGGAGAAGCCGGTCGGTTTGGTTTACCTGGCGTGCTGCGTGTTAGGCGAGGTGACGGTAGAGCGGCATTTTTTTGACGGGGACAGGCAAAAGGTGCGTGAATCTTCTGTCCAGGCGGCGCTTTCCCTTGCGCTTAGGTGCATGGAGCAGGCTTAAGATAATGATGTCAGGAAGAGAAAAGGAGTGACGTATGAGGATTATTGCAGGGAGCAGAAGAAGGCTGAAGTTAAAGACGTTAAAAGGGGATGAGGTGCGCCCGACCTCGGACCGGATCAAGGAGACGCTGTTTAATATGCTGCAGAATGAGGTTCCAGGCTGTTATTTTTTGGATTTGTTCGCCGGAAGCGGTCAGATTGGCTTAGAGGCGGCCAGCCGGGGCGCGAAATATACCGTCCTTGTGGAGCATGGCAAGCAGGCGGCCGCCTGTATCCGGGAGAACATTGAGCATACGAAGCTTGAGAAGGAGTGCAGGCTTTTGCAGATGGACGCGCTTAGCGCGCTCCGCTCCCTGGAAGGCAAGTACCGATTCGGCGTCATTTTCATGGATCCTCCATATGGGCAGGGCCTGGAAAAGGAGATGCTTTCTTATTTAAGAAAATCTTCCCTGGCGGACGGGAACACGCTGATTGTCGTGGAGGCTGACCTTGAGACGGATTTTTCCTATTTGAGTCAGGAAGGGTATGCGCTGCTGAAGAAAAAGAAATATAAGACGAATCAGCATGTGTTTTTGACCCTTGCGGCGACAGGAGACGGAGAGGCTCCGGACGGTTTGGATGGCGCGTAGAAAGGGGAATTATGAAAAAAGCAATTTATCCGGGGAGCTTTGACCCGGTTACATTTGGGCATCAGGACATGATTGAGCGTTCCGCGGCGATCGTGGATGAATTGATTGTGGGGGTATTGAATAACAGCGCAAAAAATTCATTGTTTTCTGTGGACGAACGTGTTAGTATGTTAGAAGAACTGACAAAAGAGATTCCGAACGTGAAGGTGGATTCTTTTGACGGGCTTTTGGTGGATTATATGAAGGAGCGCGGGGCCACGATTATTGTGCGGGGCCTTCGGGCAGTGACGGATTTTGAGTACGAGCTGCAGATCGCGCAGACGAATCATGTGGAATATCCGGGGGCGGAGACTATTTTTCTGACGACAAATTTAAAATACTCTTATTTAAGCTCTTCTATTGTAAGGGAGTTCGCCGCGTATGGCGGCGACATTTCAAAATTTGTTCCTCCGCAGTTCGTGGAAAGAATTTATGAGAAGTATAATATCATAAAGTAAGGAGTGTCAGCAATGAATAGCAGGATGGAGCAGATTATCGACGAAATCGAGGAATACATAGACGGCTGCAAGGTTCAGGCCTGGTCCAATGGAACCAGGATTATCGTGAATAAAGAGACGATCGACGAATTGCTGACGGAGCTGCGCATGAAGACGCCTGAGGAGATCAAGCGCTATCAAAAGATTATCAGTAACAAAGAGGCGATATTGGCGGACGCCAGGGCGAAGGCGGACGAGATCCTTGCCCAGGCTCAGGTGCAGACGACAGAGCTTGTGAGCGAGCATGAGATTATGCAGCAGGCATATGCCCAGGCGAACGAAGTCGTGATGATCGCTACCAAGCAGGCGCAGGAAATACTGGATAACGCTACCAATGACGCAAATGTCTTACGCACGAGCGCGATTACTTATATAGATGATATGTTAAAAAATTTGGAGGACATTATTTCCGGATCCATTGAGACGTCGAAGGCCAGGACGGAAAATCTGGTGAATTCCTTGCAGGAATATTTAAACGTCGTGGTGGAGAACCGCTCGGAGCTGATTCCTCAGGAGCTGGATGGGGCAAAGCAGCAGGAGCGGCCTGTCGGGAGCTTAGAGCCGCCGTTTCCGACGACGGAGTTTGAGGAGGAGCTTTAGGCGCCACAGGGGGATTTCTCCTGCGGCATTCGTTTTATGCCTGCAGCAGCAGGAATCCGATTGCGCTGCTTAGAATGGCGAAGCACAGGCGGCAGGCCAGATAGCGTGATTTGGAAAATCCGCATTCTTTTGCCATGGAGCAGGTTTGGGCGAAGCCGCACAGGCCCCCAAAGGAGACGAAGAACAGCGCCAGGGGGTAAGCGGCCTCCATTGGCAGCGCGGCCTCCTTTAAGCAGGAGATTCCGGTCGTCACTTCAATCAGGCCGGTGCAGATTAAGTTCGCCAGAGGATAATTTTCGTTATAGGTATGGAGCAGCGCCGCGAAAATGGAGAACAATATGATATAACCCCCCAGTTTCGTCAGGGACTCAAAACCGTTCATTATGCCGGCATCTATGATTCCAAAATCCAAATGGGAATCGGATGCCGATTTTTTTTCTTTTGGCTTTGCCGCGCCGGCGAAAGGACGATGGCCGCCCCTTTTCCCGAAGGGCAGGATGCTTTGCCGGCGCAGCCGTTTCAGGGCGAAGAAAGCATAAATCATGGGCGGCGCATACAGCGCCACATAGCTTTGCGGCGTAAGATGCGGCATCCTTAAAATAGAGGTAAGAAGATAGCTGCTGATGAATACGGGGCTTAGCTGATTGAAGCAGATGGCTAGGATCTCTCCCTCCTGCCTGCTGATTTTGCCCCGGCTCACAAGATCCGCGCTGATCTTGCTCCCCATGGGGAATCCAAACAGAAGGCCGCCTAAGAAAGCGAAGCAGCCGTTTTGGCTGGTGGGCAGGATGCGCTTTGTCAGCGGATGCAAATATTTTGTGGCAATCTGCATATAATTGGAATACACCATCAGGTTGGATAAAATCGCAAGCGGGAGCAGGGAGGGCAGGATCTGGCTGTACCAGAGCAAAAGCCCGTTTCCCGCCGCCGTGACGGACACGGCGGGATGTGTAAGGATAAATGCGATGAATGTCAGCAGCAGGATGAGGATCATAAAATTTTTTTTCATAATTCAATATATTAAGACAGGGAGGCCGCTATGAGTGTTTTTAAAGATGTTCAGCCGAAAAACGTGTTTCACTATTTTGAGGAGATTAGCAAAATTCCCCGTGGCTCTTACCGCACGAAGGAGATCAGCGATTACCTTGTCCGTTTTGCGAAGGCGCATGGGTTGTTTTGCGCCCAGGACGGGAGCGACAATGTGCTGATTGTGAAGGATGCGTCTGCGGGCTATGAGGACGCCCCTCCCGTGATTTTGCAGGGGCATATGGACATGGTGTGCGTGAAAGAAGAGGGCTGCGCCGTGGATTTTGAGACAGAGGGCGTGAAGCTTTTTGTGGATGGCGATTTTGTAAAGGCGAGAGGGACGACGCTTGGCGCGGACGACGGGATTGCAGTCGCCTATGCCCTGGCTATTTTAGAGGACAGCTCCCTGGCGCACCCAAGGCTTGAGGTGGTGATCACCTCCGATGAAGAGGTGGGGATGCTTGGCGCAAAGAGCATGGATTTGTCCCTGTTAAAAGGCCATATCCTGCTGAATATTGATTCTGACGTGGAGGGGCATTTTCTGGTGGGCTGCGCCGGAGGGGTCACCGCGCGCGCCACGTTTCCCGTCGCATGGCGCAAGATGGAGGGGACGTGCGTTTCCCTGCGGGTCCATGGGCTTTTGGGAGGCCATTCCGGGAGCGAGATTGACAAGGGCAGGGCCAATGCCATCTTGCTGTTGGGCAGGCTGCTGCGGGGCATAGCGCAGACGGTGCAGCTTGGCATTGCGTCGCTTGCGGGCGGTCAGAAGGACAATGCCATTCCAAGGGAGGCTTCGGCTGTGATTGTGATTCCTCAAGGGACGGAGGGGGCGCTTCGGGAAATCCTTTTGGGATGGGAGAAGACGCTTCGGGACGAATATGCGATTTTGGAGCCGTCCCTTGCGGTCTCCATGGAGCCAAAGGAGGCTTGCGGGCAGGATGTCTTGACGGGCGAGGCGGAGGGCGCCATTTTGCGCTACCTGAATCTCGTGCCAAATGGCGTGATGCATTGGAGCGCAAAAATGAAGGGGTTAGTGGAGGCTTCGCTGAATGCGGGGATTTTAACGATGGATCAAGAAAGCTGCTCTGTCACTTCCTCCATCCGCAGCAATGTCTTGAGCCGGAAAGAGGAGATTGCGGGAAAGGTTGGGGATTTGGCGGCGGCCTTGGGCGGCTCCCTTTCTTTTGCGGGGGACTATCCTGCGTGGGAGTATCGGGCAGACTCCCCCATCCGTAAGAAGGCGGCGGAGGTTTATGAAAGGATGTTTGGGAAGGGGCCGGAGTTTGAGGCCATTCATGCGGGCCTAGAGTGCGGGATATTCGCGGAGAAAATTAAGGGCATGGACGCAGTCTCGTTTGGGCCGAATAATTTTGACATCCATACGCCAAAGGAGCGGCTTAGCATCTCCTCAACGGAGCGCGTCTATCGGTTTCTTTTGGAATTGCTGCGGAGCATGGGCTGACTTTGGGGAAGGCGCAGAAATATGGATGCCTGTTTTTACTGTTCCTTGCGCTTGTAATGGCCGACGCGTGGCTGCTGCTTGCGCTTTCGGGAGCTTCTTCCAAACAGGAGGCTGACGTGCTGGACGCGGTGAAAAAAGACATGGTGTATTTTCCCGTGCCGGAATCCTCATATGACGCAGGGAAATTTAGCGTCAGCTTTGGGGACAGCTGGATGGAGGGCAGGAGCTTTGGCGGGAAGCGCAGCCACGAAGGCTGCGACATTATGGCTGCGGTGAATCAGCGGGGGCATTATCCTATCGTGAGCATTTCAGATGGGCGCGTGGAGCAGATGGGCTGGCTGAAGCTGGGCGGATACCGGATTGGGATCCGCAGCGCCCATGGCGTTTATTTTTACTACGCCCATTTAAGCGACTACGCGCCGGATCTTGCGGTGGGGGATGAGGTGAAGGCGGGAGAGCTGCTTGGCTTTATGGGCGACACCGGGTATAGTGAAAAGGAAGGGACGACGGGATTCTTTCCGGTGCATCTGCACGTCGGCATTTATCTGGAGGATGAGGAAGGGGAGGAGAAAAGCTATAATCCCTATCCGTTTTTGGCAAAGCTTGAGGAAAGGAAATTAAAATACAGTTTTGAATAGGAGCGTTTGCGATGTTAGATCAGATTGAGGCAGTGATTTTTGACTTGGACGGGACGTTGGTGGATTCCATGGGACTGTGGAAGGAGATTGACGTCACGTTTCTGGGGGAGCGGGGCATTGCGTATGAGGATGGCCTGCAGGAAAAAATTGAAGGCATGAGCTTTACGGAGACGGCGGTGTTTTGCAAGGAGCATTACCGCCTGTCGGAGTCCGTGGAGGAATTGAAGGAGATCTGGAATCGGATGGCGATGGAAAAGTACCGTTTCGAGGTTTTGCCAAAGCCTGGGGCGTTGGAGTTTTTGGAGGATCTGAAAGGCCAGGGGATGAAGATGGGGATTGCGACGAGCAATTCGAGGGAATTGATCGCGGCGGTCAATGAGGCGTACCATTTTGACGAGTATATGTCCTGCATTGTGACGTCCTGCTCCGTCAGCAAAGGCAAGCCGGCGCCAGACGTTTATCTGGAGGCGGCTAGGCAGCTGAACGTCGCGCCGGGGCGCTGCCTGGTGTTTGAGGATATCGTGAAAGGAATCCAGGCCGGGAAAAGCGCGGGCATGAAGGTCTGCGCCGTGGAAGATTCGTACTCGGCCAGTCAGCGCGAGAGGAAGATTGAGATTTGCGACTATTACATAGAGACATATGACGACATTAAGAATAGAAGTTATTATAAGGCGGTTGGATAGAGATGCAGAATGGCTTTTTGCCCATGACGGGGGAGGAACTGAAGGAGCGGGGGATCGCGCAGCTTGATTTTGTGTATGTGATTGGGGACGCTTATGTGGATCACCCGTCGTTTGGCCACGCGGTGATTTCGCGCGTGCTTACGGCGCACGGGTTTTCCGTCGGCATCCTCTCTCAGCCGGATTGGAGGAGGGAGGAGAGCATTGCGTCGCTTGGTGAGCCGAGGCTTGCGTTTTTGGTGAGCGCGGGGAACATGGATTCCATGGTGAACCATTATTCTGTGTCGAAGCGCCGGCGGGAGACGGACGCCTATTCGCCCGGCGGCGTGATGGGGCGGCGCCCCGATTACGCGACGGTTGTGTACTGCAACCTGATTCGCAAGATTTACAAAAAAACGCCGATTGTCATAGGCGGCATTGAGGCGAGCCTGCGGCGGCTCGCCCATTATGACTATTGGTCGGATAAGGTGAGGCGGTCCATCCTGCTGGACTCCGGCGCGGATTTGATCTCTTATGGCATGGGGGAGAAAAGCATTGTGGAGATTGCGGAGGCGCTTGACAGCGGGCTTTCCGTGTCAGACATTACGTTCATTGACGGGACAGTCTATAAAACAAGAAAACGGGAGGACATCTACGACGCGGTGGAGCTGCCTTCGTATGAAGAAGTCTCTTCTAACAAGCGGGCCTATGCCAAAAGCTTCTATGAGCAGCACAAAAACACCGATCCATTTTCTGGAAGGCGGCTGTTCGAGACGTATGGCGGGGCGCTTTATGTCGTGCAGAACCCGGCGGCAAAGCCGCTTAGCCAGATGGAGATGGACGACGTATATGCCCTGCCCTATATGCGCACATACCATCCTTCGTATGAAAAAGCCGGGGGCGTCCCGGCGATTGCGGAAGTGAAGTTTAGCCTTGTCAGCAGCCGCGGCTGCTTTGGGGGCTGTAATTTTTGCGCCCTAACGTTCCATCAGGGCAGGATTGTCCAGGCCAGGAGCCATGCGTCCCTGGTGGAGGAGGCGAAGGCCATGACAAAGGAGCCGGGCTTTAAGGGCTATATCCATGACGTGGGCGGGCCGACGGCAAATTTTCGGGCGCCGGCCTGCAAAAAGCAGTGGACGAAGGGCGCCTGCCCAGGCAGGCAGTGCCTGTTTCCTTCGCCATGCAAAAGCCTTACGGCTGACCATAAGGATTATCTGTCGCTTTTAAAGAAGCTGCGGGAGCTGCCTGGCGTGAAGAAGGTGTTCATCCGCTCCGGCATCCGCTTTGACTATCTGCTTTGGGACAAGGATCGGACGTTTTTAAGGGAGCTGTGCAAATATCATGTCAGCGGGCAGCTCAAAGTGGCGCCGGAGCATATCAGCGACGCGGTCTTGGAGAAGATGGGAAAGCCCTGCGGGGAGGCTTACCGGAGATTTGCGCGGGAGTATCAAAAGGTGAACGCCTCGCTTTCTAAGGAGCAGTATCTGGTGCCGTACCTGATGTCCTCGCATCCTGGCTCTACGTTAAAAGAGGCGGTGGAGCTGGCGGAATTTTTGCGTGACTCGCGCCATGCGCCAAAGCAGGTGCAGGATTTTTACCCAACTCCCTCGACGGTTTCGACTTGTATGTATTACACAGGGCTTGACCCGCGCACGATGCAGCCTGTCTATGTGGCGAAGAGCCCACATGAGAAGGCGATGCAGCGCGCGCTGATTCAATACCGCGATCCGAAGAATTATGGGCTGGTGAAGGAGGCGCTGTTAAAAGCCGGGAGGGCGGACTTGATTGGGATGGGGGAGAAGTGCCTGATTCGGCCAAGGGAAGGGATCGGGAAGAAGAAAGGGAAGAAGAACGTAAACAAAAGAAAATAAGAGCGGCTTAAGAGGATATGCGTTGGGAAAGGAAGGGATGGTAACGAGAATGGCTAAGTTTGCTATTTTATGTCCAAACTGCGGGAAATATGCGGAGGCGAAGAGGGGGTTTTTCGTTAAGAGGAGAATAGAGTGCTCCTGCGGCAATGTGATTGATGTCCGCAACCATAGGCTGGCCTCCCGTGAATGCCCCTATTGCGGCAATCAGGTGGTGTTTGACCAATCGAGAGGGGAGGATGCGGCCTGCCCCGTATGCCATGAGAAAATCAATACGTCGCATGAAAATCACCTGGCGGAGGAGTTTTCATGCGCGCAGTGCGGCGTGCGCCTGATCGCCCCAAGGTCTGCGGAAATTTATGCCTGCCCGGTATGTGATTTTGAGAACCGCGTAAGGGAAAGGCTGACGCAGGAGAGGATCAGGCAGGACGGATTGATAAGCGTCATTCAATACGAGGGGGACGATGAGACGCTTATTTTTAAGCATCCGGTTGTGGATTTTAATTATGGGTCTCAGTTGATTGTGCATGAAAGCCAGGAGGCTATATTTTTTAAAGATGGGCAGGCGCTGGATTTGTTTCAGGCCGGCCGATATGCCCTGGAGACGCAGCAGCTCCCGTTATTGGGAAAGATGCGCCAGCAATTGACGGACATAGAGGGAACCTTTCATTCTGAAATATATTTCATCAATATGGCGACGCAGATGGGAATCAAATGGGGGACGGATTCGAAGGTCCGCCTATTCGATCCGGCGTCTGGACTGCATATTGAGCTTGGGGCATGCGGGGCGTTTCATATTCGGGTCACGAATTCAAGAAAGCTTCTGCTTAAGGTTGTAGGCACGGCGGGCGCCTTGAGGCAGGATCAGCTTTTAGGGAGCGGAGGGAGTAAGGGATATTTCCGTTCTTTAGTGATGACTCAGGTAAAAAGCATTCTTGCGCAGACGATCAAGGAGAGCGGCATTAACATCCTTGAAATTGATCAGGAGCTGATGCGGCTTTCTGCCGCGCTGCGCGATAAGCTAAATGCAAGCTTGGATGACTATGGCCTTTCCATGCCTGAATTTTTTGTCGAGCGGATTCTGACCCCGGATGACGACCCGAATTTCAAGAAATTGAAGGAGCAGTACGCGGAGCAATATCTGCTTGTCCGTCAGGAGCAGATTCGGAAAAGCGAAGCGGAGGCTGCGGCGGAGCGGAAAGCGGTTGAGGCGCAGGCAGATGCGAGAATGAAGGTGATTGGGGCGCAGGGTGAGGCAGAAGCCTTAAAGATTCAGCGTCAGGCAGAAGCCGAGGCCTATCAGATGCAGGCGGCGGCAGAGGCGGCGGCGATGCGCATGAAGGGCTATACCTATCAGCAGGAAACGTCGCGTCAGGTTGGCATGGAGGCGATGAAGCATGGCATTTCCGGTGGCGCCGGAGGCGGCGTGATCGGGGATTTGGCAAGCTTTGGCATTGGCCTTGGGGCTATGGGCGGCGTGATGGGAATGGCGAAAGAGGCCATGGAGCCTTTGATGGCAGAGGCCGGCCAGATGGGACAGGCGGCCGGAGGCGGCATCGTGGGGACGTGGAGCTGCTCTTGCGGACAAGGCGGAATTACGGGCAGGTTCTGCCCGAATTGCGGAAAAGAAAAGCCAGGCTTTCAGAAGCAGGAGCCATGGGACTGCGGCTGCGGCGCAAAAGGGGTCATGGGAAATTTCTGCACGATGTGCGGGGCAAAGCGTCCGGCAAAGGCA
This sequence comes from uncultured Roseburia sp., assembly GCA_947652855.1. GTDB lineage: Bacteria > Bacillota > Clostridia > Lachnospirales > Lachnospiraceae > Roseburia_B. The sequence continues at coordinate 4,711 of CANTEO010000011.1, read as the reverse complement.
GAGGCATGGAGCTGCGTATGCGGGCAGGCGGGAATTGTTGGGAACTTTTGCCCAAATTGTGGAAAAAGGAGAGGTGAGTGATACAAATGAGAAAACATGAGGTTCGCAGTTACATAGCGCTTGCAATTTTATTTGCGGCATATTCCGTCATTGCTTTTGCCGCCCCGTTTCACAGGAATGGCGTCTTTTGGCTCGCTTACGCTTGTGGGGCGGCTGCCGTCGCTTATCAGGCGTTTAGCCTGAAAGCCGCTTTTTTTCGCGAGTGCGACGTAAAAAGCAGGATTTACGGGATTCCGATCGTGAAGCTAGGCGTTGTGTATCTGACTGTGCAGATGACGGCCAGTTTTTTGGAGATGGCCTTCTCAAAAGCGGCTCCTTTTTGGATGGCGCTGATTGTCAATGCCGTGCTTTTGGCATTAGCGGGAATCGGAGGCATTGCCGCCGACGGAGCGCGGGAAGAAATTGAGAGGCAGGACGTCCATTTAAAAAAAGACTGTTTAAAGATGAGGGAGCTGCAGTCGTTTTCGGCTTCTCTTTACGGGCAGTGTTCAGATGAAGCGCTTAGGAAAGCCCTAAAAAGCGTGACGGAGGAGCTGAACTATAGCGATCCGGTGTCTTCGGAAAGGACGCGCGCTATGGAGGATAAAATTATGGGGCAGCTTCAGGAGATACAAGGCGCGTTGGTGAAGCGCGATGAGGCCGACATTGTGACGCTGTGCGCGGGGGCGGTTGCGGCAATTAAGGAACGGAACCGCCTTTGCGCATTGGGCAAATAACCGGGAGGAAGGCTTATGGCTGTCTTAAAATGTAAAATGTGTGGGGGAGACCTGGCTGTCGGATTTGGGATGACCGTTTGCGAATGTGAGTATTGTGGGTCAAAGCAAACGGTCCCATTGATGGACAATGAGAAGAAACTGACCCTTTTTTCACGGGCGAACCGGCTAAGGGCCGCCTGTGAGTTTGATAAAGCTTCTTTAGTATATGAAAGCGTCGTCGCTGAATTTCCTGAAGAGGCAGAGGCATATTGGGGGATTGTGCTATGCCGGTTTGGAATTGAATATGTGGACGATCCCAAAACCGGCAGGAAAATACCGACCTGCCATCGTCCTTCTTTCGACAGTGTTTTAGAGGATCCTGATTTTGAAATGGCTCTGGGGCGCTCTGACGTCGCTTCGCGTGCCGTTTACCGGGAAGAGGCGACGGCGATGGAAAGCCTGCGTATGGCAATCTTGGAGGTTTCGTCCAAAGAGGAGCCTTACGATGTCTTTATCTGCTATAAAGAGACGGATGAGGACGGTGGGCGTACAATGGACAGCGTCCTTGCGCAGGATATTTATGATGAGCTGACGGAGAAAGGATACAAGGTTTTTTTCGCCAGGATTACGCTTGAGGAGAAGTTGGGAGAAGAATATGAGCCTTACATTTTTGCCGCGCTGCATTCTGCTCGGGTAATGCTTGTGGTCGGGACGGATTATGAGCATTTTAACGCAGTGTGGGTAAAGAATGAATGGAGCCGTTTCCTGAGCCTTATAGAAGCAGGGAGCAAGAAAACGTTGATTCCCTGTTATCAAAATTTGGATGCATATGATATGCCGCCGGAGTTTCGGCGCTTACAGGCCCAGGATTTAGGGAAGGTGGGGGCTATTCAGGATTTGGCGCGCGGCGTCGGAAAGATTATTGGGGAACGAAGCCAGAGAGTAAATGCAGTGGCGCAGAATGAGGCAGGGAGCCTTGCCGGCCCATCCAATTCCAGCACGGAGCCGCTGTTAAGGAGGGCGTTCTTGTTTTTAGAGGATCAGGACTGGCTTAAGGCGGATGAGTTTTTGGAAAAGGTCCTAAATCTGGATCCTGAGAACGCGTTGGCTTATGTTGGGAAGCTCATGGCAGAGTTTCAGGTTAGCAGCCAGATTTGCTTGGGCAAGGTGAATGGCACGTTTCGTCACAATAGAAATTATAAGAAGGCAATTCGGTTTGCGGATGAACGTTTGAAAGAAGAGCTGGAAGGGTACAATGCGAAAATTGAAAAGAGAAAGAGGGAAGAATTTGTCTCTCAAATTCTGTCTGAGAAGAAAAAATGGCTGAATGAAGCGCTTACGGAAACAGATTTTCGCGCGCTTACCGATTCTTTGCGGCAATATAGCAGCTATCCTGAAATTATGGAGTTTCAAAAGAATTGCTGCAAGGAATATGAAAACCGATGCGTAAAGGCAAAAGAGCTTTGGCTGCAGTTCCTTTCAAGGAAAGAGGAATGGGAGGGCTGGCAGGCAAAGGAGAAGGAATTCGATCAAGAGATACGCAGCTTGGAGAAGAGCCGCGGCATTGTAGAGCAGGTCTTGGATGAAATTCTTAGCCTGTCTCATCAAGTTCAGAGGGTAGAGGGGGAGATGAAGGAGTGCGCTAAGCGTGTTTCAGAATATAGCGGCATGATTCTAAGGCAAAAGGAGAAGCGGTCTAATTTGGGGTTTCTTGCTTTGAGTGAGAAAAAGGAAATAGACAGCATTATCGCTGCTTTGCAAAAGGATTTGCAATCGGAACAGGAACAGCGGAATCAGCTTACCATTTTTCATGGGGAATTAAGGCAGAAAATAGCCAGCCTGAAAAAGGAGGAAGAGCTGATCCGGGAGAAAGAAAGGATCGGTAAGGAGATAGATTTTATTGCAGAAGAGAAGAGACGGTTTTTTGCAGAAAAAAAGATACAGGAAATGCTGTCTATTAGAAAAGAAATGTCAACTCCAAACTGTCTTGCGATCTTATTGCATACGGATGAGCAGGATGTTTTCCATGCCATTTTGTCAGATGAGGAATTCTATAGTAAAATTATGTCAGTTTCGGCGTTGGCCGTGATAGCGGAGTCGAATCCTTTACTTCAGAAAATGCCTAGTGAAATCAGAGATGGAATTCAAAAAAAATCAGGCCGGCTTGATGCAGAGACGAGGTATTTTCAGGCGTGCCAGGCGTTGGGAAATCCCAGAAATGAGGAGGATATTCTATGGGCCAAAGCGCAGTTTATGAAATTGACAGGATATAAAGATGCAGAGGATAAAATTTCTGAATGCAACCGCAGAATAGCAGGGGAATAAAGATGCTGCGAAAAGAGGCTTTGAAATGCGGCGGCGGATAGAATAGCCGAGACAATGGTAAGGCGTAGAGATTTTATAAAAACTGTTACAATGTCATTCGCTTAAGGGAGCGGACGCGTGCCGCTCGATAGCGGGGCTTGCCATAGCGTCAATTCTTTAAGTGAATGACATTGTAATCAAATGAATCGCAGGCTTATTGTAAAATTTCACTAATTCATCGCTTTTGTCAAATCTGAATAACTCTGTTCTGCCTGGCCTGCTGTCAGGCCAAAATGCAGTTGAAGCTTCTCCAAGGTTTTTTCTCTAGGTATGCCATATTCCAAATGATCTGAAATCAGGGCCGTAATTGCTTTTTTCAAGCCTTCAGCCAAGCCTTCAGCTTTACCTTCAGCCAAGCCTTCAGCTTTACCTTCAGCCAATCCTTTTGCTTTTCCCTCCTGATACCCCTGCTCCCTGCCAAGAACGTTCGCTTCATACATCATTTGATTGTAATCGCGTATGGCTTTTTCACGAGCCTCATATTCCAATTGTTTTTCTTTGTCCTGGCTAATGACCTTCAGTTGCTGGTAAGCATCGTCGATATAGGTGTTTTTTTGCGCTAACATATCAAAATCCTCCTTTTGCTCTGCGTTTATGAATTTTGCCCAAAGTAAGATGTCGCCATCCTGCGTTCCTAAGCTTTTCGGAAGCTTTGGAAGCTCTATCACATGAAATTCCATCTTATCCGTGTATAAGAATCCATGCGTGTCCTCACGGATGTGGAAGCATGAGTAGAATCCCGGATTTTCTTTGAACAAATCAAAGTCCAGGATGCTGATGCTTACGCATTTTTTAAATACATTGTAGTTTTGTCCGGCGCGAATCTGCTCTGTGAACATCTTTGATAAATAAAACAAGGCGCGGTCTGCCCACACGTTTAAAGCGGAGAGCTGTATTTCAATGTCGATTTCCGTGTCGTTATTCATCATGATCCGTACATCCAGGATCCCTTGCTTCTCATCTTCATGCAGTTTTCGTAAATCCGTGTTCAATATCTCTGTTTTTCGAATCTCTGCCGGGTTCAGCTTTAGGAAAGCAGACAAAAACCCAATCCTTGCCTGTTCATTTCTCATAATTTCCTTAAAGGCGAAATCAATCTTCGGCTTCATTAAAAAATCATCCATGCCACGTCTCCACCCTTCTTTCTTTTCTTTTGTCTTTCTAATAACAGCATACCGCGTACTGCGTGTTGAATCAAGATTATTTTTGTAAAATGGATGCTATGGCGAAAAACAGGAAAGGCCCTCGCAGATTAAGGAAATCTGCGAAGGCCATTTTTGCAGTCAATTTCTTTCTTAGCAATCGAATCTTATAGTATCTTACTCCCTAAGAAGGCAAATGTCAAACCATTTTCCGTTTTTCTATAGCCATATTGCAATCTTTTTTCTTCCAAAAAGCCCAATATTTTCTGATTATTTTAGGAAATGAAGCCATACGGGGTCAAAAAAGTGGTCATATAAAAACTGGGGAGACAACGGAATGCAAGGAGCTTTTGCAGGAAATTTTCATGCGCGTCGAATTTATTGTGGGTCAAATTAAGGGGCTGTCGCTTTAACGAATGAAAATTCGTGAAGCGGCAGCTTCATTTTATC
>CANTEO010000010.1 GCA_947652855.1 uncultured Roseburia sp. | reverse complement strand
GATCCTGAATTTAGCTGGGCAACTACCCAACGAGTATTCTTTGATAATTGGCTTTCTGTTAAAATCATTTCATTATAATCCAACGTCTTTATAAATCGCTTTGCATCTCCATGCACTTTATAAAGCTTTTTTTTGCCGCCAAAATCTTTTCTTTCGTCAAAGTCACCATTTGGATAAAATACCTCCCAATTTTCTCTATCCGAGTCTTCAATTCCAGTGTCGATATTTAAAGTATATAGATACTCCCAATTTATTTCATTTAAAAATCTCAGCTGATTCATTTTATTTATTTTAATTCCAATAAAATGAGCATAAAAATAGTCAGATACCCCCATATTCTTTATATCAGTAAAATTGCTTTCAAATAATTCCGCAACAGAGCTGAAAGTTTCATTTTTCATCTCACTCTCATGAATATCTGACTTAAGCTTAAGAATTTGCTTAATCATATATTGCTTAAACTGCTTTCCACTGGGAACTGTCTCTCTGCTCTTAGTACTCATCCCAACGGTAAATCCTGCGCCCAATATTGGAACAAGATCTCCCTCCGCAAAAGCTCTGACAAAAATTTCTTTTGTTCGTCTGTCGTCAATTCTTAATTCTTCCATAATCTCCTCCTGAACAAAACACCATATTATTCAAATAAAATATTTTATGTAATATTATAATTTATGATGATTTCATAGTCAATATTAATAATACTATTTTAATTTTCAGATTAATATAGCATTTTAAAATCATCGAGAAGAATAGAAAAACTTGTTTAGAATATTTTAATTTGCATGGGAACCTATTCCCGTCCCCTCTCCCCCAGAAACATCCTGGCATCTTTCAAAAAGCTGACCGCAATCAACAGGATCACAATCCCGATCGGAAACGCCGCTACTATGCTGACCGACTGTAAGTTTGTCATTGAGCTTTCCGAAAATAAAAGCGCAATCGGCAAGAGGATTAAAAGCACGCACCAGAGAAATTCCACCCATTTTGCAGGGCTTTCCCCCTCACCCAATTTATGATAGCTGTAGCAAGAGGCGATCAGCGCGATAGAGTCAAAGGAAGTGGCATAAAATGCGGTCATTGTAATCAAGACAAGCGCCATTACAAACGGCGCGCCAGGCATTTCGCGGATCATGGAAAGGATCAGCTCATATAGATCCCCCGACTCTTGATACGCCGAGATAAAATCCAAAGCCCCAGACATCTGCCTTCCCATGGAATCATTTCCCAATATGATAAAGCTTACCACCGTTGACCCAACCCCGAACGCATACCCGCCAAGTATCGTTTGACGCACCGTCCTGCCCTTTGAAATGGTTCCTATAAAAAACGGGGCGGCCACGCACCACACCATCCAATACGCCCAATAAAAAATCGTCCAGTTCTGCGGAAACGACGTATTTCGCATTGGATCTGTGTACGTCGCTAACTCAAAAAAATTCTGCGCCACTTTCCCTAGGGAGGATAGGCCCGTTTCCAAAATATACCTTGCCTCCCCGCCAAAAAACAGAACATACGACAGCAAGGCAAAAAACAAATAAATGCAGGATTTTGCCAAGACAGAAATTCCTTTCAGGCCATGCAATAAAGAATACGTGTAAATAACACACGTCACAAGAAGGATCCCGATCGTCACCGCTGTACGGCTTAACTCCATATGAAACAGCTCATTTAAGATGCCTGACATCAGAGGCGTAGCCAGGCTGAATGTCGTAGCCGTGCCAGCTAAGAGCGCAAATACAGCCAATAAGTCGATCAGCCTTCCCAAAATCCCATCCGTATGCTTTCCCAATATTGGCCGGCATGCCTCCGAATATCTCTGCCTGCCCCTCTTTCTGACATGAAGCATAAACCCAAATGCCGCCGCTAAGACCAGATAAAATCCCCATGGGATAAAGCTCCAATGGAAAATCGGAAATACGCCGGCCCAATCCTGAATGCTTCCCAATTCCACGATATGCGGATCGGACGCATATAAAATCCATTCTGAAAAAGAATAAAACAAAATGTCAGCCGCAAGGCCCGCCGTAAACATCATGGAGCCCCAGGCAAAAAAAGAATGCTTCGGCTTCTCATTTTGGCTCCCAAGCACAATTGAGCCATACTTTGAGCAGGCAATGAACAGAGACAGCAAAAAAATCCCCAATCCAATCACCAAATAATAGCTCCCAAAAACGTCTCCAAAAAAATAACGAATTTGAGATAGCGCCGCGTTCGACTGCTCAGGCCAAAAGAAGAAAAGGACGCTCAATGCCAGAATCGCCCCAAAAGGCAGCAATGTAATCATCCAATCCAGCTTTCCCTCTGTTTGATTCCAAATCCGCTTCATATCTTCTCTCCCAACTTATTCTGGTTCCCATATAGCCCATAGGAAGGATCCAGTTCAATCAGCTCAGCCACGCTGTCAATCTCCACAATATCTCCCCGCCTTATCGGCCTTATCCCCAAATCAAACTTTTCCGGATGGCAAAACAACGCCACATCGTCCCAATATATGCCAGTATTTTTCTTCTGCATAAACTCCATTTCCAGACATTCCCTTAACCTTATCCCATCTTCCTCTGCCCAAAAAGAGGCTCCCATAAGCTGCCAGCCTCCTCTCCCGCCCGTCCTGCTGCACGATGTCACTCTGCCGTCTTCTACCGTCTGCAGCCATTCCTTCGTAAAGCCTTCCGTCCATATGCTGCAATACCCTGATTTTTCAAACTCAGGATATAAAACGCCCGGATTATAGATGATTTGATCCCCATCCAATATGACGCAGTCTAAAAGGGACTCCCTCGCCACATATAAAGATGAGATATTATTGCACGTCTCATAAAATGGGTTCTCAATCAGGCGGATTCCGTCATATGCATCTTTAATAGGCTCAAACTGCCTTTTGCGGTATCCTACCACAATCGAAATCTCAAAAATTCCATTCTGATGCAGCGCGTCAATAACTGTGTCAATCATGCGCACGCCATTGACTGGAATCAATGGCTTTGGCATAGCATCCGTAATCGGCCTCATCCGGCTGCCCATTCCCGCAGCCAGAATAATCGCCCTCTTTGCCCTGTTCATTTCTGGGACTCCTCCATAAACACTTCATAATATTCTTTTGCATACCGATACTGCCTTATGGCATATTCGCCGAATGAAATCCCAAGGCTCCTCTTATATTCACACCAGTTACTCCATAAAAGGCCGCAGGCCGCAATGTAGCAATAAACCTTCAGGCGCTCCGACCGTTCGCACCCTTCCCTATAATAGGCTTCAATTAGCTGCTCCACTTGTCTTCTGCCATACATTGCGTAAACCGCAAACATGGCAATATCCACGCTGGCATCCTGCATCCCGGCATATTCCCAGTCAATCAGCCGCGCTTCTTCTGCCTTCCCGTCTACGCCGGGAATCAGCAAAAAATTATCCGACACCGCATCCATATGCGTCAGCGTCCATCGTTTCTTCTGCTTGTCTATGTATTCCCTCAGCGAAAAGACATTGGCCCGTGTCCTCCTGTAATCCTCAAAACACGAGCCGGCCTCACCCCACAAAGACTCATAAAAATCAATCTGCCCAAATAAATCAAATGTATGTGAGACCTGGATATTCTTCTCATGAAATGCACGCAGCAGGCCCATGCACACAGCCACGTCTTCCATGCTCCCTGCATCGCATACACGGGCCCCCTCCAAAAACTCCGATATCTTATACCCATTCTCCGGGTTAAAATAGCAAACGGCGTCACTAATCCGCAGCGGCGCAATCGCCTGATACACCTCATATTCTTCCTTCCTTTGAATCAGCTTATCCGTCCCCTCTCCCGGCAGGCGCATAATAAATTTTTTACCTTGACACTTAAATAAAAAAGACCGATTCGTCATCCCTTTTTTTGACATCTTGATGTCCGTGACCTGATCCCTTGAGACATGGAGCGCCTTCTCAATCGTCTCCGCCACCTTAGGATTTAACTGATTGAAGTTCATGCAGATCCTCCTTTATCTGTGTGCTGCTGACCTCCGGCGTCCTTGGCAGATAGACCACATCAACTTCCTCTTCTTTTAGGAAATCAAATTTCCCCCTCCAATCATCTCCCATCACAAACGTATTAATCTGATATTCATGGACATCTGCTCTCTTTTGCTCCCAACACGTTTCAGGAATCACGAGATCCACATACCGAATCGACTCCACCAACATTTTTCTCTGCTCATAGCTGAAATAGCATTTCTTTCGTTTCTCATTCCAGTTAAATTCATCTGTGGAGATTGCCACGACTAAATAATCTCCCATCGCCTTCGCCCTTTGCAACAAACGAATATGCCCGTAATGCAGCAAATCAAACGTCCCATATGTGATCACTCTTCTCATGCTGTTATGCCCTCCATTAAGAATTCCAAAATTGCAATATGCCCGAATAGTCTGGCCCGTCTAGATAGCGGTTCATTTTCTTCCTGACAAATTGATACTGCGCCCGATGCTCCTCCATATAGGAGACATAGTGACTTTGAATATACAAAACCGCCTGCAAAAGCTGATCTGCGTGATATATTTTTCTTCCTGGAGTATATTCGTCATATGAAATGGTAAATCCCCTATCTTGATTTTCATAATATTCATAATCATATGGATAAAAAAGCATTGGCCGGCCCGTTATCATATAGTCAAAAAAAACAGAGGAGTAATCCGTAATCAGCAAATCCGTCTGATACAGCCAGTCATAGACATCCTCCTTTGCATCCAGAATTTTGATGTTCGAAAAATTTGACGCCATGCTCCAAGAAGCCATGCTGGCATAATGCGGCTTAATATAAAAAACAATCTTATGTTTAGCAAACTGTCCATTTATTTTTTCCAAATCTTCTAAAAGCAAGGGATTTTTATCATTCACATCCCGGAACGTAGGCAGATAAAAGACATGAAACCGACCTTTTACATCCTGCCTAGGCTTGCAGCCATATAGCTTTTCATTTCGAGGATAAGACGCGATCAAGCATTTTTCCTCTTTGACTCCCATGGCATACGCCAATAATGACGCGGAAAATTCAGACGGAGCCAAAAGATATTGATCCGGCCACCCTCCGCCCGCAGAATACTTGTCCCTCCAACTGGCCTTTTTTTCACATGGAAGATAATTCCCTATTTTTTTCAGCGGAATCCCATGCCACAAATTAATGCGGATACAACGAAGGGAACACAAATTCAAAATATCATGCGTATTCTGATCAATCATATGAACCTTGCTCCTCAAATGCCAATAGACGCTCCTTACGCTGCGCCCAAACAGGACATCCTTCCCCCTTTGCTTTAAATCGTCGTAAATTTCTCTCTTTTTAGTAAACCAAAAAACCCGTTTTATGCCCAGCTCCTCTTTATGGGCGTCCAGATATTCATACATCCCCCTTGAATTATCCGCATACCGCTGTCCCTGCCATCCTCCAATCACTACATATTTTCTTGATTTAGGAATCAGCAGAGAGGCTGCATACAAAAACATATTGCATATTACTTTCATAATTGCCATTCTAACAATCCATCCCTTCCTGACGCCGCCCTTTTAAGAACAGGCGCCTTATGAATTTCCACAAAAGATCGGACCCCCATTTTAAAGCCATTGCCATCACAACATTCCATACGATAAATAAGACGGTAGAAAATGCTAAGTTACAATTGCCGTATATCTCCCAATTCAAAAATTTCATATGCACAATATAGATATAAAAAGAATTGTCCTCCAGCCATCGAAATGCCTTGCCGGAACAAAGCTTTGCCGCCTGTTTTGGAAATGCATCTGCGGCCTTTAGGCAAAACGCCACGATATAACATGCCATATAGGCCATCGTGACCCTCACGGCAATGTCCTCATAAAAAACTGTCCCATCAAAATAATGCCTAAGAGCCAGCCGGGTCAATCCGCTCAAACCAAACAAAACAGCCCCGAACAGCAGCGCTTTTCCTGTAATGCGCTGCTTAAGCCGGCAGCATCGGAATAAATAGCCTGTAATAAATACTGCGACATAAACACTCCCCTGAACATGAGCCAATGGAAGGAGCGCAGCAAAAGCCCACAGGATCAGCAAATTCCTCGCTATGCCACTCCTTGCGAAAAATCCCCTCTTTTCTGCCGACTGTAAAGCCGGGACAAGAAAATAGCACAATAAGATCACTGTTAAGAACCAGGTATGGCCTAACCCACGGTTCACTTCATAAAAATCCAGACAATCTGAAATCCAAGACAGGCCCTGTATGCTGCATACATATGTGAAAAAACTCCTTACATCGCTTTCCCAATGTAGCAAAAACAACACAACGTCCCATACCAGCACAGGAAAGCAGACTTTCACCCATCGCCTCCCTATCCAGGACTTAAAATCTGAAATTTCCCTGCCTCCATACAAATATCCAGAAAGAAACAGAAACATTTCTACGCCTACATTAAACATCTGACCGAATGCCAAATGGCCTGGGACAAACGTATAATATTTTATGACATGGCACAATAAGATAGAGAGCATTGCCCCCACCCTTACCAGCGCAATTCCGTCATTATGCTTTAATGTTCTCATTCCCCATAAACCTCTCCAGCCATTGCGTCATTTCATACTGCTGATATAAGGACGCATCTTTTCCGCCATATGGCTTTTTTATAAAATCTATCAGAGCATCATAAGAATCCAAGCCAATCACAAAAATATTCTCCTTTTGATAAAACGGCTCCTTCATGATCTCCATATTGTTCGTCACCAGTCTTTTCCCGCTTGCTAAAGCCAGCAGCGTCCGCTGTGTAAGCCAGCAGGTTTCCGTCTCAACCAAATCCACGACAACCTTACTGCTTCGAATCACATCAAAAAACGCTTTATGGGACATCCCTTCCTGTTTCCTAATTTCTTCCTGCACCAGCTTGGAGTCTGAGAGATACCAAAAGAACGCTTTTATATCTGCATCTTTTATCATCTGATACAACGATTGAACCATCGCTGTCCGTTCCACATATTTCCCATTTCGGTCCCCGCCAACGTAGGAGATGTCATATACATCCGGCCCCTCATCCGGCAGCATGGATTCGATCCAAAACTGAGGATTATATTTCATTCCGAATTCCTTGCAGTTCTCCCTGCAAAAAGACCAGTTCTCGAACCGATCGCTTTGCGCCACTGGATATCCAGAGATATGAATTTCATCCCAAAAATATTGAATCAGCCTCACCCTGGAATCTGTTTTTTCGTAAATCCATCTTAAAACGCGGGAAGAATATTCTGTGGCGATGCAAATGATCAGCTTCTGACCCAAAAGCTCTGCCTTCCACCCTGAAAACCAAATTCCAACTCCCGGCAGGCCGCTTAATAAATGCAAACGCCTTAAGGCCCTCAATGGAATAGGAAGGCGCTTTAAGACGCACTTTGCCTGCACCCCTGGCTTTTTATTCATATGCTCAATAAAGATATTCTTTTGGGAAGGGTCATTGAACAGCAAGATCAGCGCCTGCTTCTTCACATCCCCATCTCCTTTCTCAATGTAATTTCAGTTTTCTTTTTATAATTGATTGAACGCCAAATTCCCTGTTTAAAAACCAAAGCAGGGCCGCAGCGTCTAAAACAGCCAAAATCCACCGGAGCAGAATACGGCTAAGCGTCATCTGGGTCAGCGCCCCAACAGCCAGCACAATTGATACTGTAATCAGCAATTCCTTTACGGAATACAGATTCTTTCCCATGAGCCTAACAGAAATCCAATAATGCGCCAAAAAATAAATCACATATGTCGCCAGTGTCGTATATGCGGCCGCCTGATAGCCAAACGCCTGAATGCACACATAATTTAACGCAATGTTCAAACAGGCAGAAAGAAAGGTCGCAATCGCGATAAAATGCGTCTTTTCAAAATAATATTCTATGATTGCCGGAAAGCCATATAAAAAAGAAAAATACCCGCCTATCGTGATCGGCACGATTAAAAAAATAGAGTCATAATATTCCTTTGAGCCTAATATCGTGACAATCTCAGGAGAAACGAGCAAAATTCCCGCTAGAAGATAAGCGGTCCCCCTCATATACTTTGCCCCCGCAGACCGAATGGCCTTATAATCCGAATGGCTCATTTTTTCATAAAACCATGGGCTCCAAACCTGATCCATAGAAGAAAAAAACACTGCGATAATGGAATAAATATGATACGCAAACCCATATATCCCCGTCTGCGCCTCTCCCACCATGAAAGTAATCATGATTCGGTCAAATGTTGACAGCAAGACCTGAGAGACGCCATGCGGGATTAACGGAAGGCTGTATCTCAATGAAAACTTCACGAATTCTTTTCGAATTGCAGGGCGTTTCCGTCTCCAGAATTGATAAACCAGATAAAAAGAAGCCACAATGGTAGGAAAAGCCGCGCCAAGTATCCTGGCAAAGCCCCTTTGACCGTCAAAAACCGTCACCATAAACAACGCGGACAACGCCACATTCCCAACCGCAATCAGTAATGACAGCTTCACATATTCTCTGGAACGGTAGCTCAATCCCAAATAGGCATTATAATAAGAAATGACAGCTGATCCAAAACCATGAAAAAATAAAAGATACACATAATTTGGCCTTTCAATTCCTAAGACGCCATATAAAAAAGCTGAAGCTGACAGAAACAGCATTAAATTCACCACTGCCTCCAAAACACATAACGATACGTATTGGTCAAAATCCGGCCTGAATTTGATATAGGCATTCTTAAAGCTTGTATGCAATGCAAGTCCAAGCAAAATAAACAAAATAGACTCATACGCTGTATACGTATTATAGATGCCATAGTCAGAAGCCGACATTAGCCTGGCAAATATTGGTATCGTAAGGAAGCCGATCCCCCTCACCAGGACATTCCCTATCGTATAGCCCAAACCGGCTTTCGATAATTTTTTGTCAACAGCCATCACATCCTCCCATTTTCTGCATACTGCCCGCCTCACTCTTGCTTTTTTAGTACTTTCCCGTTTCCCAGAAAAAATCGCCTTCCACTACTGGTATATAAATATCAAACTGTTGATGCAAAAAATAGACATAAAGAAAAATCACGAACGCCAACACAATCACAAGCATCCCATTGAAATATCTTTTCGCCCTGCTTTTTTCCTCCTCCAAAACCACATTTGACAACGCCACAAAAATAATGAGATAAAAATTTCGAAACAGCCTATAGCTGGCATTTGCATAACACATAAATGGAAGCAGAGCTCCTGCAATCCTCCATAAATAAACAACGCTTTCTAATAGCCTATTTGTTACGTTTTTCGATTGACTCGTGCGTCCATGTTTAAAATAAACCAGGATCAAAAGAACCATAAAATAAATCCCTACAGGAACCACGCTCTGTATCCCTGCCCTAACGCTGTCATAGTCCTCCACTTTACTCAAAATTCCTATTCTGCTTATAAAAGAAAGCATTCCTGCCGTATACCTTCCATTGTCCAAAAGCAAAAATAAATATCCGATCCCACCTGCGACGGGCAATGTGCCGCTTATTTTCTTCACCCCGTTCAGCTTTATTAAAGGCAAAAAATAATAAATCGCAAAAGAAAAATGAAACAAAACGGATATTGTAACCAATACATAAAATCGAATTATGTTTCTTTTCCCTTCCTGAAACAAATGGCCGATCGCGCCTACCAAAAAACTGACTGCCAAAAAATTTTTGAACTGCATTCCATCCACAGCCACCATGCCGCTCAATGCATATAAAGACATCACGCAAGCTGCATTTGCTTGATACTTCCGAAATACCGGGCGAATCAAAAAAATTCCGATTACAGCAATAACCGCCGCTTCAAACATCTGATATGTCATTTCAGGAAATAAATTTAAAATAAACTTTACCAAAATTAAGAAAAAACCGTATGTGTAGTCAAATGGATTCTTTCCATACAGCTTCACATAAGAAAAAAAACGATTGAAGCTAATGGCGTCATATCCGCTCCTGTTTGCCGTCATCAGGCAAATCAAGCCAAAAAATAGGGCAATCTCCAAAACAGCCTCTAATTTTAAGTCAAATTTCTTTCCATTGCTATAAAGCCCAATCTTCCTCTTGGAAAAAAAATACAAGAAACAAACCATGCCGCACAGAACCCATATTGATAACATCTCATTCCTCCTGTTTTTTCGCTTCTACGAAAAAGCCCTATCATTTGCCGCCGCGCATTTTTACTGGCCTTTAAAGCATAGAATATATCTGACAATACCCATCGGAAATGCTAAAGACGCCACAATCGGATATGGCGCGTTTCTCAAAATGCCTTTCCTTCTTACCGTATATGCAACAGACACATACCTTGCCGAATCCAAAAGCCGATCCATAAAGCTTTGATCCATCTCTAACCTCTGCACGATATAAGCAAGATATCCCCTTGGATTTTCCTTAATGATCTTGTTCATATTTCGCGTATATCCATCCTCAAGATACTCTCCCTTATAGAGCACCTGATCTAATAACAGCATCTCTCCATCCTGATCCAATCGGTCATATAAATACGCCTCGGGCACAAATTTTTCTCCGGAAAATTCAGGGAACCTATACTTTGCTATCACCTCTGACTGAAAAATCAGCATGGCGTCGCCGCTGATAATATGATTTTTATAAGCGTCGCGCAGCTTTGTGTGAATGAGGCTCCCAGGCCGATGCCCTCTCCCTAATTTTGTGACAGACCGCAATGCTATGATCCCGATATCGCCTTTTTGACGCATTGCCCATGTTTTCACTATTTTCTCCACTGCATCGTCAGAAAGATAATCATCTGAATCCACACAGGAAAAAAGCGGCGTCGTGATGTGCCTCACCCCTACGTTATGCGCCGCGGATTTCCCCTTATTCTCCTGCTTGAAATAAAAAATCTCAATCTTTTTTTCCAGAATCCATTTTTCTAAAATATCCCCCGTCCCATCTGTAGAGCCGTCATCCACGACCACCCAAACAAATGAGGAATTTGTCTGACGGAGCAATGACTCATAGAGCCTTCCTAACGTCCTTCCTCTGTTATACGAAGGAGTAAATATTGTGATTAATTTATCGTTCTTCTGCAACGCATTTCCCTCTGTCCTTTAAAACCTCGTTATACAGCCCGACAATGGCATCCACATATTCTGTTGCATTGTCCATCTTCTCTGACCTCGCCATTGCCCCTTTAGATTTCTTTTCATAGATATCAGGCGATAACAGAAGCTTAGATATGCGATCGGCAAACTCACTCTGCCCTTCACATAATGCCCCGCAGCTTTCATCTACAAAATGCGTCAGGCCTCCAACAGCAGAAGCAATAACCGGCTTTCCCAAGGCCATAGCCTCCAATGCCGCCAACCCAAATCCTTCCCAAAGCGAAGGCATACACAAAACCCTACAATTTTTCATTACTCCATATGGATTTTCCATAAATCCCAACATCTGAATCGTATGTTGAAGATTTTCATTTTTTATCTTTTCCATTACACAATGCTTCAGTTCTCCATCGCCAATCATCACTGCCTTTATATCCGGTATTTTCTTCTTAACTTCCAAAACAATGTCAAGAAATAGCAGTGGATTCTTAGGGACAGACAGCCTGCCGCAAAACAAAAGGTCGCAGCCTTCCTTCCACTCCCCTTTTTTTGCTAACGTCCTAATCTTTGACGCATCAAATGGATTCCCCATCACTTTCGTTTTTTTTAAAAATTCTCTTCCAAAAACATACTCTTTCATTACAGATTCCGAAACAGCCAGTATGCAGCTCGCTTTCTGCGCAGATAAACGATATGCCATGGATTTTATATTTTTTCCTTTCATCCACGGAGAATTTTGATGCAAATGATGAATGACAGGCACTGCCTTGGCGAATGCAGAGCATACGATTCCCGCCGTAAAATCATGCGCATGAATCACATCCGGACGAATCCTGTGAATCTGCCTTCTGATTTCATAGAACGTCATCCTCTTTATCGCATGATGCTCTATCCCTTCTTTTTTTAGAATCTCTTGAATCTTCCCTTTCCTCGACACATAGACGCACTGGCATTGATCTCTATTGCCGCATATTAAATCAATGACGATATGCTCCGCGCCGGAATATCCGCCCGTATTCAATACATGCATCACTTTCAGCTTTTCCATTCCGTTATCCATTCCTCTGCCTAAATATTAAAAAATTCCCCTTTTTTTCAACGTATCCTGATTTATTTTGGGAAACGGATAGCAATACTCTTGCAATTCTTTTTCAATGTAATCCACATTGTCCTGTTCCTTCAAAAATTGGTTCCATAACTGGGTGTTCCCTATAGACACGTCTGGATTAAAGTATTTTTTCGGCGCAACATGCATTGCTGGCTCCAGTCCAAAAAACGACATAATTTTTTCTGCTGTCTCTTCATACCGATAAACCAAATCCTCAAACCGCACAGCCAACACGCATTCTGGAAGGGCTTCTTTTTCGTACAGCCTCCTCGTCCACCGATACCATGCGCAAAAATCCTCCACGCGCTCCGTCGGCGCGACGCTGCCTCTCCAGACAAGCTTTTCCAACAAATAAATATCCCTTGGGTCACGCTCCACAAGCACGGCCCGCAAATCCTCAAAATAACGGGCATACCTTCTGAAATTAGAAGGCGGCACCAACTGATCCAAAAAAATCGACTGCTTGTCAGGCGCACAGATCATTTGAATAAATCGACTGGTAAATTTCCGGGTGGCCTCTAAAAATTGCTCTTCCTCCGTGACGCACAGATATGCCTTCTCCTTTTGCAGCAAAACCGAATACGGCACAGGCAAACCAAAAAAACGGTTCAACGCATAGGCCAAATGAGAGCTTATGCGCGACGCTATATAATACAGTTTTCCTCTTTCATAAACGTCAAAATGCCAGGCCGACTTATATTCACACAGCGCCAGGTCTTGGACATATTCATCCACTGCCTTTAAAAAAGCATCGCCAAACCGTTTTCTATATCGTCTGATAAACCAGATATGATCTAAATTACGCATATTTTTTATAAAGCGCTTTAAGCTATGGCTCGTATTATGCCGATTCGGATTTTCAACCAGATTGTATTCCAAATCAGAGATTCCGTCAGGATCATGAATGAAACGGATTTCATAATCGCTTTTGCAGTCAATCTCCTCAAACTCCTTTATAAAATCGGTGACTGCGCTTGAGCCTGTCCCATAACATCCTGTCGTGCTGAATATCCTACGTTTTTTATCCATGCTCTTTCTCTTCCATCATTGTTCCCCAATCAAGTTCACT
The DNA here is from genome assembly GCA_947652855.1 of uncultured Roseburia sp. Lineage (GTDB taxonomy): Bacteria > Bacillota > Clostridia > Lachnospirales > Lachnospiraceae > Roseburia_B. The sequence continues at coordinate 39,662 of CANTEO010000010.1, read as the reverse complement.
TTCCACAGTCATTCCATAAACAGGCGTCCTCCCGCCTTTGCGCTCCCCTAGCCGCCCCTTGATAGATCTCCCTCATTCTTTCAGTAATTTCCAAGCAGTCAAACCGCTTCGCCTTCTTTTGGTTATATCTGCCCATCTGTTCCCTAAGCTTTGCCGATAAGGCCAGCCGCTCAATCCCAGACGCAAAGGCCTCTCTGTCGCCGGCCGGAGCCAAATAACCGCCCCTGCCCTCCTCTATCAAGTCCACATTTCCACGGATGGAGAAGCAGACGGCCGGCAAGCCGCTCGCCATCGCCTCCAAAAGGGCTACGGACAGCCCCTCCCGCTTTGAGGGAAAGACAAAAATGTCGCTGCATCTTAAAATCTCTAAGGCATCCTCACAAAACCCTAAAAGATGCACCCGATCCCCCAGATGAAGCTTTTTTGCCAGCCGCTCCAGCTTTCGTCTTTCCTCGCCCTGCCCGCAGACCACATAATGGATTTCCTCGCCCTTTATCTGCCCAATCGCCTGAATGGCCAGCGCATGGTTTTTATTCTGATTCAGCTCGCCAACGGACAGCGCCACGACCGCTCGCTCCGGGATGTTCCATACGCGCCGCCTTTCTTCCCGATTGACCGTTAAGCCTGCGATTGCCTTCGAGTCAATCCCTACGCCCGGCACATATTCCACCCTTTTCGTATGCAGGCGCCTTTTTGCCCTGTCATAATCCTCCCGGTTGATCGTAATCAACACGTCCGTCCACCAGGAGCAGAGCCACTCCACCGTGTAATACAAAAGCCAGTTCCTGATCGGCGCCCCTTTATAAAAATGAAACCCATGCGCTGTGTAAATGACGGCAACGCCGGCCCTGTGCGCCGCTACCCTGCCCAAAACGCCGCCGATTGGAGTATGGACATGGATAAACGCATAGCTCTCTCGCTGAAGCAGCCCCACAATCATTTGATACGCCTTTCGGTTCTGCCTAAGCGCCATCGGATTCCGAACCATAGGGACGTCATGGCAGGCTCCGCCCCGCTCCCGCACCCATTTCTCAAAGTCCCTGACGCGCTTTGCGGAGATAGGGTTTCCCTCCTTGAAATTCCCGGCGACATCGACCAAATAGCCCATTTCATTCAGCAATTCTATATTTCTCTTATTAAACTGTTCAATCATCGCCGCTGTCGTCGCAAGCATCAGCACTTTTTCCATTGGTTTCTCTCTATTAAAAACTTTTTAGAATTTTGATTATTTTCGGAACGATTTAATATCACTTATTATAGATTTTGAAACCATTTTTGTCAAATGTTTTATACATAAACTCCCAAAGGAAAAATATAGCTTAAAAAAATCCCGGCCATGGGCGGCAGAAACGGCCTCCCACAGCCAGGATTCTCTGTCCTTCTTTAAAGGCTACTCTCTTCCCTTCCTCGCGTTAAGCGCGCATAAAAACACAAACACAGCCAGGCAGCAAAGGCTGACCGCAGCCCCCGCCTTAAGGCCGGGCGTATGATAACGCAAGGCAATCTGATGCTCTCCCGAAATCAGGGGAATTTCAATGAAGCTGTCCATAAAGACGCCCCCTTCCGTTTCTTCCCCATCCACATAAATGCTCCACCCTTCTTCTTTTGGAATGGAAAGAATCAGGTTCCCAGGCTTTTTGACTGCGATCCTGCCCCGTATCTCGTCATCAGAAAAGAAGTCAAGCTGAAGCGTCTGTTCGCTTAGGGCTTCATACGCAGTCTCTAACGCCTCAAAATTAAGGCGGTATGGGCGAACCTGAAATTCCGAGACGCCGGATGTATTCGTAAGCTCCACCTCGTCCCCTGCCCGGCACCAGCCCAAATCCAGCAGATAGCCATGGTCGCATTTTGTGAACTTACGCGTCCTCCTCCCATTCGTCACAGTGAGGTTCGTGACGGAAGTGTCCGTATAGGACGCATAGAAATAGCCGTCCTCCTCCACCCGAACCGTCGTCTTCTCATCTTCCGCCTCGACTGCGTCTTGCGCTGGCAAAAGCAAATCCGCCTTGGCCCCAAGCGCCCTTGCCATACGGTTTATATTCCAGATCTTCTCTCCTTTTTTCAGATTCCAGTCCGCCTCAAACATCGCGTCCACCATAAACCCTAGGGGAAGCGTATGCAGGTTTTCATAGATATAGTTCTCTCCGTCCCCCGCGACCAGCTTCCGCAGGGGGCTTTCCTCATAGGGGCTTTTTGAAATCAGGTATTTTACGCTAAGCATCGCGGAAACAAGCGGCGTCGCGCCGCTGTAGCTGTAAAAATTCTTGCCGCCCTCCATGCCCAGGTCACGCAGAAAGCGGCTGACGTTTATGTTCATCAGAGACGAAAAGATCGTGGACGAGCGGTAGCCATAAATCGCCGCGTCATTTTTGGTAAGGCGCTCCATCTCCTCTACCCGGTAGAACGGCGCGTCCTCCCGCTCCTCCACCTCTTCCAAAAGCCCCTTCACCGAATCCCAGTTCTTCGTATAGCTGACGCGGCTCGTCACCGACATGCCTGTCAGGGAAAAATTCACGATGACTTCAAACGCCGCAAGCGTTAAAAACAGCCTTCCAGCCCAAAGCCGGAATTTCCGGTCCCCTGTCTGAAACAGCAGCAAAATTAAGCCATAGCCCAAAATCAGGGCGGCCGTCACCGCAAGCGACCTTCCGGTCGTTAAGCCGGATTCCGCAAAATAAAACGCCGCAAACAAAAACAGATACAAAGACGCCCCTGCGGCGACCACATGCCAGAACGAATTCCCCTCCAAAGCCTTGTACGCCTCATACGCCATGGAAAGGAGCAGAAAGATATATAAAAACGACTGCCTTCCCGGCAGGCTGTCCGGAAAATGAAAGCCATGCCAGAGAAAATCCAGCATATTATTGGAAAAAGCCGCCCAGAACAGCAGGATGAGCGCCACGCGCAAAAGCTTTTTCTTTCGGGAAATCTTACGGTTCATCAAATACAGCGCGGCCAAAAGCAGCGCAGCGGCCCCGCAGTACAGATTGGGCCAGTGGTCGCGGCCTGTATACACCTCCACATGAAAGCAATGCCTCGCCAACATGGAGGCCAGGTCAAAATACCATTCCGCCGTTTTGGGAAAATGAATGCCAGAAGAGCCGCTATAGCCTAAAATAATCGCCTCAGGCAGCATCAAAACGCAGCCCATCCCGCCGCCCAGAAGGGAATACAGGGCAAACCTTCCTATGCTGGCCGCCGTCTTTTTTTTGCCCTGCGCCTCTTCCAACAGAAGGATCACAAAATAAAACGCCAAGAACACGCAGAGCAGAAACGCAATATAATAATTGGAAAGGACGGCAAGCGCCAGGCTGACGCAGTACAGCCTGCACCTTCCCTCCCTCACCAGATAATGCAGGCCAAGAACCGCCAGCGGGGCAAGCGCCAGGCAGTCCAGCCACATAATGTTCCAGCTATACGCCGCCATATACCCGGAAAGCGCGTAGCAGGACGCAAACACGATTCCGCTAACATCAAAAGCAGGACGCAAACGGCCCCCGTTTCGGCTCTGCCACAGATAGGCCGCAAAAGACAGGCCGCAAAAGCCGATTTTAAGCAACACCAACACGGTCATAAATTCAATGACATGGGACGCGGGGCAAAGCGCCAAAAGCCAATTGAGCGGGCTTGCCAAGTAGTACGCGAACAGCGCGGCAAAATCAGAGCCAAGGCCGAGCCGAAAGGAGTAAGAAAGGCTTCCCCCATGCTGCAGCTTATCCAAAAATTCCGTGAAAAACGGCTCATACTGATGGTACATATCAATATGGAGGATGCAATTTTCCCCAAATGGATACACCCCGTTTCGGATGCAGATTACGGCAGCGGCCGCAATGGGGAGCAAAAACGCGCATAGGTACATCTTCCATGCGCGCCTGTCTGCGCCTGTAGGGAAGCTGCGCATCCCATCGCCTTTCCTTGCGTTAAATGAACCCGGTGAGGTTTTCCAATTCCATTTCCAACGTGTCATGTCAATTACCTTTCATCCTGTTGCCAATCAAAAAGTTGATAATATTGCAGCTTCTGATAGTCCAATAGCTCCATGGACGCGTCAGGAGACCGCTCCCTCCTTACAGAAGACAAAATGGGATAGCTCTTTTTAAATTCCTTTAAAAACGCCAGATAGGGAGACAGGGGGATGCCAGCCGCCTCCAAAACCTCAATCGCAAGATAATTCGCGCTCAAATTTTCATGCCGTTTCGTCTCTATGTCATAATTCGCCCAAATCAGATAGGGAACCTGATAGCGAAGAAGCGTCTCCTCCTCCGTCAGCGACTGACTGCTCATGCCGTTCAGCCGTAAAATCGGCTCAGCCACGGCGTCATTGGGCTGATGGTCCCCGAAAAAGACCACTGCCACAGGCTCCTCTTCCTTCGAAAAATAGGAAATCATCTCTTTGAGCGCCGCATCTGTCCGTTTCAATAAGGACAGATACGTTGACAGCGCATTCGACGGCGCATTCTCCACCGTGACGTCCGGCGTAAAATCCTCCCTCACCTCACCGTAGGATCCATGGTTTTGCATCGTGACCTGAAACAGAAACATCGGCTTGCCCGGCTCCTTGCTTTCATACGTCTGGATCGCCTGCCTGACGCAGCTTTGATCGCTGACAAAATCCCGGATGTATTCCCTGTCCGTAAAGTCCCTTAAAAATGCCAGATGCGAAAAGCCAAACAGCGGATACACCTGATCCCTGTCCCATCCTTCTGCCTGAAACGGATGGGACGCATACGTCTCATAGCCCAATGACTGAAGGTATGAGGGCAAGGCGGGAATTTCTTCATGGACATACTGCTGGTAGGGGATGCTCCCCTGCGGCAGAAACGCCATGGTGTTCCCAGTCAGGAATTCAAACTCGGTATTGGCTGTATTTCCGCCGCAGACCGAGACATTCAGAAAGCCCGACACGGTGTTTTTCCCTGTTTCAAGCATCTTGCGAAAGAACGGCAGCTCATTTTCGCTCGCCGTATACTCCCCAAGAACCGACAGGTCAGAAAACGCCTCATTCATCACCACGATAAGATTCGGAAGCTCACCGGACGCGGGCGCGCCTTTGGCCTCATATTCCTCCAGCGCCTCTTTTGCCTGCCCTCTTTCATACCCCGCAGGCTTCTCTACCGCCAGATACGGCATCTCCATCACCATTGTGAGCGCAAGCCCATTCACCTGCCACATATAGACCGGGGTGAACAGCTTATTGTACATCAGATGACGGTTTTGAAAATCCTCCTGCTGCAGCGAGGCAGAAAACATCCCTAAGCCAAGGCAAAGCGCCAAAGCCATCAGGAGCCTCTGCCATCCCTTCCATTTCAATTTGCCGGCCTTTAGCCATCCCTCCGCAAAAAAAACGGCCAGAAACAGCGCAAAAACCACGGCCATCCGCGGCGTAGGCATGAAATTGTAATTGCCCGCCACGGAGGCCGCCGTCCCAATCGAAAAAATATCCCATGGCACAAGCGGCATAGAGCGGAACGCATAGACATACGCGTTTACCAGGCCAAGCGCCATAGCAAGGATCCCTTCCGTCCAAAGCGCAAACCTGACGCTTCCGCTGAAAAAATACAAAATCAAAGCAGCCAGCTCAAACAGCAGGACGTTAAACACCTGCGGCCAGGGCCTGATTTCTGCAAATCCGTTGTGCGTATATGCCTCCAGCAGATAAAAATGGACAATCGGGAAGATTAGCAGGCCGGCGGCGGCAATGACCGCCTGCCGCCGGCTCCCCTCCTTCTTTTCTTTCACAGCCTCCATTTATTTTACGACCTTTACCGTCTTCGTCTTGCTCCATGGGCCGCATTTGTCTTTCCCTGTCGCAGAGTCCCTTTGGCACATACGCGCCTGCACGTAATACGTCTTCCCCTTTTTCAGCTTCTTAATCGTGCAGCTATTGGCCGCCGCCGTCTGTTTTTTGGCAGAAGCCATATTTTTCTTTGTAGAATAGCGCACCTGATAGGAAGTGGCGTTCTTCGCTTTCTTAATCTTCACTTTAACCGTCCTTGACGCGCTGTTTTTGACAGAGGAAACCGTCACCTTTTTGGGGTTAATCTTAGCCCAATGCGCATAATAGGACGCGTCTGCGACAATCCGGCTTGTCGGCTGAATCTTCGAGCCGCCCGACTTCGCGCTGTACCACCCCAAAAACAGATAGCCTTTCCGTTTGGGAGTCGGCAGGCTGCCAAGCGCCGTATTATACGGCTGTCCCGACTTCGTGCTTACGCCTACGCTTTTGCTCCCGATATAGCCTCCGTTCGCATGGAAGGAGACCGTATAGCGCGGCGTCACTGTCAAGCCCGCCACCTGGCTGTCATGATACCCGTTTAAGACCGCGACGGCCTTCACAGTCGTCGTCCCCGTCAGCGCAATCGGCCCTGTATATTTTTTTGCCCTGGTGGACGCGACGGAAGGGACGCTCCCATTTGTCGTGTAATAAATGACGGCTCCGGCCGGCCCTGCAATCGTCACCCGGCTCCCGGATCCGGCGATCGCCGGAAGCGTAAGGGAGCCGCGCTGCGCATGAAGGGTTCCCGGATCCGTCTCCGTCGCCCCAGAATCATAGACAAGCGGCGGCAGATATCCGTCCCATATGCCCTCCGTCGTATGGGACATCACATTCATCAGATTCTCCTCACTTAAATAGTTCTGCATGCTCTTGTTGAAATAGGTATACGCGCTGACTGCGCCCTTATCGTCCGCAATATTGTCATCCCAGGTAAGATCCACGTAATACCAGGCATTGTTCAGACGGATGATATTCCATTCATGCCCAATCAGCCCCAAACTCTCATCGCCCGCGCTCGTGACGACCGCGCAGTCAATGCCAGCCCCATTCATTAAGAACTGCATCGCCTGGGAATATCCCGCGCACACTGTGCTGTTTGTGCAGAACACGCTGTAAATGCCCTGATTAAATACATTCATAAAGTCATAGTCATATTCCATTTTTTCACAGATCAAGTCGTGCGCAAGCCGCTCCTTCGCCAGCACATCCGGCTGAGCGTTAATCTGCGCAAGCCATCCGTCCGTCAGCGCCTTAATCTGCGCCGTCGCCCGGCTCCTGGCCTGGCCGCTCGCAAACGTCGGGTGAACGGTCGGCTGTATGCCAAAATACTGGCCTCCCATAATTCCCCAGTACCATGCCATATCCAAAAAATAATACTGTGGGTTCGAGTACAAAAACATCAGCAAAACGTTCTGTGCCTGCATCTTACTGATGTTCGCAAAAGAAATCATACCCATCGGATATGACAGATATCCCTGACTGTCCCTTTTGGGCAACGCGTTCTTTGTGGTCAATAAGTAGCTCCTGCACTCCTGATCCAGCTTATCCCAAAACGCCTGCTCATTGGCGGACAATTGATTATAATAATAGTTCGTGGAATATTTGTCCCATTCGCAGGAATACACCGCAGAGCTTTTTTGCGTCGAGTCCAAAGCCTCTTCCGGCAATTCCTCATACGTAACCTCGCGAAACTCCGGCGTCAAAAGCCCTGTCGGCAAATCCCAGGCATCTTCCTCATACCCCGCGTCAGCCGGCGTCAAGGCGCCCGGCTCTGCGCCGCGTCCATCTTGCCAATGCGCCTGCGCATCCTCAAGCGTCCCGTCGGACGGCGCCGCCTCTTTGACATACGCTGGCTCTGCGTAATCTGACGGATACGCCAAGACGCCCTGACCCGCTATGGAGAATGCGCACAAAAAAGATAACAGAAATGCTATGCCACGTTGTTTCATACAAGCTCCCCTCCTTATTTAATGACTGCCTTCTTGCCAATGCCCGCGCTCTTGATGCGCTTCTTTAAGGCGTTCTTTTGCTTTTTGCTCATTTTTTTGGGCAAGTTGACTCTTGCCTGCTTATCAATGCCCTTAAATGCTCCCGCTTGAATGGAAGTCACTTTCGCGCCCTTAAATGTCACGGTACTTAGCTTTTTGCACTGATAAAAGCATTTTTTCCCGATCTTTGCGACCTTTTCCCCAATGACCGCTTTTCGAAGCTTCGCAAAGCCCGAAAATGCGCCGTCGCCGATTTCTGTCACGCTATACTTCACCTTGTTCAGCGTCACCGTCTTTGGGATGGTAATGGAAGACGCATTTTTCTTCTTGCTCCCCACCGCCGCCACGGTCTTCTTTTTCGCATTCGTCACCCGATACAAAAGCTTCGTCTTTGGATCCGTCAAAATGCTGTTATCCGCGCGAAGGGCAAGCGCGCGATACGCCGTTTCCAACGCCTGGGCCGCCGCGTCCCCTTCCCGCCCTATAACAGAAGCCCCTGCGTTTTGCAGCCGGAGCGCGGCGTCCCTTTTTTCTTTATAATTCTTCCAGCTTACGTCCGTATATTTTCCCTGATCCTTATCCTGCACCAAAAATGGCCCGATACGCTTTAAAAACGCCTCCTGCGCCGTCTGAAGCTGCAAGGCCAGCCGAAGCATCCCTTTCACCGTCTCTGCGTCCGCCTCCGTCGCGCCGGGATCCGCAAGGACGTTCCCCGCCGTATCCAATACATCCTCTATATAAGCCAGATCGGCGTCCGCATAGCTCCCTTGAGGCAGCTTCTGCACGGATGCGTACAGCTCCCTAAGCGCGGCCTTAAAGTCAGGGCGCACATGAAGCGTAAACTGACACGAGGCCGTCTTCCCTCCCTCATCGGAGACGAGCAGCGTCGCCTCATGCTTTCCCGCCGCAAGGCCAGGCGCGATCCTTATGCATCCGGCCGCCCCGTCCCAACGGAAATGCGGGTCGCTTGAAGGAGACAGGCTCACTGTGGCCTTCCCGCTTGCGCCCACGACCGAAAAGCTCTCTGTCTCTGTCGCCTCATATCCTTCCACAAGCGTCTGGCTTTCGGGCCCGCTGAAATGAAGCCAAGGAGTCAGTGAAACCATAGGGATCATCTCAAGCGTCCCATGCGTCAGGCTCCCATAGGCCCCTTCCTTGCTGACGAGGAACCCGCCGGCCCCCTTGGAATTAAGCAGAACCGTCAGCTCCCCACTGCCGGCCTTCACCGCGTCCCTAACCCACTCCGTAATGTCTATTTTTATGTCAGAGGACTGAAAATCCTCTTCACTGTATAGAAAGGCCGGAAATTCCTCTGACTTCTTTACCGCGTCCTTTGCGACCGAAAATGCATGCTCCCTCCTCCATGCGTCCCACCCGTTCCAGGTAATGCCGCTTTCCTTCCATTCAAATCCATCGACGGCGGCGGCCAAAATCTGCTCTGTCTGGCCCTCGCCGCTTAAGGCAGGGCTTCCGACATAGGTGAGGGACAGCTCGGCCTTTTCATACAAATCTTCACGCCCTGCGAGCCTCGACAGATCCAGCGTAAGCAACGAAAGCTTATTGCTCCCCAGATTTTCAAGCTCCCCTAGCTCTCCTGAGGCGTCCCGGCTCACCCATAAAAATGCCGCGTTTCCAAACGGAAGATCCGCTTCTGACGCGTGCGCCCCCAAATAAGCGTCCCCGGAGACGGCATACGCCTCTTCCTTCACCGTAGAGGAGGAGACCGCAATCGTCACTGTGTGGGTCACCTGCTGCCCTGTGCGGTCATGCGCCGCAAAGACGACAGAATACGAGCGTCCCAAATCCCCGTCTCCCGGCACAAAGGAAAACAGGCCCGTCTCCGTATGAAACGACACGTCGGCCTTCTCTCCGAACACGTCCAAATCCGGCGCCTCAAGCGTCACCGCGTCCCCCAAATCGGCATCCTCCGCCTTGACGTAAAACGACAGCCTCTGCCCTACATATGCCCGCATATAATCCTTTAGCCCCGTAAATTCCGGGAGCGTGTTTTCCATTTCCTGCCTGCCCTTGACAATGCAGACAAACTCACACGACGCCGTTTCGGCGCCGTCCTTCGCCACAAGCTGCATCCGGTACCGCCCCTTTGGCAGCCCAGGCGCGGCCTCTATATGGGATTCCGCGGCGTTCCATGTCAGCTTCCCGCCTCCGGTATTTCCCGAAAGGGCGATGGCGGGGACGCTCTCTTTGCCCAAGACCGCAAAGCTGCCCGATCCCGTCGCCCCATAGCCTTCGCCTAGCGTCATAGAAGACGGGCCCGCAACCGCAAATTCACGCCTGCCGCCTGAATCTGACACTGCGTCCAAAACCTGCACGCACACCGTCTTTACGGCCGCCCCTCCTTTCGTGAAGGTCAGGTCAAACGAGTCACCGGCCTGCCCCTTCCCGGGCGTCCACACAAATTTTCCGGACTGCCTCTCGAATTTCGCCGCAGACCCTCCGGCGGCCAGCGCGTCCATGCCCTCCACGCCGTCCGCGTCCATATACAGCACAAACGGCTGGCCGGCATACGCCGCCATAGAAGGCCACCTCACCTTGACGGCCTCGCTGTCATACAGCCCGTCTTTGACGGCAATGGCCTGGATAGACGCGCCGTCCTGCACCTGAAACGCCTTGCTGTATTTTAAGGATTTTGTCGCCGCCATAGAGGGCCTGCCGCCGTTTATGGAATAAAATACCTCTGCGTCCGGCTCCCCGCATCCGATCGTCACGGTTCCATTTCCGTCTACGGAGATCACAGGCTCCCCCACACGCTCCGTCGGCATATAGATTTCCCCTATATAATCGCCTCCCGCGCCTGAGTCATGGGTGCAGTCCGGCAAATACGCCATCCAATGATCTAACGGCACATGGTTTTCCCCCTGCGTCGACTCCTCGGACTTCAGCATAAATTCCAGGCTGCGGTTAAAGAAGTTATAGTTTCTGGCCCCATTCGCCTCGTCATCCCAGGTTGGGTCGGCATAATACCAGGTGTCCTCCAGCCGCACCAGGTTCCACTGGTGCGCCCTGCTTGTCACAGCGACGCTCTCCACCCCGACCGCGTTGCATAAAAGCTCAAAAGCCTGCGCATATCCCGCGCACACGGTCTTTCCGGTTAAAAACGTGCTGTATATGGTCTGATTTTCCATCACGTTGCCCTCGTCATAATCGTAGTCCACCATATCGCAGATTATGTCATGGGCCTGCTTTTCCTTCTCCAAATCCGTCCCTTTTAAGTCAATCTTGCTGATGCAGGCGTCAATGGATTCTTTCAGGCGCTCCGTTTCCCCGGCGCGCGTTTTGCCGTCCCGGAACGAATCATAGATTAAGATAGACCCATACCCGCTTGTCTGGGAATCCTCATACGCACCGCCTCCAGGCGCATAAAAATAAAACTGAGGGTTCGAGTACAGAAACTTTTTGATTACCTGATCCGCCTCTTCCCTGGTGATGCCCTGGTAAGGGACGCGTTCTGAAAGCAGCAGGCCCCCTTCTGACATGACCCCTTCCACGTTCTTTTCCCCTAGCAGATATTCAAAGCTCATCGCCTCCAGGTCATCCCAAAACTGCTGCTGCCCAACGGAAAACTGATTGTAATACAGCTTCGAGCTATAGCTTTCCCACTCCGCGGCCTCGCTCTCCGCGCCCCTGCCCCGATGCGCCTGCGTTTCCTCTAAGGCCCAACGCTCGCCTGTGTCTGGAAATTCGGAAAAATCCACTTCCATAAAAGGCATCAGCCCCGTCCTTCCCTCCACTGCGCCAGCAGCCCCTTGCGGACCCTGTGGCTTGGCATATGCCTGCGTATGTAAAAACGGCAAGGCCAGCGCAAACGCAAGGCCGGCCGCCAAAATTCTCTTTCCCTTCTGTCTTCCCATAGCGTTCCCTTCCCCTTCTCTCTTATTCGACGTTTTCCAATTGCGCGTCGCCGTTCTCCTCTGTTATCTGCAAGAGCGCCGCGCGCGCCAACTGCTTTGAAAAATCCCCGGAAAGGCAAATCTCACTGGCCTTCCCATCTGCAAAAGATAGCCGCTCCACCATAAGCCCGGCCATCCTGGCGGCTGCAAGGCAGACAGCAAGCCGATCGCCCGAAAGCCCGCCGGGAAACCTCAAGACGGCCTTTTTTGCCCGCCCCAGGCCCTCCTCTGACTTCCCTTGCGCCGCACGCGCCTCTTCCAGCCTCGCATATTGGTAAAGCCTCCCAATCCGCATCATATGCAAAAAAAACTCCCTGCATTCCGGCAAAAGCTCTTCATCCACCCCCTCTGACCGGGACGCTATGACCTCCAGCTCCCGCTCCTCTACATAGACTGGTCCGCCTGTCCGCCGCTTCGCCTCCGCGACCTGCGCGGACAGCGTTAGGCGCTGTAAAAACAGCTCCTTTAGCCGCCCGTCCACCTTGTCAATTTCCTGCCTGATTTCCTCTAATCCCATCCCTTTCGCTCCTCATATAATCTTGCCCTGATTGCGTCAAAATCCCCCGTGAACACCTCCGCCAGCATCCCCTCCTGCCGGGCCGCGTCCACATTTTCCTGTCGGTCGTCGATGAACAGGCATTCCCCGGGCCGCAGCTGATATGCGTCCAAAAGATGGCGGTAAATCCTTCGGTCCGGCTTAATCAGGTGCAGATCCGATGAGACCACGATCCCGTCAAAAAAATCAAACGGGGCGAACCTGGGGAAATACTCATAGAAATTCTGATCGGCATTGGAAAGCACAAAAAGACGCTTTCCCCGGCTCTTCGCCTCTTCGCAAAACTCCCGCGCGCCGGCCACCGGCTCCATGCAGACCTCCCATTCATGCACGCACCTCTTTAGGGCCGCGTGCATAGGCTCTGGAATGCGCCTTTTTATGCTTTCATATTTCTGACTGTCCGTCAGGTTCCCCAAATCTCCCTGCACCCATTCCGGGCCTAAAAACAGCTCCCGATAAATCGCCTCTTTTTCTTCCGGCGTATCGCAGAATAAGTCCAGGGGAACCTTGGGGTTGTACGTAAGCAGCACATTTCCCATGTCAAGTATCACATTTGAGACCATAACGCCTCCTTTTCCTGCCAGATTGTAAGCTATTAATGCTTTATTATAGCCCATTTTTATGAAATCTGCAAGAAAAGACACAAAACAGCTAAGAAAATTGGCAGGGAGGAATGCCCGTCAGCCCTCTTTTCGACATGAAATTTGGCGAAACGAGACTGTCACCACAAATAAATCTGCTATCGTCTCCAGATGAAACTCGCCGCCGCACGCCTCCGTAAAGCTTTTGGCAATGGAAAGCCCAAGGCCGCTGCCCCCGTCGCTGCGGCTTTCGTCCCCCCTGACGAAGCGCTCCGCAAACTCTACATCGCCGCTTAGCTCCTGGCTCGACGTATTTTTCACGCTCGCTGCCGCAAACTCTCCTTCCTCCTTTAACGTAACGTACGCCCTCGACCCTTCCAGGGAATATTTGACGGCGTTGCCAATCAAATTCTGAAAGACACGGTACATCCGCTGCCCGTCGGCCCGCACCAGAACTGGCCCCTTGGGGATGTCCGCCCTGACTGTGACCGCGCTCTTTTGAATCTCCTCGTCCATATCCGCCAACGTCTGGTACAGAAGCTTGCCCAAATCCAGCTCCTCAAGCTCCACCGTAAGCTGTCCGGACGCCGCCTTGCTGACGGCAAAGACGTCCTGCACCATATTTTTCAGGCGCTCCGACTTCTCGTCCAAAATCTGCACATACTCCTTCACGTGGGCAGGCAGGCCCTCTTCCTGCTTTAACAGCTGGATATAACTGATAATGGAAGTCAGCGGCGTCTTGATGTCATGGGACACATTTGCGATCAGCTCCACCTTCATGCGCTCACTCCTCGTCCGCTCGCAAACGGCTGTCTCAAGGCCCTGGCCGATCTCCTCAAGCTCCTGCGCCATTGGCCGTATGTCCCGATCCTGCGGCAGGCAGCCTGCCCAGGCGGCGTACTTCCCGTCATGAATTTCATGAATGCGATTGGCAAGCCAATGCATCCCCTCCGCCATCTCCCGGTTTTTTCTCAAATACGCATATTCAGCGGCAAGCAGCAGCGCCACGCCTGCGAGCGCAAGCAGCAGGAGCCAAAAAGTAAACGGCCCCATATAGACGCCAAAATAGCCGTCCATAAACAAAAATGCCACAAAAAAGCAAACAAACAGCAAGAACAGCAAAAAGGTCACGGCAAAAACGCCATACGTTCTCCGTACCATCCGTTTGGAGAGCGGCAGCGAAAGGCTTTTCTCCGAAAGCAGCGCAAACAGCTTCCCAAACCCGCCATTCTGACAGCTCCCCTTATTCCTCCGCAAATCATTGAAGAACAGATAGAAAAGCCAAAAGATCAGGACAGCTTGAGCCAGCCTGCTGCAAAGCGCGTCCAGGACGCCTCGCAAAAGCAGCGGCGAATATTCCCCAAATGCCTCAGAGCCAGCCTCCACGGCATAGGCATAATTTAGCTCATCCATCACTTCCATATAGAAGGGCGAACTCCGTACGCCAGTAAGCAGCAGGATCGGCAGTAAAAGAAACAGCAGCGCCTTCCATTCAAACCAAATCTTAGCCGTCACGCCCGCAGCCCATTTTGAAGCCAGGCCCTTTTCCTTTTTCAGACAGGCATACAAAAGCAAAGACAAAAGGCCAGCCCCAAGAAAGGCAAATGACCGCTTCATGCGCCCGCGCGCGTTCAAATACTCATAGTAAAGGCCGTACAGCTCGTTTGACGATACGCCGCCGTCATACAGCTCTTGCTCATATGTCACCGGCTCCTTCACTGCCTGCATCACAATATCAACGTCCCTCCATGCGTCTTTCACAGTCAGGTTATTGTAGCCAGGGACGCGCCAGCCTTCCTTTTCCCGGTAGACCCTGTCGCCATAGACGTCTAATTCTTCCCCGTCTTTTTTTATGGAAACATCTGTCCCGTCAAAATGAAGGTAGAAATTATATCCATGAAAATCCCCCTCATTTCCGTCCATATTGGAATAAAGCAGCTTTCCTTTATAAGAAATGCGATAGAACAGGTTTTTATCCCCCTTTAGGTATTGATGAAACCTTTCGGCAAACGTTTTCCTTTCTTTGTCCGTATACTCCCAATGCTCCTGCCCCTCCCATTCTTCCGACGTCATGTCAAGCTTCCACGCCGCGCCTTCCGTAACGTCCGCCTCCTGCTCCTGCACAGAATGGGCGGCGTAATAATAGGCGTACTCGCTGTTGACATATTCCCCACAGGCCATCGCAAGAAAATCGTAAAGCCTCCTCTCTATAAACTCCTGAAATGCCGCAGTCTCCTGAAAATCATCCTTTTCTATCTGCCGCGCCGAGGCCCGCCAGTCAGATGAAAAGATCAGATCCTTCAATACTCCAAGCCCTCCGGCAATCAGAAGGCTTATGCCGATGACATAGCACAACACTGCGCTAATGTTCCTTTTTTTCCATTTTGTATCCAATTCCCCACACCACCTTTAAATATTCTGGCTCTTTCGGATTGAGCTCAATCTTTTCACGAATGCGCCGTATATGAACCATGACCGTATTCTCTGACGCAAACCCCTGGCCTTCCCACACTCTCTCATAAATCTCCTCTGCGGGAAAGATGCGCCCGGGATTTCTCATTAAAAGCTCCACAATCTTCGTTTCCGTCGCGGTTAAGCGCACCGGCTCCCCATCGGCATAAAGCATTCTCTCATCGGCCTGCCAGCAAAGCCTGCCATTTGAGATCCTGCTGCCATTTGCCGTATGGATGCCTCCCAGGCTGGTATAGCGCCTTAAATGGCTTTTCACCCTGGCCGCCAGCTCTGCGGGGTTATACGGTTTCGCCACATAATCGTCCGCGCCCATGGAAAGCCCCAGCACCTTATCTGTCTCCTCGCTCTTCGCGCTTAGGACAATAATCGGGATGTTTTGGCTTTCCCGAATCCGCATGACGGCAGATAAGCCGTCCAGCTTTGGCATCATCACGTCTATGATTGCCAAATGCACTTTATTTTGCGTCAGCAAATCCAAAGCCTGCCTTCCGTCGTATGCCTTTAAGACCGAATATCCCTCCTTTTTCAGCAGAATGGCTATCGCTTTTACAATTTCTTTGTCATCGTCCGCAACTAAAATACATTCGTTCATCCTACTCCTCCTTTAAGCCTGAAATGATCTTACTCTTCATTCCTTACGAAAACAAAAAGGAAATTCTTACGAATTCCTTACAAAAATTCCATCTATGCAATCGTGACTTTTAACTTTTTTAAATCACAAATGCACAGATGGAAAATTTTCAACCAAGAATTTTTTTACTGGTTAAATAATCCTTAAATTTAGGCAATATCACTCTCAAAAAAAAGCTGACGCTTAAGATAAGCCTTAAGCGAATGACATTGTAAATCTAGGGCAACCTAATCTGACTTCTTATACCTCTCATGTAATGCAAAATCATAAAGCAGCCTCGCAATGCCAGACAAAACATCAATAACGCTCACTTCCCATCTCTGAAACTCCTCTCCAGTGATTCCAGATCGAAAACTGCCATGCGCGATTGAATTCCTTCGATTGACAAGCGCGTCAATATCTGATTTATACATCTCAAACATATCCACAGGCAAGCCTAATTTATATAAATTTTTTTGAAGCACAAGATACCATAAATTCGATTCTGTATTAACTATGCCATCATCTATCTCTAAATTCCTCTCCATAAACTCTTCATATTTGGATACAAAATCCACTCTTCTAAAAAATTTATGCAATCCTGTATCTTCCGGCAATTCTCTCCTAAAAACAATACATTTTCTATCTAAATTATCATAAGCGTTAAATTCTTTATTCATTGAAGCTGCCTTAAGCCCAATCGTCACCATGTCTCTAGTTAATCCCAGAGAATTAATATATTGGACATAAGTCTGTAGACCCAATTTTATGTATCCCTCTAAATGTGAGTATAATATTAAAACCAACGACTTTCGATATCTGTTTTTATGAATTTCAGGAACATAATTTAATTGATTCTTAAAAAAAGCAATTTCCTCCTGCCTCCATGCCAAGTCAGTTTCCAAACTTGCCCTAAATTCATCAGCTGTCAAGTATCTCCTGCACCCCTTCCATAAATAATCTTATTCTAGTTTTTACCCCATTCACACTTCCCGTTTTATAAGCCCTTAAATGCTCTCCGAATTTTATTTCATTTAATTTATCCACTACCTTATCTGGATCACTGTATTTCAATATGGAATCAATCCAATTTGCCACTGAAACAAACAAGCCATCGTAATAATACAGCACGAACTCATTTCTATACACTCCATTTTTTGTTATCCCTGAAAAGGCATTTTCTCCAAATTTCTCAGAAATGAAAGAAGCTGTTTTTTGAAAAATTTTTCCTTCCCTTTCATAATTAAATTCACGTTTTCCAACAGTAATATCCTCTAAATAATTTGTAAGATATTCCGTAACAGGATACTTATAATCTTCTAAATCATTTTTCATTGCCAAATAGCGCAGAACTAACTCTTGCTTATACTGCAATTTCTCCTTCTCTTTCCCAATTCGCGACACAATTTTTTGAAAATCTCTATTTTCACTGCACTTCTCCAGAAAATCCAAAGCCTTTGCCCCTAATATCCTCACAGTGCAGTTCCTAATTTCCTGCGCCGACAGCAGGTCTCCTCCCGTATTTAGCCTTTTAAACATATGATATTTAAGAGAAGCTTCACTTTCCTTTTTGATTACCTCCATCCTTACAAAACTTCTTTTTATTTTAATTTGCAACACTTTAGGCAAAAGCGAAAATGATAAGCCATTCAAATCCGGAACGATATCACACCCCTGTAAAATCAAAGGCTCTAAATTACTGTCCCCCAACTTTTCCCCTCTAAAATGCAAATAACTTGAAATTCTCTGCAATCCATCTATCAACTCATACACTCCCTCCTCCGCTTCTATCACAAAAATTGGCGGAACAGGCATCTCCAAAATAAGTGATTCTATAAACCTAGACCTCTTCTCTTCTTCCCATCGAAACAAGCGCTGATAATCCGGTGAAATAATCAATTCCTGATTCCGATACATATCATATAATTCATTAAAAGATATATCTAAATTTTTTGTCCTAATATTCACTATTTGACTGTCAACATTTTCTATTAAATTTTCTATCGCCATTCCTTTGATCCTCTCTTTCGCCACAATCATTTTACCCATTATAAACGCTATACTCTTCCCCTGCAATGGCAAGCCCTATAAAATTTTCGTAAAAAAAGGGGCATACCCTATTGATATGCCCCATCCAATCTAAATTTTATGCCTCCGCAGAATGCTCCACGCGGTGCATGGAAAACTGATCCATGTCATAGTTGTCCAGATTGCCCACGATTGTGCGGCTGTCCGCCTGCCCAATCAAAGCGTCCCTGTCCTTCTTCGCCTGCATCTGATCCTTGAACGCGCTTGGCCCGCCGACGCAGCCGCCGACGCACGCCATGCCTTCGATGAAATCCTCCGGGAGCCTGCCCGCCTTTAACAGCAGAAGCGCCTTTTTGCATTCCGCCGCGCCGTTCGCCTTGCATACCTTCGGATCGCAGTCGTAATCCTTCTCTTTCATATATTCCAGCACAGACGCCGTCACGCCGCCGGAATTGCCAAAGCGTTTTCCAAACGTGGTGGATTCCTGATAGTCATTCTCAGACGGCTGCAGCTCCACGCCCTTCGCTTTCATAATGGCCCGGATCTCGCTGTATGTCAGCACATAATCGGCATTGCCCTCAATCTTATGCTCCTTCGCCTCTGACTTCTTGGCGATGCACGGCCCGATGAAGACGGTGACCGCATTCGGGACTTTCGCCTTAATCATGCGGGACACTGCGCACATTGGGGAGACTGCCGTTGACATCATCTCCTCCAGCTGCGGGTAATGCTTGCGGATCATGTTGACGAAGCCCGGACAGCAGGACGTCGTCATCTTCTTGCCTTCCTGAAACGCCTCAAACCACTCGTCGCCTTCGGCCTGCGTCGTCATGTCCCCGCCAAGCCCTGCCTCCACCAGATCCTCAAAGCCCAGAAGGCGCATTGCGTTCCTCCAGCTCTGCATCGTGATGTCCGTTCCGAACTGCCCTTCCGTTGACGGAGCCAAAATCGCGTAAACCGGCTGATCTGACTTTAACGCCTCAATCACATCCACAATGAAGGTTTTGGAGCCGATCGCCCCAAACGGGCATTTATGTATGCAAAGGCCGCAGCGGATGCATTTCTTCTCGTCAATGACAGAAATGCCGCGCTCATCCTGCGTGATCGCATTCACCGGGCAGTTGAATTTGCAGGGACGCTTTAAATCTGCGATTGCATGGTATGGGCAAGCCTTCGCGCACTTCCCGCACTCTTTGCATTTCGACGGGTCAATGTGGGAACGGTGGCTTCCGATCGTGATCGCCTCAAAATTGCAGGCATTGATGCAGGCCTTCCCGATACAGTTTTGGCAGTTGTCCGTCACGACATATCGGGAAATCGGGCAATCCTCACAAGCCGAGCTGATCACCTGTATGATATTGCCGTCATCCACCTCGCCCGGCGCCTTCCCCTCCGCAAGGCGGATCCTCTGGCGGATGATCTCCCTTTCTTTATAAATGCAGCAGCGAAACTGCGGCGTAGGCCCCGGAATCAGCTTTTCGGGAATATGGTCCCTCTTTTCTCCCAACGTCCCTTTAAATGCCAGCTTCGCCACTTCGTACAAAACCTCATGTTTAATTTTGATTACGTTTCCATCAGCGTACATCCCATTCTCTCCTTTAGTTTATTTTCACCGCATGGTTTGCTTTTATTTTATAATATTGTGAAACTATTATCAATAGGAATCCGCAGGAATCAACAAAATTTTGCCGCGGCTAAGCCAGAGCCAAACGGCCGAGAAGCCTCAAAACCGATATCTGTAAAGGCCGCTGCCTTCCTTTATCCCTTCACACACAAAGCCGCAGCGCTTGGCCACCTTTCTTGAGCCCTCATTCCCGCATTGGATCGAAAGCATTGCCCCGTTGCAAAACGGGCATCCGTACAGCCAGTCCAAGAAGCAAAGCAGGGCCTCCGTCATATACCCTTTGCGGCGGCATTCCCGCGCCATCGCGTAGCCAAGCTCCACGTACCCCTGCGGATCCGGCAGGCTCTTGCAGCCGATCAGGCCGATCCCCTCTTTGCTCTCCTTCTCCTGTATCAGCCAATAGGTAAGCCAGGGATGCAGATCGGACGGAACCTGGCGCATCTGATCCATTTTATGCGCCACGGCGTCCAGTATCACTTGCGAGATCACAGATTGCTTCAAAAACGACGGATCCTTCCGCCATATCTGCGTCATGCCATCCAATGGCAGCGGCTTTAGCAAAAGACGGCCTGAACACATTCTTTCATCCATAACAGCTCTCCTTCGCCTTCCAAAATTTTCTTCCGCGCCTCCAAAAAGCGCGTTTATCCCATGCCTTATGGCCGAATACAGACAGACTTTGGCTTCATGCTCTTCCAATAAAATAAAGGTATCTGCAAATAACTATAAGAGACGCCAGCTTTGCATTTAAAGCAAGCTGCGGCAAAAAGGAGGAGAACATGAACGTCGGAAAACAATTGAAAAACCTATTGGAGCGCGAAAACATCTCGCAAAAGCAGCTGGCCGGCGACTTAAAGCTGCACACATCCACCTTAAGCGGATACGTCCGAAACCATCGGCAGCCGGATCTTGACACCATCGCCCAACTCGCGGCCTACTTCCACACAAGCGCCGATTATCTGCTCGGCCTGTCTTCCTGCCAGACGCCCAATTGCAGCCTCACGCCGAAAGAGCAGCGCATCCTGGCGGAATACAGGCAAATCCCGTCCGCCGTAAAGCCCCTGTTCCTTCGCATCCTCCATGCATTCGCATCCATGGAAGAAACGTCTGTCTGACGGATGCCCGAAACAAAGTGGGCAAGCCCACTTCAACTCCCCTAACCCCTCACTCATGAGGGGCTTGCACATTTTGCTGCGCCGAGCACAATTGCGAAGCAATTTTTTACCGCTTGTGCGAGTACGCATATTATTTTTTGTCTTATAAGACAAAAAAGCGCAGGGCGCCTCATGCATCTGGCGCCGCCCTGCGCCTGCCTGCATGGGACGCCCACTCCTCACAGAACCGTCACCGTATGCGCCTTTGACCATTTCGAGGCAAGGCGCGCCGTCTTTTTCTTCTGTTTGACATTTTTATAGGTGCAGACCCGGACATAATACGTCTTCCCGGACGAAAGCTTCTTCACCGTCTTCGACGTGTCCGCGTTCTTTTTTGCAAATACGCTCTTGGTGGCTTTCCCGGTAAATTTTTTATTGGTGGAATATTGAATCCAATATCCCGCCGACTGCCCGGCCTTCTTCTTCCATTTTACCTGAAAGCCCCCGGCTTTCGCAGTGAGCTTTACAATGCTTGTCGGCCGCGGCTTAATCTGAAACGTTTTCGTCATCACCCCGGCATAGATGCCTTGAAAACGAACCTGAACGCTTGCAATCCCCACATCTTTGTTCTTCCGGTAAACCAAAGAGTAATGCCTCTCTTCCATCTCATTGCCGTCCGCGTCTTCCACCACTACCTTAGGACGCCTTGCCTTTCCATTGTACACGCAGGACTGAAAGGAAAGCTTCGCCTTCTTTGGGCAATGCAGGACGCGTTCCCCCACGGCCTCCCCGCAATATGCGCAGGCCGTCACAATCGTCCCGTTGACGTTTGGCTCCGCCTTTGTGACCTCCTCCTGATAATGATGGGAGAGCTTCGGTATCCTCTGCTGCCTCCTTATGACCTCGCCGCAGACGCCGCAATGGCATCCCTCCGACCAGCCTTCCTTTACGCAGCTTGCCGCCACCGCCGGATCCTCCTCAATCGTATGCGCCTTCTTCGGAAGAATCTGCGTGTATGCATAGCCGCAATCGACGCATTCCCTGAACCGCTCTCCCGTTTCCTGACAAGTCGCCTCCTTCCTAAGCTGCGACGCAAAACGGTGCTCATGCTCAGGATCGTCCTCTTTCCCAGAATCGTAAAACCGGATGATAGCCTCTGCTTTTATTATATCCTTTAACGCCTTCACATCCGCAACAGAGCTTAAGGCCCCTGGAATCGGGCGGGAGCAGAGCAGAAACGTATAGCTCCCCGTCTTCGCCCCGTCTTGGGCATACAGGAAATATGTTCCGGGATGCTCCGCAGAGCCAAGCAGGCCCACCGCGTTGCCCCAGTCTGTTTTCAGCAGAACGTCTGGATCCTCGCTTTCCCAATACTCCGTCTTGACGCAGATCACATAGTCCGGCCCATACAGCCACTCATCCTCCACAACGTCATCTGCAAGCGCGTTGCCGTCGCTATCCTTCCAAAGAATCTTGAAAAAGGATCCCTCGTCTGGAACCGACCCATCCGGCCTCTCTAAAATGCCGCTGATATCTGCGGAAGGGGAAGACGGCGTGACCTCTATTTTGTCCGCCAATCCATCTTCGCTGTAAGAAGAATGGCTTGCCGTCCACGCCCCATTCTTCCATTGAAGCGAAATTCCGTTCTCCTTATCCCTTTCTGACAGGATGAAATGATCCCCCGATATGTTCGCTGCATCCGCCCGGATATAGTCCCACTGATCGAAAAACACGCCTGACATGGCGCGGTAATCCGTCTGGAAACGAGTCGTCCCCGTAACGGCGCCGTCAATGGTCAGCCGTCCGTCCCGCCTTAACACGAGAAGCCCTTCCTTTCCTTCTTCCCCTGCGGCTTTCCCGGCAAAATCCCCTTTGACCCTCACGCTTGCCAGCCTGCTTAAATCCAGGCAGCCGTCCGTCTTGACCGTGATATCGTTCAGCTCCGACGGCTGCGTCGGCGTGACGCCGTTTGGTTCCGTCGGCGTGGCTCCGCTTGGCGCTGACGGGGCCTTTGGCGCGCCGCCGTCCGCCCTCGCCGGATCCTTTGGCGTACTGCCGTCCGCCTCCGCCAGCTTAGGCGCCAGGCATCCCCGGTCTTCCAAAAGAATGGAGGCGACGCCCGTTACGACGGCATCCAGCGCCTGGCATCTTCGGATAACGAGCGACGTCCCCTCATTCCCGTAAAACTTCACCGTCCCTGCGGATTTGTCATATTTTTCGTCCGAAAGCACTATGCTTGCGCCGCTGTTATGCCGGACGTCCACCCCATCCCTGACAATTGCAGAAGCGTCAAGCTGCACAACGGCAGAGCCGTTGTACGGCGCTTTTCTGTCAGCGTCTTCCCCATGCCCCATCACAATCTTTTGGAACATCGTCTTTTTGGTGGAATTTCGCACGGTCAATGACGCGCCGTCCCCGACCGCGGAGCCTGTGAACCCTCCGCCATAGACGGTCGGCAGCAGCTCATCCTCCGTTCCGCCAAACCAATCCCCGCCTTCCAAATAGGTGTCCACGGCATCCATTGTAAGGCTATGCCCCGCCAGAAAAATCTCCCGGTGCGGCACGCTCCCCAACGCGTCGCTGGACTCAAACGTCAGCTCCAGGCTTTGAAATTCCACGCCGTCCCCCATCAGCTGAATCGGGCTGCGGGAATTTAAGATGCTGCCCTCTCCCTTCCCGCGAATCACAGTTCCCCCGGGAATCATGACCGGGAGCATTCTGCCGCCCTCTTCTGCCTGATCCCCAATTGTAATCAGTCCGTCCACCACGATCGGGCTTTTCTTCTGCTCCAACGCGGACATAAATTCTTCTCTCGAGGAAACCGTAACGCCTTCCTCTGCTCCTTCGGCTGCCCAAGCCGGCTCCCAGGGCATTCTAAGCAACAGGGAAACCAGCAGGACGGCGCACAAAATGCCTTTCCACTTTTTCATTTCTATCCTCCTATAAGACAAGGACACTCGCGTTTCCGCAAATGCCCTCCTCCAACATTGACCGCCGTTTCGTTATTTGTTTACGCTCTCCACAAACCGCAGGAACGCCTCTCTGCCCTCCGGCGTGCATTTATACACTCCCGCATCCTCTAAGACTTCCAAAAACACCAGGCCGATTTCCTTCTGCACAATCCCATTGATGTTTTCTTTCGTCACGCTGCCATATTTCGGCAAAAATTCCTCCACCCAGTCCGCGTGCTTCGCCAGCGCCTCATCGGCCCGAAGATCGGCCCCAGACAGGACTGCCTCGCAAAGCGCGGCCATCTCGTCCTTCAGCCTGGCCGGAAGGACGGCAAGGCCCATCACTTCGATTAAGCCGATGTTCTCCTTCTTGATGTGGTGCAGCTTGGCATGGGGATGGTACAGGCCCATCGGATGCTCCTTTGTCGTAATGTTGTTGCGCAGGACCAAATCCAGCTCAAACAGCTCCCCGCGCTTCCTTGCGATCGGGGTGATTGTATTGTGCGGCTCCCCGTCCGTTTCCGCAAACAGGTATGCCGCCTCATCCGTGTAGCCCCTCCACGCAAGCAGTATCTTGTCCGCAAGCGCAATCAGCCGATCCTTATCGGCGCAGTCCAAACGGATGACGGACATCGGCCATTTCACGATCCCGGCCGTGACGTCAGAAAAACCCTCGAAAGCGACCTCCCTTTCCACAGGGGCCTTCGCCATCGCAAATTCATAATTCCCGCCCTGGAAATGGTCATGGCTTAAGATTGAGCCGCCGACAATCGGAAGGTCTGCGTTCGAGCCGACAAAATAATGCGGAAACTGCTCCACAAAATCCAAAAGCTTGCCAAACGTCGCCCGCTCAATCTTCATCGGCGTATGCTTTGCGTTAAAGACAATGCAATGCTCATTATAATAGACATATGGCGAATACTGGAAGAACCAGCCGCTGTCATTGATCGTGACGGGAATGATCCTGTGATTCTGCCTGGCCGGATGGTTCACCCTTCCGGCATACCCCTCATTTTCCTTGCAAAGCAGGCATTTCGGGTAGCCGCTCTGCTTGGCGAGCTTGGCCGCGGCAATGGCTTTTGGATCCTTCTCCGGCTTTGACAAATTAACCGTGATGTCAAGCGTGCCGTACTCCGTTTCCGCAGTCCACTTGAGATCCTTCTGAATCCGGTATCTGCGTATGTAGTCCGAATCGCAGCTCAACGTATAGAAATAATCCGTCGCCGCCTTCGCGTCCTTCTCATAGAGCGCCATAAACTTCCCAATGACCTCGCTTGGCCGCGGAACAAGCTGCCCCATAATCTTCGTGTCAAGCAAATCGCGGTACACGACGCCATTCTCCGGCAGCAGCCCGTTCTCGTAGGCATAGTCTAACATATCCTTTAAAATGCCCTCAAGCGCCGCGTAAGCCTCTTCCCGCGTCATGCGGCTTCTCGCCGCATAGGCGGCATACGCCGCATCCTCAAGCTCATCCAGACGGAACAGCTCCAACAGCCGGTTAATGGCAAAGCTCTCGTCCGCCGCCTCTATCAGCCCCGTCGCCAGCCCATAATCCACTAAATCCAATATCCTCTCCAAAATCATGACATTCCCCTTTCAAAACCGCTTCATTTTTAACCTCTTTTTCCTAAGTATACCTTTTTATCTCTCAGAATTCAATCCTATATTTGAGCAGCCAAGCCAGCGCAGCTCCTCCTTCGTAAGCGTCACCTGAAGCGCCTTTACGTTCGACTGCATCTTCTTCACCGACGAGGCGGCGCAAACCGCCATCGGCGAGAACGGCTGGCTTAGCACATAGGCAAGCGCAATCTGAGGCACGGTGGCGCGCTTCTTTTCCGCAAGCTCCTCCGCCCTCCTAAGCCGCTCAAAATTCTCTGCGCAGCAATAGCCCCTCACCGCAAACGCATCCAGGACCTTTAGGGCGCGCCGCTCCTCATCCGAACGGAATTTCCCGGACAAAAAGCCATGCGCCAGGCTTGCATAGGCGAACACCGCAATGCCTTCCTCCTGATACCAATTCCTGTCCCTAAGATGCCTGTCGCCGGAAATGTCCACGCATCCCCCTCCCCAGGGATCTTCCACTTGCTCCGCAAGGCTAAAGGCGGGGCTTGAGGCTTCAAAGCCAAACAGGTCATGGGCATAGGCATATTCATTCGCTTCGTCAATCCGTCCATAGCTCCAGTTCGAGCCTCCGAAAATTCCGATCTTCCCCTCTTCCCGAAGCTCATTGAGCGTCTCTACCAACGGCCCTACCGGAGCCTTGGGGCAGTCGCGGTGCAGCAGATAGACGTCAATGAAATCCGTGTGTAACGCCCGAAGGGACTCCTCCGCGTCCTGCCGGACCGCCTCCGGCGTCACGCGGGAGGCCATTGAGCCGGAAACGGGATGCGCCCCTTTCGTCAGCAGCGTCAGCCGATCCCTGTTTCCCCGCGCGTCCATCCACGCCCCCATGGACTTTTCCGCAAGGCCATAGCTCCTTGCCAAGTCGAAGGCATTGATGCCTTCCTCAAACGCCGCGTCTAACAGCCGAAAGGCATTCTCACCCTGCATCATGGACGGAATCGCCGTCCCAAACACAATGCGCGACACTGGCAGCCTTACGCCCGTTATCTGCTTATACTCCATAAAGCCCCTCCCCTTTACGCTTATAGGCGGCCCAAACGCCGCCCACTGTCAGTTACCCTTCCAATAGCTTCTCTATGCTGACCAATTTCACGCAAAGCACAAAAATATTCGCCGCCATCTCCAAATCCTCAATGCTAGGATACGTCGGCGCAATGCGGATCACGGAATCCTTCGGATCTTTTCCATAAGGGAACGGCGCCCCGGCCGGCGTTAAGATCACGCCTGCTTTTTTTGCCCTAAGCACAATCTCCTTCGCGCAGCCTTCAAGCGCCTGATAGCAGATGAAATAGCCTCCCTTCGGGCAATACCAGTTTCCGGCGCCGATGTCCTCAAGCTCCCTCTTTAAAATGTCGAGAACCATCTCAAATTTGGGCCTTAAGATGTCCGCATGCTTTCTCATATGCTCGGTTATGCCGTAAATGCCCTTAAAAAAGCGCACATGGCGAAGCTGATTCACC
Source organism: uncultured Roseburia sp. (assembly GCA_947652855.1). Taxonomy (GTDB): domain Bacteria; phylum Bacillota; class Clostridia; order Lachnospirales; family Lachnospiraceae; genus Roseburia_B. The sequence goes on along the minus strand of CANTEO010000010.1, from coordinate 12,988 downwards.
TTGTCATAGCCGATCGTCTGCACAATCAGCTGTTTCTTAATGTCCTCCAGGTTGTTGGCGGAAGTCGCGATGGCGGCCACTCCTGAGCCGGGAAACGTGATTTTTGAGGTGGAGCAGAATTTGTACACCATGTCTGGGTTTCCGGCGCGCTTGCATTCCGCAAAAATCTCCACCAGGCTGTCCTGGTCAATGTCATACAGATGATGCACGCCATACGCGTTGTCCCAGAAAATACGGAAGTCCTTCGCCGCCGGCTTTAGCCTCGCAAAACGGCGCACCGTCTCGTCGGAATACGTGATGCCCTGCGGATTGGAGTATTTTGGCACGCACCAGATTCCCTTCACCGCGTCATCCTTTGACACCAGCTCCTCCACCATGTCCATATCCGGCCCGGTTGGCAGCATCGGGATATTGATCATCTCAATCCCAAAATGCTCTGTAATCGCAAAATGCCTGTCATATCCCGGCACCGGGCATAAAAACTTCACTTTTTCCAACTTGCACCAGGGCGTGCTGCCCATCACGCCATGCGTCATGGAGCGGGAAATCGTGTCGTACATGATATTTAAGCTGGAATTCCCATAAATAATGATATTGTCCGGATGGCACTCAATCATATCGCCGATCAGCTCTTTCGCTTCTTGGATTCCGTCCAGCACGCCATAGTTCCTGCAGTCCGTCCCATCCTCGCAGGCTAAGTCCACGCCGCTGTGCAGCGCGTCCATAATTCCCATAGAAAGGTCAAGCTGCTCCGCAGAAGGCTTTCCTCTGGACATATCAAGCTTAAGGCCCCGCATCTGATATTTCCTATACTCTGTCTCCAGCTGCCGCTTTTCCTCAAGCAGCTCCTCTTTTGTCATTTCCTGATATGATTTCATGTCACATCCTCCTGTTCCTTTATTTTCTTTAAATAAGCCTGTACCTGCCGTTCATAGCCGTTTTCGGTCGGCTCATAAAACGTCCGCCCCACCAGGCCGTCTGGCAGATACTGCTGTTTGACATAATGCATGGGATAATCGTGGGCATACCGATAGCCGACTCCCCGACCCAGTTTTTCCGCAGCGGAATAGCCCGTCCCCTGCAAATGGGGAGGCACCGGTTCCGTCCGCGTATCCTTTACCACGTCAAGCGCCTGATTAATGGCTAAGTAAGACGCATTGCTTTTCGGGGCAGCAGCGACATAGACCGCTGCCTGGGAAAGCAGGATCCTGGCTTCCGGCATGCCGACCCGCTCTACGGCGAGCGCCGCGGAAACCGCCACATTCAGCGCATTTGGGTCAGCCATCCCCACGTCCTCCGACGCGCAGATCATGATGCGCCTGGCAATGAACCGAATGTCCTCCCCTGCGTACAGCATCCGCGCCAGGTAGTAAACCGCCGCGTCCGGGTCGGAGCCGCGCATGCTTTTGATGAACGCGGAAATGACGTCATGGTGATTATCCCCGCTTTTGTCATATTTTACGACGCGCTTTTGAATGCATTCTGAAGCGATGTCCAGCGTAATGCGGATCATCCCGTCCGCGCCCCTGTCCGTCGTTAAGACGCCAAGCTCAATGGCGTTTAACGCCGCCCTCGCGTCGCCGTTGCTTGCATCCGCAAGGAACTCCAGCGCGTCTTCCTCTATCACGGCGCGGTATAATCCCATGCCCTTCTCCTCGTCGGACGCGGCGCGCAGCAAAAGCGTCTTTAAGTCCTCCCCAGACAGGGGCTTTAGCTCAAAGACGATGGATCGGGACAGCAAGGCCCCGTTAACCTCAAAATAGGGGTTCTCCGTCGTGGCCCCGACCAGCACGACCGTCCCGTCCTCCACAAACGGAAGCAGATAGTCCTGCTGCCCCTTATTGAACCTGTGAATCTCATCAATGAAGAGGATCGTCTTCCTGCCGTACATCCCCTGGCCGTCCTTCGCTTTCAAAACGACCTCCTCCATATCCTTTTTGCCGGCGGCCGTCGCGTTGATCTGGGTGAAATTGGCGCTTGTCGTATTGGCGATCACCTTGGCGAGCGTCGTCTTGCCCGTCCCCGGCGGCCCGTAAAAAATGACGGAGGATAGCTTGTCCGCCTTGATCGCGCGGTACAAAAGCTTGTCCTTCCCAATGATGTGCCGCTGCCCTACCACTTCCTCCAGCGTGGTCGGGCGGAGCCTTGAGGCCAGCGGCGACTCGGTTTCTTTCTTCTGTTCCCTCATATACTCAAATAAATCCATGGCATTTTATCTCCTGCATTTTAAGATACATGAGTTGAAGGGATTTTACAAGAAAAAAATGGAGATTTTGACAAATTGCCGTAAGCATTCCGCCAGGGCCGCCTTCGGCCGCAACCGCTAAGCCGCGTCTGCCCATGCCCCTCGCCGAACAAAAAAAGCATATGCCGAAAGCAATTTCGGCCTTAAAAAATCCAGCCCATTTCCATGGACTGGATCTTCCAGTTCTATTCTGTCAAGAAATCCCTCATCCTGCGTCAGCCTTCGTTAATGTAGTTCACCAGCCCGCCGCAGTCTATGATCTTTTGCATAAATTCCGGAAACGCCTGGCCCTGATACGTCCTGCCCTTCGTCAGATTCGTAATCAGGCCCGTGTCAAAGTCCACTTCCACCTCATCCTGCGCCTCAATCTCCCTGGCCGCTTCCCGGCACTCCACAATCGGAAGGCCAATGTTAATCGCGTTCCGGTAAAAAATCCTGGCGAACGTCTCCGCGATCACGCAGCTTACGCCCGCCGCCTTGATCGCGATCGGCGCGTGCTCCCTGGAAGAGCCGCAGCCAAAATTCTTTGTGGCGACGATCACGTCCCCCGCCTTGACCTTCTTCACAAACTCCCGGTCAATGTCTTCCATGCAGTGCTTCGCCAATTCCTCCGGGTCAGAGGTGTTTAAGTGCCTCGCCGGGATGATTACGTCCGTATCCACATTGTCGCCATATTTAAACACAGTTCCCTTTGCCGCTTTCATGCTCGCTCCCCTCCTTTACTCCGCCGCTTCTTGCGGGCCTGAAATCCTGCCCGCGATGGCGCTTGCCGCCGCAACCGCAGGGCTGGCTAAATAAATCTCCGATTCCGTATGCCCCATGCGCCCTACAAAGTTCCGGTTCGTCGTTGAGACGCAGCGCTCCTTTTCCGCCAAAATGCCCATATAGCCGCCAAGGCACGGCCCGCAGGTCGGCGTGCTGACAATTGCCCCCGCCTCAATGAACGTCTTCAACAGCCCCTCTTCCATCGCGTCCAGGTAAATCCTCTGCGTCGCCGGGATCACGATGACGCGGACGCCTTTCGCCACTTTCTTCCCTTTCATGATTTGCGCCGCTGCCCGAAGGTCATCCAGGCGCCCGTTGGTGCAGGAGCCAATTACAACCTGGTCGATCGGAATATCGCCAACCTCGTCGATCGCCTTCGTGTTCTCCGGCAGATGCGGGAACGCCACCGTCGGCTTTAAGGCGCCCAGGTCAATCGTGTGCTCCTCGTCATACACGGCGTCCTCGTCCGCTTCGTAGATTTGATACGGGCGCATGGAATGCTCCTTCAAATACGCCTCGCAAACCTCATCCACCGGGAAGATGCCGTTCTTGCCGCCGCCTTCAATCGCCATGTTCGCAATCGTAAAGCGGTCGTCCATTGAAAGATGCCGCACGCCGTCCCCCACAAACTCCATGGATTTGTACAGCGCGCCGTCCACGCCAATCATTCCGATGATATGTAAGATAATGTCTTTTCCGCTGACCCATTTCGCAGGCGTCCCCGTCAGGTTAAATTTTATTGCGGACGGCACTTTAAACCATGCCTTCCCCGTCGCCATCCCGGCCGCCATGTCCGTGCTGCCGACGCCGGTGGAAAACGCGCCGAGCGCCCCATAAGTGCAGGTGTGGGAATCCGCGCCGATAATCACGTCCCCGGCCACGGTAAGCCCTTGTTCCGGCAGAAGGGCGTGCTCAATCCCCATCTCGCCCACGTCGAAATAATTGGATATCTCATGCCTCGCGGCAAACTCACGCACGCACTTGCAATGCTGCGCGGACTTAATGTCTTTATTCGGCACAAAATGGTCTAACACCAGCGCAATCTTCTCTTTGTCAAACACGCCCTTTGTCTTCATCTTCTCCATCTCATGTATCGCCACCGGAGAGGTGATGTCATTTCCAAGCACAAGGTCTAGCTTCGCTTCAATCAGCTGCCCGGCCTGCACAGCCTCTAAGCCTGCATGCGCGGCCAGGATTTTCTGGGTCATCGTCATTCCCATGCAAATCTTCCTCCTTTTTCATCCTTTTTCAACGTCCAGGGCCTTCTTGCGCCGCCGTCTTTCTACTGCCGCCGCCAAACGCCCCCGGGCGTCAACAACAGACGTCCGCCTTATCGCCACAGAATCCAGCCCATATTCAATTCGCCTGTGGCGAAGGGCTGGATTCTGCGGCTTGCTATTTATCCTGTTTTAATTGTTAATCAGCTTATCCTCTTCATTGTTCCAGCTGTAGAGCTTGCGGATTTCCTTGCCGATCTCCTCGGCCGGATGCTCGCTCGCCAGCTTGCGCATCGCCTTAAAATGCACCTGCTTTCCAGCCGGGGACATATCCAGCAAAAATTCTTTTGCAAAGGAGCCGTCCTGAATGTCCGAGAGGATTTTCTTCATCGCCTTTTTCGTCTCCTCCGTGATGACCTTCGGCCCCGTGATGTAATCGCCGTATTCCGCCGTATTGGAGATGGAATAGCGCATTCCGGCAAAGCCTGACTGATAGATCAAGTCCACAATCAGCTTCATCTCATGGATGCATTCGAAATAGGCGTTCCTCGCATCGTACCCGGCCTCCACCAGCGTCTCAAAGCCTGCCTGCATCAGGGCGCACACGCCGCCGCAAAGCACTGCCTGCTCGCCAAACAGATCCGTCTCCGTCTCAGTGCGGAACGTCGTCTCCAAAACGCCGGCCCTCGCGCCGCCGATGCCAAGCGCATACGCAAGCGCAATCTCCTTCGCTTTCCCTGTCGCGTCCTGCTCCACAGCGACCAAGCATGGAACGCCCTTGCCTTCCTGATATTCCGACCGCACGGTATGCCCCGGCCCCTTCGGCGCGATCATCGTCACGTCCACGTTCGCCGGCGGCGTAATGCACCCGAAATGGATGTTAAAGCCATGCGCAAACATCAGCATATTTCCTTCTTCTAAGTTCGGCTCAATGTCATTTTTGTAAAGGTCGGCCTGCTTCTCATCATTGATTAAGATCATGATGATGTCCGCCCTTTTCGCCGCCTCGGCCGCCGTATGCACTTCAAAGCCCTGCTTCTGCGCCTTCTCCCAGGACCTGCTCCCCTCATAAAGCCCGATGATGACATGGCATCCGGACTCCTTTAGGTTCAGCGCATGGGCGTGTCCCTGGCTTCCGTAGCCGATAATCGCAATCGTCTTCCCCTCCAATAAGGATAAGTTGCAGTCTTCCTGATAATAAATTTTTGCTGACATTTGATACATCCTCCTATCTTGTATTTAAAAATTAACGTTCTCTTAGTCCAAATATTTGACGTCCGCAGAGCCGCGCGTCAATCCTGTAAGCCCTGTCCTCGCCAATTCCAATATCTCATAGCCCGCCAAAAGATCCATAAACGCCTCCAGCTTCTCCTGCTGCCCGGTCAGCTCAATCACCATGGAATCGTGCGTGACGTCCACGACCTTCCCATGAAAAATCTCCGTGACGTTCAAAATCGCCTGACGGTCCGTATCCTTCGCGCGGATTTTAATTAAAACCAGCTCCCTGGTCACAGACGTGCCATGCTCAAGCTTCTTGATGTCCAAAACATCCTCCAGCTTAGAAAGCTGCTTTTCAATCTGCTCTAAGATCTGCTCGTCCCCGGTCGCCACAATCGTAATCCTGGTATACTTGGGATCGGCGGTCACGCCGGAAGAAAAACTGTCGATGTTGTACCCCCTCCTGCTGAACAGGCCGGATATGTGGCTGGTGACGCCCGCGGTATTCTCCACCAGCAATGACAATACCTGTCTTCTCATTGAAACCCTTCCTTCCCCTGCATAATTACGCCAGCGTTTGTCTCAAATCATTCTAGCACATATCATCCAAAAGTCAAGTTTCACTTGCATTTTAAATCAACGCAGTGTATAGTAAAAAACACAATCAAATAAGCGGGAGCTTGTGCGACAGGCTGAGAGGAAGGTGAGACCTTCGACCGATAACCTGATTTGGATAATGCCAACGTAGGGATGCTGCAAGGAACGCGTATTTTCTCGGGAAACTGCCAAATCGGCGGCTTCCCGTTTTTTGATGCAAAAACGCGCCGCCCTTGCCCAATTAACGGCGCATTCCCATCAAGAAAGGAGGACGGCATGGTATGCATTAACGGAAATCCCTTAGAGGCCGCCGGGACTGCCCTGGGGGACTACTTAAAAGAAAACGGCTACGACCCAAGACGGATCGCCATTGAGCGCAATGGGGACATTTTGCCCAAAGCGCAGTACCAGGACACTGTGCTGGCGGAAGGCGACCGCATCGAAATCGTGCGCTTTGTAGGAGGCGGCTGACATGACGCCGACGAAAGCGCAAATGGAGCAGGCGTTAAGCGAACGGCACGGCAAAGAGCTGCAGAAACGGTTTTCATCGGCGTCCGTCGCCGTCTGCGGGCTTGGCGGGCTTGGCTCAAACATTGCCGTCTGCCTTGCCCGGGCGGGCATCGGCAAATTAATCCTGATTGACTTTGACCGGGTGGACGTCGCAAACTTAAACCGGCAGCAATACAAGGCAGGCCAAATCGGCAGATACAAGGCCGACGCCCTGAAAGAGAACTTACGGGAAATCGCGCCTTATCTTGCGCTTGAGGCGCGCATGGCCCGCATCGACGAAACGAATGCGGACGCGCTTTTACGGGACGCGGACATCATCTGCGAGGCGTTCGACGACGCGGAATGCAAAGCGGCCCTCATAAACGCCGTCTTAGTAAAAATGCCGGAAAAATACCTTATTGCCGCGTCCGGCATGGCCGGCCTATCCAGCGCAAACAGCATTCAAACGAAACGTGTCACAAAACGGCTATACCTTTGCGGCGACGGGGCAAACGGCACGGAATGCGGCCTTAGCCTGTTTTCCAGCCGCGTCATGCTCTGCGCCGCGCACCAGGCGCATATGGCCCTGCGCATCCTGGCAGAAGAATGGGAGCCATAAAATAAAAACGAAAGGAAAGGACTTATCCATGAACGAAGACCGACTGAGCATTGGAGGACATACATTTACGTCCCGCTTCATCTTAGGCTCTGGCAAATACTCCTTAAGCCTGATTGAAGCCGCCATTAAAGACGCGGGAGCCGAGCTTATCACCCTTGCCGTCCGCCGCGCGAACACAAAGGAGCAGGAAAACATCTTAGATTATGTGCCGAAAGGCGTCACGCTGCTCCCCAACACAAGCGGCGCAAGGACGGCCGACGAGGCGGTGCGCATCGCAAGGCTCGCAAGGGAGCTTGGCTGCGGGGATTTTATCAAGGTTGAGATTATGCGCGACTCCAAATACCTGCTCCCCGACAACCAAGAAACCATCCGCGCGACGGAAATCCTCGCAGACGAAGGGTTTGTGGTCATGCCCTATATGTACCCTGACCTTACCGCCGCCCGCGGCCTTGCCGCCGCCGGGGCCGCCTCCATTATGCCGCTCGCCTCCCCGATTGGCTCAAACCGGGGCCTTGCGACGAAAGACTTCATCCAAATCCTGATTGATGAGATTGACCTTCCCATCATTGTGGACGCGGGCATCGGCAAGCCCTCGCAGGCATGCGAGGCAATGGAAATGGGCGCGGCCGCCATCATGGCGAACACGGCAATCGCCACCGCAGGGGACCTTCCAAAAATGGCCGGCGCATTCAAAAAAGCAATCGAAGCGGGAAGGGACGCCTACCTTGCCAAGCTTGGCAGGGTATTGCCCCGCGGGGCAAGCGCGTCCGACCCGCTGACCGGATTTCTGCACGATTAGGAGGCCGTTATGGAACGAAATTTTTTTGTGGACGGGGCGCACTTATCCAAAGAGGCCCTCGAAAAAAAGCATCGGCTGGAAAACGACCCTTCCTCACGCAAAAGCCACATGGAATATCTGCCCGGAATGGAGCAGATCGAATCGGACATCTGCGCAAGCGTCATGACGCAAATGCGTTCTTATGATTATGCACGCTACACGGCAGACGACGTGATTGCCGCGCTTGGGCATGACGTCTGCTCCATAGAGGACGTAAAGGCCCTGCTCTCCCCCGCCGCCGAGCCGTTTCTAGAAGAGATGGCTCAGAGGGCAAGCCGCGAGACCGGCAGGCAGTTTGGGAACACGGTGTATCTGTTCACGCCGCTGTACCTTGCCAACTACTGTGAGAACTACTGCGTATACTGCGGCTTTAACTGCTATAACGACATCCCGCGCAAAAAGCTTTCCATGGAGCAGATCGAGCGGGAAATGAAAGTCATCGCAGGCAGCGGCATGGAGGAAATCTTACTCCTCACCGGGGAAAGCCGCAGCCAAAGCGACGTAGCGTACATAGGAGAGGCGTGCAGGCTGGCCCGGCGCCATTTCCGCATGGTGGGCCTTGAAATTTACCCCGTCAATACGGACGAATACCGATACCTCCACGAATGCGGCGCGGACTATGTGACGGTTTTCATGGAGACATACGACACGGACCGCTATGAAGCCTTGCACCTGCTTGGGCATAAGCGCGTCTGGCCCTACCGCTTTGACGCGCAGGAACGCGCCCTGCGGGGCGGCATGCGCGGGGTGGCCTGCTCCGCCCTTCTGGGCCTGTCTGATTTCCGCAAGGACGCCCTGGCAAGCGCGCTGCACGCCTACTTTTTACAGCGCAAATACCCTCACGCAGAGCTGTCTCTTTCCTGCCCTAGGCTGCGCCCCATCTTAAACAATCGGAGCATCCGCCCCCTGGACGTGAACGAAGCTAAGCTTTGCCAGATTCTTTGCGCCTACCGCATTTTCCTGCCCTTTGTCGGCATTACGGTGTCCTCCCGTGAAAGCGGGCGGTTCCGCAACGGGATTGTAAAAATCGCGGCGACGAAAGTATCTGCGGGCGTTTCCACGGGCATCGGGGACCATGAGGGCAAATACAGCGGGACGGCGGCCGAAGGCACGACAGGCGGCGAGCAGTTTGAGATTGACGACAGCCGCAGCCTTGGGAAAATGTATCGGGACATTGCCAAGGAAGGCTTGCAGCCCGTCTTAAACGATTATGTCTATGTCTGAGTTGATCTGCGTCACCAACCGGACGCTGTGCAGGGAGGATTTTTTTGCCCGAATGGAGCAAATCGCAGCCGCGCGGCCAGGCGGCATCCTGCTTCGGGAAAAAGACGTAAGCGAGGCCGCCTATGAAAATCTGGCAAAAGAGGCGCTTGCCATCTGCCAGGCATATGGCGTGCCATGCATCCTGCATTCATTTGCGGACGTCGCGGCCAGGCAGGGCTGCAGGCGCCTGCACCTTCCGCTCCCCATCCTGCGCAGGCTCCCCGACGCCGAAAAATCCCGTTTCCCTACGCTTGGCGCGTCCTGCCATTCCGTAGAAGACGCGCGCGAGGCAGAGGCGCTTGGCTGCACCTACATCACAGCAGGCCATATTTTTGAGACTGACTGTAAAAAAGGGCTGCCCGGACGGGGCCTTGCGTTCCTAAAGCGCGTCTGCGAAAGCGTCTCCCTTCCCGTCTATGCCATCGGAGGCGTCCGCGCCAAGCATATGGCCGCCATAAAGCAAGCCAAAGCCGCCGGCGCCTGCGTGATGGGAGGGGCCATGCAATGCGAAGACGTAAACAGATACTTATCTGAATTTAAGGAGAAATTCCATGATCTTTGAAAAAAAATTTTTGCGGCTGTACGCGGTGACGGATCCCCGGCCCGCAACAGAAGAATCCTTTTATAAAAACATCGAGGCGGCGCTGACAGGCGGAGCGACCATGCTCCAGCTCCGCGAAAAAGGCCTTTCCGAAGATGCGCTGATCCAAAAAGCCCTGCGGGTAAAGGAGCTTTGCCGCCGGCGCCATGTGCCGCTTATCATCAACGACAATGCAGAAGCCGCCATAAAGAGCGGGGCAGACGGCGTGCACGTCGGCATCCATGACGCATCCGTCGCAGACATCCGCAAAAGAGCCGGGAAGGGATTTCTTATCGGCGCGACTGCAAAAACAGTAAAACAGGCGCAGGCTGCCGAATCCGACGGGGCGGACTACCTTGGCGTGGGCGCCCTGTTCCCTTCCCCCACAAAAAAAGACGCCATCCGCATCACGCCAGGCCAGCTGCGGGAAATCTGCGCGTCCGTCTCTATCCCCGTCGTCGCAATCGGCGGCATCAGCCAGGAAAACGCCCTGGAACTGAAAGGCTGCGGCATTGAAGGCATTGCCGTCGTCTCGGCAATTTTCTTGGCCGACGATATTCAAGCATCCGCCCGTGAGCTAAGGCGCCTGGCAGAGGCTGTCGCAGGGCATGGCGACGCAAACGGCGCGGCGCAGCCCCAAAAAGAGGTGAGCCTATGAAAGCCGCATTGACAATCGCCGGATCCGACTCCAGCGGAGGCGCGGGCATTCAGGCAGACATTAAGACCATGACGATGCACGGCGTGTACGCTATGAGCGCAGTCACGGCGCTGACCGCGCAGAACACTGTCGGCGTAAGGGCCATTTTGGAATCCTCCCCGGAATTTTTAAGGCAGCAAATAGACGCTGTATATGAAGATATCTTTCCCGACGCAGTAAAAATCGGAATGACGGCTTCTGCAAGGCTCATTCGGGCCATCTCCGAATGCTTAAGGAGGCACAGGGCAACGCAGATTGTCGTTGACCCGGTTATGCTATCCACCAGCGGCCATGCGCTCTTAAAACAGGACGCCGTAGAAACGTTAAAAAACGAGCTTTTTCCCCTTGCAAGCGTCATTACGCCAAATATCCCTGAAGCAGAAGCGCTGTCCGGCCTGCCGATCCAAGGCAAAAACGACAGGATCGCCGCCGCCAGGCAGCTTAGCGACGCATATGGCTGCGCCGTGCTGCTCAAGGGAGGACATGGCGCAGACGACGCGGACGACCTGCTCTATGCAAACGGAAATTTCCTCTGGTTTCAGGGAAAACGGATCAACAACCCCAATACGCATGGCACCGGATGCACGTTTTCCGCCGCCATAGCGGCAAACCTTGCCAACGGACTTCCCCTTGCCGCATCCATCGAACGGGCAAAAGGCTACCTGTCCGGCGCGCTTAGCGCAATGCTTGACCTGGGGCATGGCAGCGGGCCTATGAACCATGCGTTTCGCATTACAAAACCATAACAACTACCTTGCGCAAAAATTGCGCAAAAATAAGGAAACGCCCTGCGGGCATCCCTCTATGCGCATTGCTCTGCGCAGGAATAAGGAAACACCCTGCGGGCATCCCTCTATGCGCATTGTTATGCGCAAAAATAAGGAAAGGATTACTATATGAGAGAATACGCTACACAAATGGACGCCGCAAAACGCGGCATCATCACCCCGGAAATGAAGGCTGTCGCAGCGAAAGAATTCCGCACGGAAGAAGAAATCCGTGCGCTTTTAGCCAAAGGCCAGATCGCCATCTGCGCCAATAAGCTGCATAAATGCATCGACCCAAACGGCGTCGGCTCCATGCTGCGCACCAAAATCAACGTCAATCTCGGCGTTTCCAGAGACTGCAAGGACTACGGGCTTGAAATGAAAAAGGTGATGGCCGCGGTAGACTTAGGCGCAGAAGCCATTATGGATCTTTCCTCCCATGGCGACACAGAGCCGTTCCGAAAAAAACTGACAAGCGAATGCCCCGCCATGATCGGCACTGTGCCTGTTTACGACAGCGTCATTCATTACCAAAGGGATCTGGCTAAGCTTACAGCCAAAGACTTTCTTGAGGTGGTTCGCCTGCACGCCGAAAACGGCGTGGATTTTGTCACGCTCCACTGTGGCATTACGCGAAAAACAATTGAGCAGATCAAGCAGCAGAAACGGAAAATGAATCTTGTGTCACGGGGCGGCTCCCTGGTTTTCGCCTGGATGAGCATGACGGGAAACGAAAACCCCTTTTATGAATATTTTGATGAAATTCTTGCAATCTGCCGCAAGTATGACGTGACGGTCTCCTTAGGGGACGCCTGCCGCCCCGGCTGCCTTGCCGACGCAGGCGACGTCTGCCAGATTGAAGAGCTTGTCCGCCTGGGAGAGCTTACAAAACGCGCCTGGGAAAAAGACGTCCAGGTGATGGTGGAAGGCCCGGGCCATATGCCCCTTGACCAGATTGCGGCCAACATGAAGCTGCAGCAAACCATCTGCATGGGCGCGCCGTTTTATGTGCTTGGGCCCATTGTGACCGACATCGCCCCAGGCTACGACCATATTACCTCTGCGATCGGCGGGGCCGTTGCCGCATCCGAAGGCGCCGCGTTCCTCTGCTACGTCACTCCTGCGGAGCATTTGGCCCTGCCAAACGTTGACGACGTAAAGCAAGGCATCATCGCCTCAAAAATCGCGGCTCACGCGGCTGACATAGCCAAAAAAATCCCTTACGCAAGAGATTTGGACGACGCGATGGCTGACGCAAGGAGGACATTCGACTGGGAAAAGCAGTGGGAATGCGCCATAGACCCGGAAACTGCAAAGCAGGTTCGGGAGAGCCGAAAGCCAGAGCAGGAGGACAGCTGCTCTATGTGCGGAAAATTCTGCGCCGTAAGGAGCATGAATAAGGCATTAAGCGGGGAATATATTGATATTCTATAATTGTATTCCACCCTCCATACAAAAACTGAGCTTATGCTTATAAATTACGTGCTATTTTACGTAACACGGGGGTGTCGCAAAATCATCAAAATAGATGTTTAAGCGGCGCCTTCGTTCTATTTATGAAATCAATAGTCGGGCGCCTTTTCAAAAAGGAGTACGGACATTATGTATAAATATTTTGCAGAAGTAAAAAGCATTGAGGAATTGCGACAAAAGTACAGAATGACAAAGATATTGAAAATGAAAATAAAATATT